>NZ_CP041327.1:306875-613750 GCF_013394125.1 Pseudoalteromonas sp. Scap25 | reverse complement strand
ACTTCTGAGGCCAACACCAAACCCAAGATCAGTTAGCTTTTCGATAGCGGACGCAGCAAAATCCTGCGTCCGAGTTAGATTTGTCATACGCTCTTTCCTATCAAGTTGAAGGAGGAAGTGCTAAACGAATATCTGAAGGCATTGGCTGCTCAGGCGGTTTACCGTTATCATCCAACAAGCCATTAGCATTACTGTAAGCTTGCCAAGCAATGTTGTATACAGCGTCACCTTTTTTATAAGGCATTAATACGCACTCATCTGACTTATCACTGAGAGCGGCTTGGCTTTTTGGGTAAGTATAATCTATTGCTGAGAAGCTGTTATCTTTAAGGTTAAACTTAAATAACTGCATATCGTATTCTTGGTCATCACCTGAAAGCTTCGGGAAAAGTTGAGACGCCGAAATAGGTACTGCACAACCGCCCAAGTTATTACACTTATTATCGGCTGGTGCACTTTTTGGCCCGCTCGATACACTGCCACCACAGCTGCCACCTGGCGTTGTGCTATGCACAAAACCACAACCTCCCTGCGCTTTACAATCATTACTACCTTTACAGCTGTGATATACCTCAGGAGGTGGTAAATCATTAGTGCCGATGTTGTTATAACTCATTCCTTGGCAAGCATGATAAAGCGTGTCCGCACTTTGTGGGTCGATACCGCTCACTAAATCTGGCGCTATTCCTGTAGTTGCCCAGCAGATCGAAATTCTATCTCCAGAACCTCCCATTGCTGGACCCGGAAACTCCTCAGTTTTACCCGACCAATAGCGATCTAGCGCTGTTGTGAGACCTTTGATTGTACCTACTGCTGAACTACTAAATAATTGGTGAGTGTCATTAATATTAGTCGTGAGCCGCAGATTATTGAGCGCTTGCACTACGCTTGCTACCTCTGGGAGTTGCGGATTATTCGCATGTGCTACATCGCCCCCTTTGGGATCTAATAATTCACAGCTCCAAGTGTTGCCATCAGCAAACCATGTAGGCCATGTCATGTAGCGTTCACTAGAGTTTGATGAAGGGGATTCAAAGTCAACGATCAGCTTCAGCGTATCGGTGAAAATTTGAAAGTGATCTTTATATTTATTGGTGATCCGTGCACATGCTGAGCCTGATATAGGACCTTCACTGCAGCTTGCTGGGTAATCCGCTTTTAATGCTTCAGCGCTTGGTTGGAACTTTTCTTCGACTGTACTCGGGTGAGCATCGTTTGATGGCGACTCCTTAGAAGCAAGAAAGTTTTGCGCCCATATCTCATTAGCCCAACGTTTACAAAGCATGTCAGCCACACCATCACCTTCACCTTGATCCGTAATGGCATTCACATTGTTCATTAAGGCTTCTTTGAGAGCTGTATGATCTGAATTTACGTTGAGCGAACCCATAATGCCCGGAAATTGTGCTTGATATTCATCATTTCCAGGGCGCTCATTGAAGTAGTCGCGCTGACTAGCTTCGCAGGTAGGCTGAATAGTTGCGTAATCTAACAAACTAGTTCCATCGTCATATTGGATCTGAATATAATCCCAATAACTTAAGTACATGTGCCCAATTGAACCAAATAGCGGCAAGTCACTTTCCTTGTAATTCGGTTTCCACCAGTCATATGGGGCTTGTTCAAAGTATTTTGGTCGTTGTGTATCTGCGTTTGGTTTTAAAAACTCTGGTTGAATAATTTTGTGAGCATTTTCTTCAGTCTCTTCTATCAACATAAATAGCAGCGTTTGCTCTTTACTGAGTTCTGTAGCATTAACACGTAAATCTTGTAGCGTTTTATTGGGAAAAATTTGTTTGAAATAAGCTTGAACCGCAGGGCTCAATTTAGATAAATCGGTAGTACAGTCCGCAAAGTTCAAAATATGTGGAATGCTACTTTTGTTGTTGTAGCACTTCCAACCATATTTTTCGTCAATTAACGCCTGACTAGTAAAGCTCGGTGTGAGGCCCAATTTACTTGCCATATTTGAGGCCAGTTGTAGATGCAGCATTTCTTCAATAAAAACACTATATACCCCGTTGAACACTTGTTGATTAACAGACAGTTCATATTTTTTGGCTGGTTTATTTGCATCACCACTGTTTCCAGCTGAGGTGTCGGTGTCAAACAAAGCAGTTAAGTTAACATCATACTGATTACGTCTTATTTCAGGAATATAACCAGCCGTAGGACCAAGCCCTGGCCAATAACGGCCGGGATACAGTTTCGACGAGTCTGCAATTTGGTGTGTCCCTTGAATCGAATAGAGGCCGCTCATATAAAGCGGGATTGTAAATAATTCGACGTTAATTGCAGCCTGTGCAATTGCTCTCAGACAAGATAAATCAGCCGCTTTATACTTGCTATCACGCACTTTAATTTTTTGCTTTTGCGCACTGCTGAGAAGAATATTAGCATCAATTTCTGTATCTACTGCAACCGACGGGCCCGTTTTGTTTTGCACATTCATAATTTGCTCCTTTGTGACGGTGAACGTTGTGCAATATCGCTGGCTTAAATAAAAATAAGTTAGGATCTTGGTTGGTTATCCAAGACACCTTAAAGATTTAAGCTAGTTGATTTAGGTGAGCGATGGACACTCTTTATAAAGATAGCTGAAGACAAGCGTAAAAATATTACACAGCATTACATAACGCTATAAATGCATGTGTTGCTAGAAGTAAAAATAGAAAAAAGCATAGGGTCACTAATAATTGCAACCCTGACGAGTTTTTGTATTGAGTTTTTAATCGACCTTCCTAATTACACTCAATTGAGTATTGGGTGTAATAATTTGTAATAGATATCTTAAATCATCCAACCTAACATTTTATTAACAACGAATTTTATGTTGTTTGACAATGAAATAGATATTTACAATGGAGAAATAAATTATGGGTACCGATACTAATTTTAATATTGATGTTAATCAGCTAATTACTAGTGTTTTTGGTAGCAATAAAGATCGCAACGATTTGGCTGTTGGTATAAGGAATGCTACAAAATCAACAATAAGTGTAGATTACTATATTGACCATGGTAGTTTACGAGATGTTGACGGTGGCAACAAAATTAACCCTGGGGAGCTTTGGGAAGCAGGTGTTCATGCTAAAGGTGCGGGTTCAAATATTACTATGAGCATTGAAATTTCAGGTAATAAATCTGGTTGGGCAATTATGTCCGCAACACCAGTAAATAAACAGAACTATTTTAAAGTACAGCATAGTAAAACGCCTTATAGTAGCTCTAAAGATGCATATAAAGCGGCTGATAAAACAAAAAAACACTACTCTGATGATGGCATTTACGATGAAAGTCATAACGGGTATACGGCAGTAATAAGTATGACTGGTGAAAGCCCTGCTGCCTGCACCATTGTTATCGAAGATAACTAATTTTAAATTTATTTGTTATTAGGCAGTGTATATACACTGCCAGAAACAGGACTGATATTGGTAGTAAACGATGACGGAGACCAAGGGCCTTACTTAATCATCAATGATGCTAAAAATATCTAAATTCATAGGGCGTTCTTTACCCAAGCCATAGCGCGTATTCTCACCAATCGAGGCCATTACTAGGTCCATAGCCATATTTAAATTGGTTTAAAAAGTAGGGGCGTTTGGCTTTTAGAATAAAAAGGTCAAGAAAACACAGCTGCCTGCTTGACCGGAACTTTATAATGGATGATCACTTTGCTCTACATCGCTAGACGCTTAATTTTTAATTAATAAGGTAAATCAGCAATAAAAAAGGGCTCTGTGAGCCCTTTAAATCAGTTTTATGGATATAAATTATTGCGGAATATATTGATATATGGCTTTACCATAATAATTGGTATAAGCGCCACCAACCGACAGCAGAGTATTACCATAGGCAACCGTTTTAAAATCACGTAAATAATAGCTAGTCGTATCTTGCACCTCAACCGCAAACGGATTAGCGGTAAGCGTTTTCCATTGCATTAAATCAAAATCAAATTCCACAAAGTTTTTTGCACTTAACAGGTATAACGTATTACCTATAAGTGTAGTGTCATAATAAACACCGGCTTCAAAATCAGGAATTAACTCTGAATTTAAAACACTTTGTGTAGCAACATCAAATTGACTTAACAGTAATTGCTCGTATTGACGTTGGATAACAAAAAGCGCATCACCTTTGCTAAAACAATGCTGTATTTCATTCAAACTCTCAGGTAGTTCTGTTGCTTGCCAGCTGTTATCCACTGTATTTAAACGATTAAGGCGTTGCTGTTGACCATTTTTAGAAAACGCAATGACCTCATCATTAAATGAACAACTCGCTTGTAGCGGATTAATAAACGGCGCAAAGGTAGGTGCTGCAAACGTCTGCCAGGTTTTTTCTTGTGTATCATACACTTCCATATTAGCTTGTGCATTTGCCCCACTTGCACACGCCTCGGTGCCACCAAAGAGATAAAGCTTTTTATCAACAAGTTCTGATTGATAATAATAACGACTCGATTGCGGTGAGCTCAGTTTTTGCCAGCTATTTTGTGCTATATCCCAATGTGACAACCTCGGAGCGCTCGGTTCGGCACTTGAACATATAGAAGCAGCAGCAATCGCAAAGTTATGTGTCACTGCATACAGATCATCACTGGTTGACTGAACATTTAAATGCGTACCTTCAAAGCCCGGTAAATCACCGAGTTTAACCCAAGATACTGCAATCACTTCAATATCAAATGCAGGTAAAGCAGCTTCAAATTCACCATCTGAGACACGAATAACAATACCACTGGTTTTACCTGCATGCTGATTTGAAGGCATACCACTTAATACCCCAGTTACAGTATCAAACGTCGCCCAATCAGGTTTATTGTCAATACTAAAACTCAATTGCTCAGAATCAATATCTGAAGCCGCGGCAGCAAAATGATACGTTTCATTAGCTTGCACAGTAGCAGCAGGAGTTCCTGTAATTACTGGCGCATCGTTAACAGCCGCAAGGGTAATATTAACTTTTACCGTGCTACTTTCTTTAGTGCCTTTTTTTAGTTTAAAGCTAAAGGTATCGTCACCAAATTGGTCTGCCACCGGCACGTAGCTTAAATTTGGATATATACCCGATATCTCACCAAGCGTAGGTTGTTCTACTAATTCTAAAACTATGGCCTCAGCGTCATCAGGGACTTTATTGGCATTAATGACTATAGCTGATGGACTATCTTCCTTGCCCGTAACCGTCATTAATGGCTGGATCTCAAACACACTTTGGACTACGGTCGGTGTGCTTTTTTTATCAGAACCCCCACAGCCAGTTAACAATACAGCCGATATAGCTAAACTTAAAATTTTGATTTTCATAATATAAAACCACTTCCGATGTGAAAAGTAATCTAATGGGCCTTCCGTTCCTCATCTTTGACATACCATTGACGAGCAATGAACAACAAAAGGATAAAACCTCATTAAATACTAAAGTTTTTTTAGGTACAAGAATTCATGTCAATCCATTGTAAATAAATGTATAAAAAAACTGCAAAAATCACGAAAACCAAAAACCAAATGAAACCAAATGGAAAACCAAATGGGGTCAAATCTTGACTTCAAAACCAAATGGGGTCAAATCTTGACTTCAGACATCAAACAATCTCGAAGTTTTCCGTATTGAAAACCAAATGGGGTCAAATCTTGACTTCAGACATCAAACAATCTCGAAGTTTTCCGTATTGTAATTTAACCTTTTTATCTTCAACCATTAATGTATTCAACCTACCGACAGCTTTCGATATTGCCGAATAGTGTTCAACATTAAAAACATCTGCTAAAGCCTGCAAATTTAATCCTATTAAATCTTGGCATAATTTAATAGCAAACCAGCGTGGTAAATTTTCTCTTTTCGCCCCTTTTTAACCGCTATAATCTCATCAACTTCAACATTAAAGTATTGAGCTAAGTAAGCTATAACATCATCTGCTGAGTGCTTTTTACTAACAAGCTTACTTTCACTATCTGACTTGGCAATATAGTCTTTTATGTTTTCAATAAAGTCCTCACAACCCAAAACCGACAATAACTTTTTAGCACCATAAAAAGCGCTTATTTCTTTGTTGTTTTCATATTCCACAAACTGCTTATAAGCTGCATATTTACGCTTTTTGCCTTGCAGCGAAAATATAAAATCTCGGACGAGCCATTTCGGTGTCGCTCCTCTTTTAATAAAAGCTGAATAGCTAGACCATTTATACTTAGCAAGCTCTTCTACCAACGGTGTGTTCGTTTCAATTGGGTTACGGTGAATGTACCGACTAACATGTAATAAATAGTTATCTGCATCCACAAGCACCGCTTTGTAGCGCCCTCTAAACAACGCACCATCTGTGTTATGTGTTCGATTAAAGTATTGGGTATAAAGGCCATTAATATGCTTCATGGCTCTGCCTAAATTTGCATCGGGGGTTTTGATTAGCAGGTGGTAATGATTGGTCATTAAACAATATGAATGCACTTCAATATTAAAGCGAAGGCTTGCTTGCTCAATGCAATATAAAAAACACTTAAAGTCGTCATCGCTCAAGAAGGTATTTTCACGCCCTCTCCCACGATTCATCACATGATAAAACGCATACTCTATTCGCAGCGGCCTAGACATAGTAATTCACTCAATGAGTAGTAAACTATAAATCTAGACCTTTGATGTCTGAAGTCAAGATTTGACCCCTTTCGTTCCAGAGTAAACGTTAAATACAGTCAAGCCAGCTCAATTCCTTACTCGCTGGCTGACTTTTCATTCTCAATTATCACTGTTTAGCCCTAAGCGGTGATAATTTAAAAAGTAGCCTTGAAAACCTAACTATTTAATAAAAAAAAGAAAAAACAACCCAAAAAATCACACTTTAATTTATAAAATATTAATCATTAAAGTCGGGGAATTATAATAAATAAAGTTCATAACTCTCTCGTCTATCAAAAATAACACAATTAACCTGATTAAAAACCAACCTTTATTTATTAAATTTTTGTTCTACAGTTTATTAATTAGTGGTGCTACAACGAACCTGTTATTTTTCAAAGATACAAGTCGATAAATGGACTGCCAAAAGGAATTTAAAAATGATTTCAAATTTAAATCAAATTGGTTTCACTTCAATTAAAGCAAAATTATTAGCGAGTTTTAGTCTAATAATCATCATGCTAATTGTTACTGCTGGGATTGGTATATATAACCTTTCCATAATGAATGATCAAATGAGTAAAATAATTAATGTTTCAGCTGAAAAAGTAAAACTGGCAGCTAGAGTCAATCAAGGCGCTTTAGCTGTATCTCGAGCTGAAAAAAATATAATTTTGGCAGACTCAAAAGCAGCCATGGATGAATACGCCGACTTCATAGCTCAAACGCGAGATGAAATGCTAAAGCGACGTGCAACTCTTCGCAATTTAGTCAATGACAACGGCAAACGTTTACTCGATGAATTTGCCGCGACATGGGATGAATATATTGAGGTAAATCTTCAAATTCGTGATCTAGCAAGAGCTGATTTAAACGACAAAGCAATAGCCTTATCTAAAAATGAAGGCAGGAGGCTAAACGATTTAGCCATTTCTCAAATGACTAATTTAGTAAATGCAATCGAACAAGATATGGCAAATGACGAGTTAGAAGCTCAAGCACGGCACTCCTCTGCATATAGCTTAATGCTTGTAATTACCCTTGTAGGCTTAATCGCAGGTATTGTTATTGCCATTTTTATCTCTTCGAGAATTACCGGCGCACTTAATCGCCTTTCACATAGAATGAACGATATTGCCGATGGCGAAGGTGATTTAACCGTAACAGTCGACGATTCATCAAAAGATGAAACCGGCGACGTTGCCCGCGCATTTAATAAATTTGTTGCTAAAATTCGCACCACAATAACCTCAGTGGCATCTGAAACCACTCAGGTTGCATCAACTTCCGAAGAGCTTTCAATAGTTAGTAACACCACAAGTGCAGCAGTTAAAAAGCTGCATGATGAAACGCAACAAGTTGCCACCGCTATGACGCAAATGAATGCAACAATTCAAGACGTTGCAAATAGCGCAGAAAATGCAGCAAGTTCAGCAAGTGATTCAAATAATAATGCTAAAGCCGGTGAAAGCATGGTGAACGAAACAGTTCACGCGGTTGATAACCTTACTAAAGAAATTAACCAATCCGCCTCTGCAATTGAAAAGCTACAAGCCGACAGCGAAAATATAAGTACCATATTAGATGTTATTAAAGGCGTATCTGAACAAACAAACTTATTGGCATTAAATGCCGCCATTGAAGCCGCAAGAGCGGGTGAGCAAGGCAGAGGCTTTGCAGTTGTTGCTGATGAAGTAAGAACCTTAGCACAACGAACTAAAGAGTCGGCCACCAACATAGAACAAATGATCGATAAGTTTCAATCCGGAATATTAACCGCCATTGAGGTAATGACCAAAAGCCAACAACAAACAGACTTAGTTGTTGAAAAAGTGAGTAAAACAGGTGAAACCCTGCGAACAATCAATGACTACAGCAGCGCAATTAATGATATGAACGCGCAAATAGCCTCAGCCGCTGAACAACAGGCCGTGGTTGCAGATGAGATCAGCCGCAACGTTGTTAATATTAAACAAGTGACAGAGCAATCATCAGCTGCAACTGAGCAAACATCAACAGCAAGTAACGAAATGGCAATACTAGGCAATAACTTATTAAAATTGGTACAACAGTTTAAAGTGTAAGTACTGGGCTTCTCATGCTTTCAAGCTGAGTAGTGTTCGAAAGCTAATTTAGCAGTACAAAGCACTAAAAGCATAGGTAATAAAAGGAGCTCAAATTGCAGGCATGAATGACTTGTGGTCACTTGCAAACGAGCCCTTTTGGCTGCAGCCGGTGAAGAGGTAAAAACTTACACAAGATTTTACCTCTCTTAAATTAAACTTTTAATTAGATTAGCTGCCCAACAAAGTTAACACTATTATGGGCTAAAATAGGAAACACCAAACTCCCTGTGCGCTCTCTTAGCCAAAGTAAAATAAAGCCGTAGCCGCCTGTTAATAAAATAGCGGGGAAAGAAAAGTGCCACTCTCCACCATTAAACATAACCCCATGAACTAGTCCAAATAACACCACTAAGATCAACCCTGCAATGTTAATTGACGCACCACCTAAACTATAGCGTTCAGATATGATTGCCAAAGATATACAAAATAAAAGAATCCCTCTAAACATAGGCTCCTCATCAAAGCCTGGCATTGTTGCCTGATAAAGTAAGGTTTCTAAATCGTAATTAGCTTCACCACTCCAAAAAAGTGATACAACTATCTGTAAAATGATAAACAAGCACATAACTGTAAAAGCGGGTTTTATAGAGTTTTCATTTTGCCTAAAAGTAAAACCAGCATCTGCAATACGAAAGTTAGCTTTAAATTTAACTAAAGCCAATAGTACGACTAACCAAAGGATTATTGCCGCTACTTTTCCAGACCAATTCCACGACATATCAGGAAAAAGCATACCCAAGGGGATAACCTTTCCACCTTTAAACAAAGCAAAAAAGTAGCAAACTAAAATACCTAACGAAATCAAAGACCACATTAGATTTAAATCCACTTTTTTAATTGCTCTTAATATCAAAACTAAAAGTAATATAACGCCGACATTTGCAATGTAAACCTATAAATAGATCTTCCATGAATACCTCTTTTTTAAAGGCTATTTCTGGCACTTATTTTATTATTGTTTTAAGTAGTAACTAATACTAATCCTAAATTAGGTACTGTTAAGCAATTAGTTATAAAAGAAATAAGCACTCTAGGTACAAACAGGGTGTTTACAGCAATTAATACTTTTATGTGGCTTTAAGATGGATATTAAGACTGGATATGTCGTATTGTATTCAAGGCAAAGACAAACATCCCTGCTTGACCAGAGGTTTTTAATGGCCGCCCTTCGGCTTTTGGTTTTCTACTGAATATTCAGAATATGTTTAGATATTTTAACCTCCTCAATATTATAAGGAGGTATTTAGGTCAAATGGAAAAAGCACTGTTTGACTAAATTAGACCCTGTAACTAAACATGGCGAAGGTACCTTATGCATTCTTTCTCAGAAGACGATGTCCAGCCGCTACCCAATATCTGAATAAGATAATTTTTCAGAGCTTTATTTAGTGATAGAGCTTGCTTAATAAGAGGATACCTACCTGTTCTAATCAACTCTATATAAGCAATTGCTATGTCATCAACATCTGTAAAATACTTATCATTCAACTGTATAAAAACAGCCATTACCTTATCTAATTCATATGTACACTCAGTAATTAAAGCACTCGCCATTTTATTCTCATTAGTAGAAAAAACATTAGTAAAGCGAGGTATAAAGCTTCTGGCAAACTCCCCATCTGGGCCTGCAAGTTCAATATATACTTGATCAGATATAATAGAACCCAAAACTCCACCAACAACAACACCTACTGCTACACCTATAGGCCCAAACCAGATGCCAGCAGTCGCGCCCCCAGCGGCGCCCCCAGCAAAGCCACCTCCAATGTTAGTTGCTTCACGTCCTGCCGCTTTGAGTTTATTATCTGAACTACTAATATTATAAACTGCGATACATATAGAAAGTACCCATAAGCTTCGCCCTGCTTTGCCTAAGTTGTTTGCTTTGGCGCTAACGTTAGGGTTTGCCTTCCCTGCACTTTGAACTATCTTTTTATAAATAGATGAAGCTTCTGATTCATTTAGCTCGCCAAAACCTTTACCGAACTGGCTTTTTGCATATTTATCTAGTAATACCTCTAAATTCAAACCACTGGCCTTTAACTTAACAACCTTAGCTTTACCAATATCACTAGTTTTACTGCGAGAGACTGCCATGATTTCATTTCGCATTTCATTCGCAGCTACAGCAGCTTGTTTAGGTGTTATGACTCCAGTCTTATAAGCATTAACTAATTCCAAAGACATTTTTTTTGTCTGTTCCATATATAGCGCCCTTACTTTTGAATCATTTATGAAACGACTACCAAAGTTAATTGCTGCTACTTCCATTTGCCTAATACTAGTTTCTACATCTTTGTCAGAAATAAACGAGTCCATGTTTGTAAACCTTAATCTTTTATTGTTAGATAACTTGGTGATAATTTATTTGAGTAACGAAGGCCATTTGAAGGTATTGCATGAGAAATGTGCACTTTTTTTTTGTCGGCAATAATTAAATTATTTATCGAATCCCCCCAAAATTTGAATTCAATCGTTTGATCATTTTTAATTATTAAATCTTTCAAAATCCCTGGAGAATAAGGCTTCGAGAGTTCAACACTTTCAATAACCTCACCTTTTGAATCAATCAAAGTAATATATAATGTCTCCTCGTATGGAGAATCATCGGAGGTAAAGAATATATACGTGCAATTTTTTCTTTTAAATATTTTTTCTACCTTCTTTCCATATAATACTTGTTGGTTTTGCAGGCCATCAAAATGTACTTGTAATTTTTCTTTAACTTTATTTTCTGAAAAAAATGTAACTTCTTCCATAATTAAATCCGTTTAATATTAGATATTAACAATATTATATATTTCCCCAATTAATGTACACCTTTGAAATAGAGTTACTAAATCTCACTCAAAACTACTTTGTCAAAATACGGAGTTTATTTATATAGACCAAAAGAGACCTAACAAGCTCATCCATTGACCTTTTTTCCTTTTATTTAGTCCTTTGCTCTTTAAAATCTAAGTCTTTATTCAAAGAATACAGATGAAAACATTAATAGTGCACAAAGCATAAAAATTACAAAATACACTTTAAATAATCTCGAGACGTGAGCTGGTACCTTGTTTCTATCATTTAATAAATTATACCGTTTTGCATACCAATCAAATAAAAATACACTGCCATAATGAAGTAAACCATGAAGCGCCATAAAAATATTTAGGGAATAGTAGCGATTTCCATGCTCTAAAATATCTTCAACCGTTCTGAGCTTTTTTGCTTTTAAATAAAAAGCTAAAGGTAAAAGAATGATAAAAATAACACTTAAGCCAACACCAAAAAATATCAAATCCATTATTTAATCAACAAAAAAGAAAAGCAGTTAATCTAAACAAAGTAGGCCATTAGGCATGCTAATAAAAACATAAGGCTAAATGTTATAAACAAAATATAATGAAGCTTAAACCACATCTGCAAATTTTTGGGTACCTTTTCTCTCTCCTCTATTACCTTATAACGCCTAGCATACCAATCGATTAGAAATATAGAACCGTAGTGCAATGCTCCGCTACCAGCAGTTATGATATTTAATGAGTAAAAACGATTTCCATCATCTAGAACATCCTCTACCAACCGAGTTTTTTTATCTTTTATAGCTATTAAAATTGGTAATATTATAAAAAAGAAAAGACCCGCAGATGTAAGAAACAGAGTTAAAAACCACAACTTAATAGGCTCCATTACTTTTCAACAACCTCATATATTAACTCGCCTGCAACCCCTCCAGAATAACCTCCAGCTTCGCTGCCTCAACCCTATCAGCGCAATTCCAACATACCCAACTCTTTTCAGGTTTTTGCCCATGTTGGCTACAGTTTTATAGTCTTGAAATTAGTAACGGGATTTCGATTCGCAAGTGGTTGTGACTGGTCATTAAACAGAACAATACACATAAATATTAAACGAAGGCTTGCTCAATATAATGTAAAAAAGACTTAAAGCCATCATCATTCAAAAAGGTGTTTGCATGCCCTCTTCCACGATTAATTACGTGATAAAACGCATTTTCATACTCTATTCGTAGCGGCCTAGATATAGCGATTCACTCAAAAAGCTGTAAACTATAAATCTAGACCTTTGATGTCTGAAGTCAAGACTTGACCCCTTTGGTTTTAATCGTCGCAGTACAGCCAGAAATAAAAACCAAACCCGAAAAGAAAAATATTTTACGAATACCCATAATTCTCTCTAATCAGACTGACTAACTGAAAAGCTAATAGAATAAGCAGCCTTGGCAGGATAGAAATTAAACCCGAGTGATTTTTTGAACTTACTGGTATTTTCGATCGTATTACTCGATGAGAGAGGCTTATGTATTTGCATCCCCAAAAAAGGCTTTATTTGTTCACTGAAGTTTTGATATTCAAAATCAATCCCTGTGTAAACCCCATATATAGATTGACTTTCAGGGCCTTGCTCAGAGAAAGTTAAACCAATGTTATAATCCGCTTTCCAAAATTCACTGAGTTCAACTTGGTATGAAACCCCTAAGCCGTGCTCAAAAAACGAATCAATATCAAAGGAATTGCCATTAACCGTACTTTTATAGCCTTCAATGTATGACATGGATAGGTCAAGTTTATATGGCTCTTCTGCGTTTGATGCAAATGAGCAAATTAAACATAAAAATAATAATGAATCCCTCACATTTCCCCCTCGCTTTCTCTTTGAGAAAGGTATTTATATAAACCGACTACAATATACATACTAACCAAAAGCTGCCTAAAAATATCAAATGCAGGCTGATCTAAAACTGCAATTCCCTCAATGACAACATTCGAGTAAAAATGCCATCCAGTAAGAAGGACCACATAACTTATGTATCCAATTCCAAGTACCAAAAATAACCTAAAAGTAAAATAATGAATCCTTTTTTTCCTCTCCCTGGCTGAGAACATTTCTTTGTATATCCAATAGCCATCGTTTTTTACAAAAGGAACCAAATTAAAGAAAATTTGTATCGCTAGCATGTAAAAAAGTAAAACTAGCGCAACCTCTCCTAACCAAAAATAAAATGGTAAAACCAATAGAGGAAAGAAGATAATTTGATATAAAACGCCCGCAAAGAGTACTTTTAATTTTTTATTTTTGTCTATAAGTAATGCAGCATCTCTAACATCCGAAAAAAATGCTGGAAAGCAATAGTTAAATGTGACACCAATTGGAGCTTCTTTACCATGGTATTTATAGAGCAAAGAACTATGACCCAACTCGTGAATAATGCCAGAAGTAAATATATACAGCATAAGCATAATTAAAATATCATACCCCATACCAACTGACGCTGAAGGTATGGCAGTAAGTATATTATTAGTGTCATAAAGGTAAAAAGAGATACTTAATATCAACACTAGGTAAGGAATCAATAGTCTTGCGTAACTAAATAAACTGAAGAATTTTAGTGCAAAGCTTAAAGGTCGCTCTTTTAACAGAACAAACCCTTCAACTTCCTCTCCAGTACTCTCACTGATATGCTCTATCTCACTGGCTTTATAAATCACACCTTTTTTATGTAAATCATAAATATACTCAGCTTTGAGCATATTGGAAATTTCACCAGTATTAGAAGAATGCTTTTCTAGTAATGTAAAAATGTCTTTTGGGATATGGAAATATCTGTCTTGAATCGTTTTTATTGATACAACGTGGCCATTATCTAATTTTTCCTTGTAATTAAATATGTAACTCTCATCTAATGTATTCACTATGGCAGACCCTTACGCTATTTAAATTCACACATTCGTTCTAATTCATTAACCCGCTCAAAGTTTTTGAAGTCATTACCTAACAACTTTACATATTCATCTACAACTTCACCATGGCTATTAATTTCAGCTAGTCCAATAGACATTTTTTTATAATCATTACTTATTTGAGGTAGTATTAAAGATGGTTTTTGTTTTAACATCGAGGCGATACGCATGTACCCCAAACGATGCTTAATTTTGCCAAAATGAGTATCAAACATCTTATAATTTTTATCGTCACTACCGGCTGGTAAATCGACCAATATAAAAATACATTTTCCAGCTTTTTTTGCTTTGAGTACTTTTTTCACAAACAAGCCTGATTCATCAATAACAATTGGTTCTAATTCTGAACCAAAGGCATGCGCACATTTTACTACAAGTCCTAAATCAATACTCTGTGAAGTCAGAATGAAAGCCGCGCCACTGAAATTAAATTTTTTTACAAAGTAAAGGGGAACAGAGAAATAAGGGCCATAATGAAACAAAAAAAATATATTTTTATTTTCGACTTCGACATTGTCTTCGAAGCTTACATCGCAATTTAAATAGAATTGACTTTCTGGTCCATTAATTAAAAAGTCGGCATGTAATTTTCTGTAAGCTAGCCAATGGGAAAATTCTTTATCAAGTTGAGATTCAATTAGATTGCTGCTACAAACCTGCTTTGCAATACCATAAAACCTAGCTTTTTCTTGTTGATATCTTGATTCTTTATTATTCATTAGATTCGCAACAAAGAGAGAAGTAATACTTCTCTCTTTTTATTTTAAAAGCTCAATTAGAAAGGTGTTGAGCAGCCAACGCCAATTTCCCAATCGTGATCTACATGTGATTCAACTTCTTGAATTTCATCTAGCTGTAGTTCTTCGTTGTTTTCTACTGGAAGTTGTTGAATGTTTTCCATTTTATTTTCCATTTTATTTTCCTTTTAATAAAGTTGATGATTTTGAAGCATCTCTTGTACCTCTAAAGTTACATTAACCTCACGGAAGCATTATTGCAACATAAAATTAACCAAAACCGTGAAAAATTAGAAACGAAAAGCAAAATCCCTTACAAACCATTGATTTAAAAGGAGAAAACACATAAAAAGCCACAAGAGTCACCCATTAGGAAGTTCCGGTCAAGCAGGCAGCTGTGCTTTCTTGATCTTTTTATTCAAAAAACCAAGTGTTGTTACTTTTTAAACCGAAGGAACCGAATGGGGTCTGGAACCGAATGGGGTCAAATCTTGACTTCAACCGAATGAACCAAATGGGGTCAGAACCAAATGAGAACCAAATGGGGTCATGAGAACCAAATGGGGTCACCAAATGGGGTCAAGTCTTGACTTCAACCGAATGAACCAAATGGGGTCAGAACCAAATGCAACCAAATGTGCAACCAAATGAACCAAATGGGGTCAAGTCTTGACTTCAGACATCAAACAATCTTGCAACTTGTACAATTGTAATTTAACCTTTCTATCTTCAACCATTAATGTATTCAACCTACCGACAGCTTTCGATATTGCCGAATAGTGTTCAACATTAAAAACATCTGCTAAAGCCTGCAAATTTAATCCTATTAAATCTTGGCATAATTTAATAGCAAACCAGCGTGGTAAATTTTCTCTTTTCGCCCCTTTTTAACCGCTATAATCTCATCAACTTCAACATTAAAGTATTGAGCTAAGTAAGCTATAACATCATCTGCTGAGTGCTTTTTACTAACAAGCTTACTTTCACTATCTGACTTGGCAATATAGTCTTTTATGTTTTCAATAAAGTCCTCACAACCCAAAACCGACAATAACTTTTTAGCACCATAAAAAGAGCTTATTTCTTTGTTGTTTTCATATTCCACAAACTGCTTATAAGCTGCATATTTACGCTTTTTGCCTTGCAACGAAAATATAAAGTCTCGAACAAGCCATTTAGGCGTTACTCCCCTTCTAATGAAAGCTGGATAGCTAGACCACTTATATTTAACAAGCTCTTCTACCAAAGGGCTACTCGTTTCAATTGGGTTACGGTGAATGTACCGACTAACATGCAATAAATAGTTATCTGCATCCACAAGTATCGCTTTGTAGCGCCCTCTAAACAACGCACCATCCGTATTATGTGTTCGATTAAAGTATTGGGTATAAAGGCCATTAATATGCTTCATGGCTCGGCCTAAATTTGCATCAGGGGTTTTGATTAGCAAGTGGTAATGATTGGTCATTAAGCAATATGAATGCACTTCAATATTAAAGCGAAGGCTTGCTTGCTCAATGCAATATAAAAAATATTTAAAGTCGTCATCACTCAAAAAGGTATTTTCACGCCCTCTTCCGCGATTCATCACATGATAAAACGCATTCTCATACTCTATTCGCAGCGGCCTAGACATAGCGATTCACTCAATAAGCTGTAAACTATAAATCTAGACCTTTGATGTCTGAAGTCAAGATTTGACCCCTTTCGTTTTTAAAGTTCAATGTGATTGTTGAATATAGTTTGCAACTGGCACATATTATAACTCAATAAGTTAGGTTGGGCTTTTTTCAAATAAAAAATGCAACTAAAACACAAAATCTCATTATCAATGAGCTTAACTTTTTAAATAGAGTTTGCAACCAGAAATAGGATATATCATTTCAATTAATAATGTGTTTGCTCAACGCGTAAGTTTAGATTAAATGCAATCAAGCCTGAGTGTCATATACGTTGTTAAAAGCGGACAGAAGTAACACATATATTTTGAGGGCTTTGTGTTCAAGAACGAACATGAAAATCTCTAACACCGCATATTTTCTGGTTTAACAGTGCGTGACTATGACCACTTAGTTAATTCGCCTAGAAACGCACAATGTAAATTATTTAAATAGTCAATTGCTTTATCTAAAGCGCTTCTCACATGTTCAATTGGATTGGGATTAAGATCGTAAGTAGCTACAATATTGTCATTGGAATCTAACATTACTGAGCACTTGATAGGAGAATCCGTTGTTGGGTGAAACTTTTCCAAATTTTCACCAAGGTCTATAGGTTGAACTGTGGCTTTCTTCAAATCTTGCCGCCTATTTGTAGCTTCAGGATATCTGAAATATGTGCTTGTTGGATCAAAACCACTTATAAGGTTTATTTGCGCTGTTAATTCTGTATCTATTGTCCAGTCAGTTGTTTTTGGGAGTAAATCGCTACAGTCGTTAAAAATCAATAAAAAATAGCTGTATAGGTCCGCCAAATTATGAGTATTGGAAAGCAACTTCCACTTCCCATTTACGCAAATAGCAGGTTTTTCTAAACTGAAACCTTCTCCAAAAGGGATGTTATATTTTTTATGTAATATATAAATTAGCGATTTCAAGTACAACTCAATAGCATGTCGCTGAACATAACAAGTAGGCGAGACTAACTCTTTGCTATTTTCATTTTTTTGTAATGCTTTAGCTGCGTCTCTAAAGTGCCGTGCCGAAATTCCTAGGCCTTTGTCAAAATGTTGCTCTGGTGGGGTTACCAATATGTTCACAATTTCACTCTCAATTAGCTTGTTATATGCATGAAAGAAATGGCCAACCAAAGTTTAAGCGCCATACTCGTTCCAAATCTCTTTGTAATTCAGAAAATGAATTATTAATACCATATATAGGATTTTTACAATCACACACAACAAACTTAACTCTAAAGTCTTTCTCATTTAAGCAACGAGTTAAAGCTAGCTTTCCGGTTTGTCCATCTGTATTTGTAAAAGCAGCTGACACTCGAGCTTTTAAATCAGTGCCTTTGCCATTATAAACACACCAGTATTCTTCACCACTTTGCTTGATAACCCACTTTGAATCTTGATGAACCTTAGCCATTAACGATAAATCAACATGAACAGGGTTAGTAGGAGTCGGAGCCTCAATAAATCTGTCTAGAGGTAACTTAGTAAAAATCCAATAAAACCCGGAAGATTTAGTTGGAATTTCCCTCTTAGCCTCTTTCAATGTATATAGGTTTTGAGAATCCAAAAGCTTATTAATTTTTATTACTTTATCTAGCACAACACTTCCAGCAAGAGATTAATTCAGTTCAATTTATTTTCGGTTAGATTCTTCCACTTTTCTAATGAATCCGTTTCTATTTCACACTTTGACTTGTTTTACCACTTATCCTAAACAATTACTATTACAGCGCTTTACTGTAAACTCCTATTTTACAATCCAATATCAATGTTCAATGATATTTACACAATTAAACATTTAGAATAACCCTTGATATCTCTATGCTGCGAGCCTCTTAAATCAGGTTTAGTGAAAGTTAAGATGACGTTTTTAGTATTAAATCTAGCTTTAATCCAGTACACCGAAGACCTACCTGTCTAAATATTTGGAATTTGGGAACAAAATACTAACTTGTCATATTACTGATTTCTTTAAAATGTCTTCCGTCTCAGCACTCCTGCGGACTTATAGTTCTGTCTAGCCAATACCCTGAGTAACTAACAAAAATATCATCAAGGCAGGCCTCAAAAAGTAAGTTATCAATAATGTCCATAGACATATGGTTTTCTCTCAGATCAAATCTCATTAAGGCTTCATCCTGATCGCAAACAAGGCTTCATTACAGTATTTAACCAAATTAAGGCTTCACTCTAATCGTAAACAAGGCTTCATTGCAGTACTTAACTGAATTAAGGCTTCACTCTAATCGTAAACAAGGCTTCATTACAGTACTTAACCGGATTAAGGCTTCATCCTGATCCCGAACAAAGCTTCATTACAGTATTTAACCAAATTAAGGCTTCATCCTGATCGCGAACAAAGCTTCATTACAGTATTTAACCAAATTAAGGCTTCATCCTGATCGCAAACAAGGCTTCATTATAGTATTTAACCGAATTAAGGCTTCATCCTGATCACGAACAAGGCTTCATTATAGTATTTAACCGGATTAAGGCTTCATCCTGATCGCGAACAAGGCTTCATTACAGTATTTAACCAAATTAAGGCTTCATCCTAATACCCTCTACGTCTATTTCTTGGTATTGCAGACGGTAAAGTTTCATACAGCCATTCCTTATCATGTTTAAAAAGCCACGTGTAAGAACTTCTACATAATGCTTGAATCTCTCCACGAGTAGGCGCTTTTGTTCTATCCAAACATTCATGTAATATTGAGCGATGCGTGTTGCGTTGCTTTTCAAATCGAAGCTGGATACGTAATTCTTTAATATCAGGAAACTGAGTCAATAACTGTTCAACAGCACTTTGCGAGCATTCCATCTCTTTGGCAATTGAAGTTGTAAGTTCGCCAGTTCTTAGCCTAGAAAGAATTTGCTTACGCTCTGTCGCAAATAAGAACTGTGCTCTACGGTGTATTCGTATGTTATTTTGCATAGCTATAGATTTAGCATACCCCACACTAACATTTGCTCGCTTAGCAGCTTGACGCATACTCATACCATTTCTTAACTGCTTTAAAAGTAAATCTGTTTTTTCTGGATTAACTCGTTCAAACGCATCATTAATTAAATGATCTGGCCTCACGTTTAATTGATTCGGATTAGAGCAACACTTCAAAAACTCTGACAAACTGCCAAATAAATGCTGTATCACGAGTAGGTGTTTTAATGAGTGAAACTGTGCGTGGGATTGATAAATAAAGTTTGATGGGTAGCTATTGCTTTTACTCCCCCCAAAAACCGCATCAAAAAGCCCTTTAGGCAACTCATTTACCCAGTACTCCTTAAGGCTTGTTTGCCATTTTTCTTGCCTGACAGACCCATAATTACATACGAGATTATTCGCATTTAACCCATGTAAATAAACCCTTCTCAAAACATCTGAATCAATGGATTCTAAATTTAAAGACCAGAGTGCATACGCATCTTGAGCAAGTCTTGCCTGCTTTAGGCTTGCCTGTGTTAAACCTTTGCCCTCACTTACAACCTGAGGCGGCAATACGAGCAATTTCCTTTCACGTTTTATTGCTTCTAGCTTTATTAAATGAAATGGACAGTAGTTAATCCAAGGTAATTGATGGGCAACATGCCAATACGCCACACCTACGTTTTTGATGTCTTGGGCGGCACACTGCGGGCAATAACATAGGACTGTCGGTTCTGGTATTCGATTAGCCAGTAGCGAGAATTGACTGTACGCATCAGTGCATGCTCCCTCAAGCATTTTAGTAAAAGCTTCTTGGAAGACATCACTTTGTATAAAAGGCTTAAAAAATGGCAAAACTGTGTGTTTTACGATTAATTCGTCAATGCCCACGCTCACACTTTCTGAAACTGGAACAATAAAAGATGGGAATATGGATGTTAATTGCTGGCCAGTATACCCCAACCTAACCAGCAAAAAGTCATGATCCGTAGCTAAACCGCTTATTAGCCCTGCTCTAGCGAGCCAACTGTAAATAGTCTCGTTGGGTAGCAGCGCACTTAAGCTGCAATTTCTAACGAAGGCCATTCTACCGCCAAAAAGCGCAGCCACATCAATACAAACAATGGATGCCACCCATTTACGTTTCGTAACGCCTTTTCGAGACTTAACGTTTTGTAATTGATTACAACTTCAGGCTCATGAAAAAAACGTTCAAAGCCATGTTCAAAAAACCACGCTACAAAGTCTTGCTGAAGTCTCGCTGCCACAAATACTTGCTCTCGTATTCTCCCTCCGTTTAAATTAGAAAAGCCACTTTGAATACCTCGTTTCATTACGTGTTCAAAGTATGGTTTAGAAAGCATTCCAGGTGAATTTAATAAATCCATACTCGCTTGCTGTACCCATGTAATATGCCCATTTAAATCTACGTAACTTGCCCTATGAATAGCACCACATTTAGTACATTTATTGGTGGTTGGTGGCGTCGCCATAACTCTTATATCAATGCTAGAAAATCCACAGGTATTGCAGCTTTCAAGCAATTCGCAAGCATGCTTTGAACAAGTGATCATCGAAGGTAACTGGTGTTCAACGTGCCAATAGGAAGTACCTACACGTTTTTCATCTTCAATAGCGCATAATGGGCACCATCGCCAAGCTAAAGAAAACGACAATGTTCTGCATAATGGAGCCGATAAGGATGGTACTTGCTCAATAAATTCGCAGCGTTTCCAAAGGCCTCCTTTCCTGATCCGCTTATTAATGATCTTATCAACATCACGAAAATGCATCGAAGGTGAATAATAAGGAAACAATGAGTGTTTTCTTAACAGATATTCTCTGCTTATACTCCCCTCATACGCATTCGCAGCAACATCAATTAACGGATGATAGATTCGTTGATTGCTCAAAGAGCCATCCTCTGAAAGCATGCGCTCAAACACCAGCTTAGGGTTACTACTATCTAAAAGGGTTGCCTTACGAGACACCACTCCCGCAAAGTGCTCGCCATCAAAAGGGGTAGGCATGAAGGATATATTAGTCATCAGATCCCTCCTCAATGAAATTGAGCATATCTTTAGAATCAATATCCATACACACTCGAGGTATACCTAATGGGTCTGGCACCACGTCAGGTAATAACTTTTGTACTTTTTTGCGCTCAGCTTTTGCAGCTAACTTTACTTCTTCGTTTGTTAAAACATGCTCTTTTTGATCCAGTTTGTTCACACCCTCATCAAACTGTTGAATATTTCCCGCTCTGAGATTATCTAAAGCGCCAGCAATCAAAGAGAATTGATTGTTATACGTCTTATGTAACCTTCCCACGTCACCCGTGCGATATGCATCGGCTTTATCGGGGTATTTATTCTTCAACATTGCAATTGACTCATGATGCAGTATCGCCAACCTCGTCATCATTGCAGGCAGACCACACGTTAAATAACAAAAAACTTGTTTGAACTGCTTATCTGGCATTTCGCTACTCTTGCAAAATGATTCAGGGAACAATGCATCAAAGAGAGAGTTAAAAAACTTACTCTTTACCCCGTACAAAGAAAACTGATATTCACGGTTGGTCAATAATCTGCGTGTGATCGTAAAATCTGGGCTTTTAGTGTCAGATAAAAACATCTCCCTACCAGATGTTGTTGATGAAAGAACAATAGGAATACCCATTTTGTTAAACAAAGCTTCAATCGTAGTGAAGGATGGCGCATTTTTACTATTTTTGTATTTCAACATGAACTGCAATTCATCAATATGAGCCAACCCCAAATGATGTGCCACAGCAATTGACTGCATTTGACTTAAGTGGCGTTCTACAGAGTAATGTGATTTATCTTTCCACTGTTCATAAAAATCTGTATCAAGGGCTTCATCAACAGCGTTAAAAAAATTGAGCGCCAACCCCTTGGTTGATGGAGTCGATGGCATATCAAGCGATATCCAAACGAGCTGATCTTGCCGGAAGATTTTGTCCTCAAACTTGTTGTGCTTGATCACTTGTGGGATCACGTTCAGAACACTGCGAATTCCTTTCGTCTTACCAACACCGCTATGACCATGAACAAATACGCTAGGCGCGGTTGTTCGAGAAATAAATTTCTCTTCTAATCGATCCCCCTTTCTAGCTGCCAAGGCGATTGCCATTTGCAATTTGTTAGTTTCCGCAGAATGTGGCGTGTACTTAGAATATCCATCTAAAATAAGCCCTACAAACTTGTTATACATTCCATATAAGTATGGCGCTGGAACGTGAACCTTTTCTAACCGCTCTAGAAATACCTGCTGATATACAGCTGGTATATTAGTTAAGCTCTTTTCAAAAGTAGGTTTGAAAGTAAGCTTTTTATTCAGCTCGTCTTCGTGCGCTATTACTTCAATAGCCTCGGTAAGAGGATTTCCATTTAAGCTATCAAGCGGGTGTTTTCGATATATCGCTTCTTTTTTCAAAAGATTACTCCCTTAATCTCCATACAATTCGTCGTCTAAGTCATCCATGACGGCGGGCTTCATTGACTCTAAGTCGGTTCCAGTACCAAATGTATTATCCAACTGTTGATTCGCTTGAGTTCTTAGCACAAGCTTCTGAATTTGTTGACGAGCTTTAATGCCTGGTTGGATAGATTTATGTTTATTTTTAGGTGCGAGCGAGCGCTCAGCCTCCTGTTGCGCAGTAGTAAGATCAGTAACAGAATCCCAATATGAACGTGTGATCAGAGCATTTTGCTTATGCTCGTGAAGCATATCTTTTTCTTGCTCCATCAAGTGCATTACCTGCTCCCAATGCTGACTTGCTAAAGGATTTTCGTTATTGATATTTTTAAGGCGTAACTTAACGATCTGACCATCGTCGGTTTCATGTAACAGCTCATTGATATTGTCGTACATCCTTTTGACTAATATGTTGAATGTGCCATGATGCCTAGCTCTAGCATAGCCACCACTAGATTTGAAATAGGGGTGATGGTATTCGACCCCTTCAAAACGTATACTGCTAGAAGTTACCGTCGCACGCTCTTCAGGCAAAAATGCCCACCGAATTTTAGCTTCACTTACTCCAGAGTTTAATCGCCCGACCTTTTCCATGTCTTCTAAGCTATTTAAAAAAATCGCTTTCGGCGTAAAGTCCGCACCATTTACAAGGCCTTTGAAGTTAAGTCGCTTGAGACGATCTGCTGAATTGTTGTGGTAGCAAATTTCTGCGATTAACACTTGCATTAATGAGTCATAATCGTACAACGCATTATTAGATGCATGGCTATCTTCACGTTTTGGTAACTCTGCTAATGCACCAGGAATAAACTTAATAACTTGATCATTAACAGTACCAAATTTGCGCTCAACCACTCCTTTAGCATCACCGCGATAAATAGCCATAAACGCAACATCTTCAATACCAATTCTCGCGTTTAAAAGAGCATCAATGAAGGTTTTCCTATATTCAGGTCCATTGTCTATTGCTAATTCAATTGGCACATGTTTAGCGGGCCAATCATTTTTATCAAGAAGAACGCCAAAACGTTTAGCAAATTCAACTTTATCTAAACATGCATTTGCCAAAGCCTGAGATACTCCTTGCCAATTGGGGCCATCAAACCCCAAATACATCCCAACAATCATTGTTGAATAAACATCGACTACGAGATATAAAACAGGACGCCCCATTGAATAGCGCTTACTTGTATCAAAAGGATAACGCACGTAACAATCAAGAATGGTTGCATCGACTTCATAGCGCTGTGTGGCGCCAAGTACCCCATCAAAAGACTTGCCTTGTCTATCCTCAAAGTCTTTAGCGAAGTTAACATCTCCATGTTTCAAACGAAGAAGTGATGCTTTATCAATAATTTTTTTAAAGTGATAGCGAAACATGCCATCACTGATTCGATCTTCCTCAGGAAATGGGTGAAAGATATGTTGGGTACCTAATGTCGTCTCTCTTTCGATTACATAGCGTTCAAATGTCCTGTGATATAGCCGATAAGCAAACGCAATAGAAAAGTTAACGTGATTAGATTTGATAAAAGCAGCAGTTTTTTTAATGTTTAATTTATCAACATCATTTACACACCGTGCGTTTGAACGAACTTTCACTTTACCGTTCTTACCGTTTGGACCACGCTTAATCTGGGAGTCACTCAAGTCTTTAACATAACGGTAGTTTGAGCCACATTGCATCAAGCCAAATGGCAACAATGAATTTTTGGTACAGCCAAAAATGATGTATCGATTGATCGCAGAATGAAATGATGCTTTCCCTTTCCACTTATCCTTTCCGAGAAGTGGCTTTATCTCAGCCGCTAGCCCCTTACCATACAAGTACTGCTCAATTTTATCGGGACTAACAAGACTTTCGATTTTCCTAAATTTATAGTCACGTTTATCAAGCCAGGCACCTTTCCCCATTTCAGTAGCAATCCAGTCATCACTTCTAGTCATAACAACCGGGTAGTCAAAACGCTCTACTTTTAATGAGTGGCTAGTTATATGTGCCAATACATCATCCATACGCCATGCTTCAGGTTTAGAAAGGTTCTTTTTTGGGTCAAAACCATTTAGATCATACAAAGCAGTATACTGTCGACCAAAACTAACGTGACAAACAAGAAGATCAATATTCTTTTTCTCGTTAGTCAGGCGCGTACCCATTTTTAGCATCATAAGGTAAGCTCCACAGGACGATGGAACTGTAACGTATTGCTATGCCTAAGCGGAAGAAAATGCTTGAGTACACTAAATTGAAAAAGCCGAATAACTTGCTCATCAGAGCAATTTAACTGTTGCCTTGTATGTAACAGTAAAAACTCAAGTGGTTTCATGAAGTACCTTTGCCATACGTGGCAAAAAGTAAACACGAATATTCTAACCAACTCATCCTCAAAGCTCATAAATCCACCAGGCTCACAGAACCTGATGTTATTGAACTCTTCCTTGGTAGCATCTAATTCAGTGACAATTCGATACTTGGTGCCACGGCGTCGCCAATACTCTCGTTCAATAGCAAATTTCTGCCAAGTTCGAGCATTCTTGCGCTGTAGCACCTTTCTTTCTTCGCCTTTTATCGAGCCCTCCAGCTCAACCCCTTCTTCATCCACCACGTAAATTTGAGAGGCATATTTAAAGCTATATGCCGTCGTTATTATGCGACTCGGGTTTTCTAGGTCTTGATGTTGAACCAAAAAATCTGTTGTCATCACATATGCCTCCGAGGTCTCCCAATTGCGTGGGTGAATTAAATTACCCGCGACTGCAATATTTAAAGTTTCATTTAAATCGAGTGCATACTGCTCAAATACACGCTTAGTACCTCTGGCCCAAATCAATTTTTTGTACATCCGTAATTCACCATCACTCAACAAATGAGCATGACGCTTCTGTACATTGCAAAAGATCCAATGCCTACGGCCATATTGATTTACAGCTTTTACCGTTAAATACGGTCGATAACTCTCCGTTGTTAAACTTTGTATGTCACGCTTCCACCGGTTTAACTTTTCCATAACTTTTGGTGTAGTGGTAACCTCTTTTAATTTCATATGCATCCTGCAATTGATTCATTCGGGAATAATATCTTGCCTGTAGATCAAACTTTGATCAACCCACCTAAAAACCATAACCACATGAAAAACAACATTTTTGTGTTGCAACAGCAACCTTGAACAACATCAGAATTGTGCAAGTGAAAATTGAATTAAATCAACGGAATATTTTTGTCTAAAAATAAGTTTTTGAATTGGAAATGGAAACAATAATTTTGTTGTGAGGTATTTTGGGGCTTTAAAAATTGAAATATTTCAACGCAAGATAAACAAATATTTTTAAGGCATGATCAAAATTAAATAAATATTTTATAAAATAATTTTTAACAGCTCAAAAATACAACAAAATAACAAAATAAGATCGATTGCGATCAATTGCTAATTCCTCAATTTTCTCATACTATCAATTTGTTCACATACAGAGATTAAACATGGCCGATGATATTTTGACCATTCAAGAGGTCGCTACGTACTTAAAGCTAAATGAAAAGACGGCATACCGTCTTGCAAGTGAAGGCAAATTACCCGGCTTTAAGGTGGGTGGTAGTTGGCGCTTTAAACGCGTAGATTTAGAGCAATGGATTGAAGAACAAAAACAAAAATAAGGAATGTTATATGATCCCAAGTTATCAAGAATTCATGCGCCCCTTTCTCAAAATTGCTCATCAAGCTGATGGCAAAGAAGTTAGGTTACGCGATGTGATAAATCAGTTAGCTGATAAGTTCTGTTTATCTGAAGCTGAACGTGAAGAGACACTGCCAAGCGGCAGACAATCTATTCTTGATAACCGTGTTGGTTGGGCTAGGACTTACCTAACCAAAGCAGGCTTGCTTGAAACCACACGACGAGCACATTTTGTGATCACCGCTCGTGGTATATCAGCTTTGCAAGATCCCAGTGTTAAAATTGACAATGACTATCTCAAGCAATTTGATGAATTTGTCGCATTTAAACAAAAGACAAATGAATCTGATACGCCTAGTGTTGATGTAGAATCAGACATTACCCCTGATGAAGCACTAAGAGTCGCCTACAAAAAGATTAACGATGCTCTAGCACAAGATATCCTCGATAGAACCCGTAAAGTCACCCCCGCTTTTTTTGAAGACCTATTAATTGAGCTACTCGTCGCCATGGGTTATGGCGGAACAGGTGAAGGTGCAGCCCATGCACTAGGTAAAACCGGCGACAATGGTGTAGATGGGGTTATAGACCAAGATCCACTGGGTGTTGATCAAATATACATCCAAGCCAAACGTTATGCCAAAGGTAACAATGTGGGCGCTGGTGATATTCGTGACTTCTTTGGTGCATTAAATCTTAAAAAAGCGCAGAAAGGTATTTTTATTACTACTTCTGAGTTCACCGCATCAGCCATCGAGACAGCACAAAATTTAGGTACTCGCATTGTACTTATCAACGGCACTGAATTAGCGAAGCTCATGCTGCGATACAACATCGGCAGCCGTGACGAACAGGTATTGCACCTGAAAAAGATTGACGAAGAATTTTTTGAAGGCTGATAAGTGAAAATAACTCAAGCTGAATTGGAAAGCCACCTTTTTAAAGCTACAGATCTAATTCGTGGTAGAGCTGATGCCTACGATGTTAAAGAATACATCTTCGGTATGCTGTTTTTAAAGCGCTGCAACGATACATTTCAAGCACGCCAAGAAGAAGTCATAAAAGAACAATTGTTAAATGGCAAATGCCTTGAAGGTGCTAAGGAGATTTCAGAAAGCAAGCTGTGGTACAAAAACTCATTTTATGTACCACAGACATCTCGCTGGAACTATCTAATCAATCACGCTCATAAAAATATAGGCAACTGCCTAAATGAAGCGCTTGGAGGATTAGAGCAAGGTAATAGCTCACTACAAGATGTCTTAGAATATATAGACTTCAATCGTAACGTTGGGAAAAAGCCATTTACAGATGGCCAACTACGTGAGTTTATCAATCACTTCGACCAGTTGAATTTTGCTGATAATAATTTAGAAAATGGTGATGTATTAGGCGAAGCTTTTGAATCGTTATTAGGCTATTTTGCTGAAAGTGCTGGAAAAAAAGCTGGAGAATTTTATACACCGAGAGCAATAGTTAAATTACTGGTTAAGCTGGCTAACCCTGAAAATAATACCTCTATCTACGATCCCTTCTGTGGCTCTGCTAGCATGCTTGTTGAAGCAAAAAAGCACATAGCCAGCAAGACAGGTGACAATGTTAATTTAGATCTTTATGGACAAGAAGTTGCTGGAGTAACCTGGTCTATTGCTAAAATGAACCTGCTCTTTTCAGGTGTTCCATTAAGCCATCTCACTAATGACGACACATTAGAAAGCCCAGCTCATATAAATAGCGATGGAAAGTTGGCACAATTTGATACAGTACTATCGATCCCTCCTTTTTCTTGTAACTTTGGCACCCGAGGGCAGAGTTTAAAAGACGATTTTAAATATCCTGAAAGGTTTAAATATGGTTCAGTGCCATTAGGCTCTAAAAAAGCTGATTTAATGTTTTTACAGCATATGCTTGCTACTTGTAAAGCGAACGGGAAGGTAGTTTCCGTTGTTCCTTTTGGAGCTCTTTTCAGGAGTTCAGATGAAAAACAAATTCGCTCTGGTATGGTTGAAGATGACCTATTAGAAGCTGTCATAGCTCTACCATCAGGGCTGTTTTATGGTACAGGTATACCAGCGGCTATTTTAGTCCTTAATAAAAACAAACCGGAAGAGAGAAAACAACAGACTTTATTTGTTGATGCTTCACATGACTATACTGAAGTTCGCTACGCGAACCGGTTACGTCCAGAAGATATCCAAAAAATGACTAGTACATACCTTTCTTACGCGACTGAAGGAAGTTATTCAAAACTAGTTCAAACAGAAGAGATTCGTGATAATGATTATGATCTTAGTGTAAGGGGCTATGTTGATAATTCACCTGTTTTAAGAAGAATAAATGAACTCAATGCACATTATCAAGCCTTTAAAGAATATACTTTTTCCTCTAACCGTAAAAACTGCGCAGTAAAATCCATTAACTCTCCTTCTGATAGTCCTCGTTCAAATACCGTAGTTATTAGTAAAATGGCAAGAGGTACAAAACAGTGTATTGAACACGATGAGATAGGTACTAGAAACAAGTCGAATTTCTTCGAAATTCAGTTTGATGAAAATATAGTTTCAAGCGCATATGTAAAATTATTTTTTGAATCTGAACTTGGCAAATTAACACTATCCCATTTACCTCGTGGTACGACGATGCCTATGTTAAATAGGCAGGATCTTGAGAGTTTAACAATATTCATTCCATCAAAAAACGAACAAAATAGAATTATCGACTTGGCCAGGAAGTTAGATGTGGCGAGAGAGCAACTTACCACATATAAAAGTGACTTACTTACAAAGCCAGCACTTTACCAAGAGGTTGAATCTAGAACGGATGATTTCGTTTATGAACTATCTACGCTAGATGAAGTGAGCAGAGTAAAACAACTCATTAAAATAAATGAAACGCAACGCATTGAGTTTAAAAAAACATTTTTCGTAAATGTCGATGACTTGGGTGGAAAATTCAAGAAGGGTGACAAAGATCACAAGAAAAAATGTAAAGCAGAACAATATAAAATTGCTAAAAACATAGCTACATTTCTAAACACTGATGGCGGGACTTTATTAATTGGTGTTACAGATGATAGCCAAGTCAGTGGTGTCGAACTGGAAATGCAACACATTAAAGAGGTAAAAGCGGAGGCCTACATTAAGCGTCTATCCCAAGATGTAGCCAATTTGCTCGGTGAAAGAAATAATAAGTGGATAGAATACTCATCTGTAGAGATAACTAATAAAACTATTATCGTGGTTGACTGCAAACAAGCAACTAAACCTGTATTAATCCCCACTAAAACTAAAGAAGGTGCTATTCTCAGCGACCCAACAGATTTTATTATTAGACGCGGTACTGCATCTGTAACTCTGAACGGTTATGAACTGTTAGAATACATTGATTCACATTTTAAGAAGTAAAAATAATGCCATTAACCCTATCCCAACTAGAAAGACATCTTTTTAATGCCGCCGACATACTGCGTGGCAAGATGGATGCGTCAGAATTTAAAGAATACATTTTTGGCATGCTGTTTTTAAAGCGCTGTTCAGATATCTTTGAAGAGCGCCGTGAAGAAGTTATCAAGCAGCAGCTTGCAAAAGGTAAAAGCCAAGCAGAAGCTGAAGAAATTGCCGAAACCAAAATGTGGTACAAAAAGACTTTCTATGTACCTCCGACTTCACGCTGGGATCACCTAGTCAATGAAGCTCATAAAAATGTGGGTAATTTCTTAAATGAAGCGCTTGGTGGTTTAGAGCAAGGTAATAGCTCACTTCAAGACGTATTAGAGTACATCGACTTTAACCGTAAAATTGGTAAAAGTGCGATGCCAGATCGCAAGCTACGTGAACTAATCACCCATTTCAATAAACACAGGTTGCGTAACCAAGATTTTGAATTCCCTGATCTACTAGGTGCAGCATATGAGTATTTAATTGGTGATTTTGCTGACTCTGCGGGTAAAAAAGGCGGAGAATTCTATACGCCTCGTTCAGTAGTGCGCTTAATGGTGAGATTAATGAAACCTGAACAAACCCATAAAGTATACGATCCTTGTTGTGGTTCTGGCGGTATGCTCATTGCGTCAAAAGAATATATCGATGAACAAGGTGGTGATGGTTACCGTCTCGATTGTTACGGTCAAGAAGCGGCTGGTACAGTTTGGTCTATTGCCAAAATGAATATGTTGCTGCACGGCTTAACAACCAATAGCTTGGAGAATGACGATACTTTAGAGCATCCACGCCATAAAACTAGTGATGGTAAATTAATTCAGTTTGATCGTATTCTCACTAACCCACCGTTTTCTATTAGCTTTGGTACTAAAGAAACCGATGAAGATGGGCAGTTAGTTTACCAGCCAAATCATCCAGAACGTTTTAAATATGGGCAAGTTCCATTAGGTGCAAAAAAAGCTGATTTAATGTTTGTTCAGCATATGCTTGCAGTCTGTGCTGAAGGTGGCCGAGTGGCGACTGTTTTACCACATGGTGTGTTATTCCGTGGTGGTGAAGAGCAAGGCATTCGAGCTGGTATTATTGAAGATGACTTGCTTGAAGCTGTTGTTGGCCTGCCACCTAACTTGTTTTACGGAACAGGTATTCCAGCTTGTATCATGATATTTAGACAGCAAGTGGCTGAAGGAGCTCATCAAGTTAGTGGTAAACCCGAACACATGCAAGGCAAGGTCTTATTTATTAATGCTGACAGAGAATATTTTGAAGGCCGAGCACAAAACTACTTAATGCCTGAACATATTGAGCGCATTGCGTCAATATTTGAAGCCTATGAAACTAATGAGCTAAAACAAGATATTCCTGGCCTTGCTGCCATTGTTAGTAATGATAAATTAGGCGAGGAAGGCTATAAGCTAAACATTCGCCGTTATGCTGATAACTCACCATCGCCAGAGCCTCATGATGTAAAAGCACATTTATTAGGCGGTATTCCTGATAGTGAAATAAACAGTAAAAAAGCGTTATTTGATACTCAAGGCTTAAAACCTGAAGATATTTTTACCCCTAAAGCTGGTCAAAACGGCTATCAAGAATTCACATCTGTTATTGATACTAAACAAGCTATTAAAACCACTGTGAATGAAAACACCCATGTTATTGCCCAAGAGCAAGCCATGCGTGATGCCTTTGATACCTGGTGGAGTAACCACAAACTCAGTATTACCGCCCTTGCCAAAAACAAAGAATATGCAGCATTGCGCAAAGAGTTAATCAACAGTTTTACTGAGAGCTTAAAGCCTATCGGCATGCTAAGTGATGCCCAGGTGAGCGGTATGATAGCGGCATTTTGGTATCAACAGCGCTATGACTTTTTAACCTTAATTGCACGTGACTCTAAAGGCGTAGTTGATGCTTGGCGTACTAGTATTATTACTGCAATGGAAGACGGAAAAAGTAAATCAGACCCACTAGAGCACAAGCTTGTTCGCTTTTTATTAGATGGTTTTTTATCTGAGTTGCAAAATTTACAGCAGCAAAAAACAGAGCTAGATGGTTCTATTAAAGTATTATCGGCCAAATTACCTAAAGATGATGACGATAGCGATGAAGGTGATAGTACTGAAATACTATCAGCTGAAGAAGTTGCTAGTATTGAAAAGCAAATTAAAGCCCAGAAATCGCAGCGAACGAAAGTCACCAAAAGCTTAAAGGCAAAAACAGAAGCCTTTGAAAGTGAGCTAAATACCAAGGTTGATGAATTAGGCTCAGACGATGCGGCCAAGTTGATTCTTAATATTCTCTATCAAGATATGTTAACAATCGTTGAGCGTTACCTTGCCACCGAGCGTCAACAACTCATCGCTACCATCGAAAACTGGTGGGAGAAATATCAAGTTACTTTGACTCAAATAGAGTCCTCGCGAAATAAATCTGCCAAAGCACTTAATGATTATTTGTCGGGGTTAGGTTATGTCTAATAAGTTATTTTTTGAGACTCAGCCTCTTTCTAGTGTATTTCGAATAAACACATTAAGTGTTATGCCTAATGCACAGCCGCATGCACTGTGGCATCACCATAGTATTCCTGCTTTTGATGAAACAGGTAGGCCAATTCTCGAACTTGGAGGCAATATTGAGAGTAATAAAACTGAGATTTATAACCCCTGTGTTTTAGTTTCAAAGCTAAATCCTAGAAAATCTCGTGTATCTTTAGTTTTTCCTATAGAGGGCGATAACCATTGCTGCTCAACTGAGTTTATTTGCTATACCCCTATTGATGACAATACAGTCTTAGCTTTTTGGAAGCATTTTTTTGGTAGTAGTTATTTCAAGAAAAAACTAACTAAAATAGCCATTGGTTCTACTAACAGTCATACGCGTGCATCACCTAAAGAAACTTTAGGGTGGGATGTTCCTATTGTTACTAAAAAAGAAAGTCAAAAAATTGCTGATATTTTAGATACTTTAGATAATCAAATCCGCGAAACTGAAGCTATGATTGCTAAGTTACAACAAGTAAAGCAAGGCATGTTACATGATATGTTAACTCGCGGTATTGATGGAAGCGGAGAGCTCCGTCCTAGTTATAAGGACTCCCCCGAATTATATAAATCTTCTGAGTTAGGTTGGATTCCTAAGGACTGGAAAGTTGGCTCTATTGAGTCTTTTTTGGAAAATATTATTGATTATCGGGGAAAAACTCCGACTAAAGTTGATTTAGGCATTAGGTTGATTACGGCCAAGAATGTACGAAAAGGTTTTATTCAAGAAGATCCTAAAGAGTTTATAGCAGAGCAAGATTATGACTTATGGATGACCCGTGGCATTCCTGAAGAAAAAGATATTCTTTTTACGACTGAAGCACCACTAGGTATGGTTGCTCAAATAGGAACAACAGAAAAACTTGCTTTTGCTCAGCGTTTAATTATTTTACAAGCTAAAAGTAATATTGATTCAAGATTTCTTAAACAAAGGCTCTTATCAGAACAGTTTCAAAATGGAGTCTTAAAGAAGGCCTCTGGGAGTACAGCTCTAGGTATTAAGCAAAGTGAATTTAGAAAAGTTGTTACTTGCTTTCCCGATACAAAAGATGAACAAGAGGCTATTTCAGAAAGAGTTGAGACATTAGAAGAAAATATACTTAATTTCAAAATTGAGTTGGAAAAATTAACGATCAAAAAAGCTGGTCTAATGGATGATCTGCTTACGGGTAAAATCCGCGTTACCGATTTGATTAACCAACAACAGGCCAGCTAAAAGTAGCTTTATTAAAGGAATGAATGATATGGGTCCGGAGTATTTACTATCAGAATTACCATTGATTAAACAGCTTCAAGCGCAAGGCTGGCAGTATATTGAAGGCAGTTTAGATGATGCTAGTGTTACTGGCCGAGATAGCTTTGCTGAAGTATTGCAAACCCAAACATTACGCGAACAACTGGTAAAGGTTAACTTGCGTACCCAAGCTAGCGGTGAGCAAGTTGAATGGCTTGATGAACAGCGCGTTAACCAAGCTATATCGGCTATTAGTCGTGTTGCCGCTTCTAAGTTAATGGAGGCCAACCAAAAAGCATCTGAGTTGTTAACTAATGGCATTATTGTTGATGGCTTGCCTGATTGGGATGGTGGCCGTGCCCGTAGTATTCATTTTATTGATTGGGATACGCCAGAAAATAATACCTTCACGGTAATTAACCAGTTTAAGGTGAAATGTCCTCCCGGGCATGACACCAGCAAAAAACATATTATTCCTGATTTAGTATTATTGGTTAACGGTATTCCGTTAGTCGTTATTGAATGTAAAAATCCAGATAGTGCCGAGCCTATGGCTGCGGCGATTAATCAGCTTCGCCGTTATTCCAACCAACGTTTTGCTGGCGGTGAAGTAGAAGATAATGAAGGTGCTCCTCAGTTATTTAATACCAACCAGTTAATGATTGCCGCCAGTTTTGAGCAATGTTTAGTGGGCACTATTGGCGCAAGAGCTGAGTTTTATAAACCTTGGAAAACTATTGCTACACAGAGTGAGCCTAAGCGTTGTGAAAAAGCACTCGCTAAAGAGCTAGGTGTTTCAGGCCTGTCAGCGCAACAGCGATTAGTGGCTGGTATGTTAATGCCTGAATCTCTGTTAGATATTATTCGCCACTTTATTTTGTTTGTGCATCAAGGTGGGCAAACCATCAAGATGGTCTGTCGTTATCAGCAATATCGTGGTGTAGTGCGTTCTGTTCAGCGCTTATTATCGGGTAAAACTCGTAAACAAGATGGTGAATACGATAGGCGTGGTGGTATCGTGTGGCATACCCAAGGCTCGGGTAAGTCATTAACTATGATGTTTCTGATCCGAAAACTACGTACAGATATTGCCTTACGCCGCTTTAAAGTGGTAATAGTTACCGACAGAAAAGACCTACAAAAACAACTTTCCAGTACAGCCTCTTTAACCGATGAAATGGTCTCGGTTGCTAACAATAATAGATCCCTTAAAAACCTATTAAAGCAAGATGGTCCCGGCATCGTATTTGCGATGATCCAAAAATATCGTGAGTCACAAACCAAAGCAGCTGACCCTTTTGAATTGCTCAATGCCAGTGAAGATATCTTGGTAATGGTGGATGAAGCGCATCGTACACAATCGGGTGATTTACACGCTAACTTGCTTTCAGGTATTCCTAACTGTGCTCGTATCGGCTTTACGGGTACGCCAATCATTATGGGTGAGAAAAAACGCACCCATGAAGTGTTTGGTGAGTTTATTGATAAGTACACCATTAAAGAAGCCGAGGCTGATGGCGCGACAGTACCTATTTTATATGAAGGTCGCACGGTAAATGGTGCAGTAAAAGATGGCTCTAGCTTAGATGAGTTATTTGAAGACTTTTTTAGCGATAAAAGTGAAGAAGAACTCGAAGCCATTAAAAAGAAGTATGCGACTAAAGGTAATGTATTAGAAGCCACACTGCTAATTGAAGAAAAAGCAGCAGATATGCTGCGTCACTATGTCACCAATATTTTACCTAATGGCTATAAAGCACAAGTGGTGGCATATAGTCGTTTAGCTGCTGTGCGCTATTACAAAGCCTTTATAGATGCGCGTGATAAGTTGCTGTTTGATGCTGAGCGCTTACCTGAAGAGTTAAAGGGTTGTGATAACGAAACCCTTTGTCGTAAGTCTCCTAAAGTACAGGCGTTGATCCAAGCATGGCGTTATAAAAGTGTATTAGCCAGAATGGAATTTTCCACCATTATCTCGTCTGATAATAACGATGGGCCAGAATGGGCTGAGCATACAGATAGAGCCAAACAAGACAAAGCTATTGAACGTTTCAAAAAGCCTTTACTGAATAAAGAACTAGGTGCTGAAGCTGAGCAAACTGAGGCCGGTACAGATCCGCTTTCGTTCTTAATTGTTAAATCAATGCTGTTAACAGGCTTTGATGCACCAATTGAAGGTGTGATGTATTTAGATCGCTCAATTCGTGAAGCGGAATTATTACAAACAATTGCTAGGGTTAACCGTACGGGATATGGCAAGCAGTTTGGTATTGTGGTGGACTATTATGGTGTTGCGAATCACCTTAAAGCTGCATTAGCAGCTTATAGTGACGAAGATGTTGAAGGCGCGTTACGCAGTTTAAAAGACGAAGTTCCAGCCCTTAGAGAGCGTCATATTCGAGCCGTCGATATATTCCGCAGTAAAGGAATAGAATCGCTTGATGATATTGAATCTTGCGTACAATTGCTTAGCACGGAACGATTACGCCAAGAGTTTTCAGTAAAATTAAAAGCCTTCTTACAAAGCTTAGAACAAGTATTACCACGCCCTGAAGGCTTACCTTTTGCTGGCGATGCTAAAGCACTGGCGATGATACAAAACCGTGCAAGAATGCGTTATCGCGATAGTATGGTGATAGGTAAAGATGTTGGTGCTAAGGTTCGTACTTTAATTGACGAACATATTATTTCACTGGGTAGTGACCCTAAAGTAGCGCCAGTAAACTTAACAGATGCACATTTTGAAAAAAGTATAGATGAAGTGCGTGAGCAAGTTGCAACTTATTGTGCTGACCCAGAAGAACAGAAAAAAGCAGTCGCGTCAGATATGGAGCACGCAATAAAGAGTCACATAACTAAACATCTTGATGAAGACCCTATTTACTATGTGAAACTTAGTGACTACCTAAAACAGATTCTCGAAGACTTAGCTGGCCAATGGGATGAATTGATCAAAGCGCTACAAAGCATTATTGATGAAGTGCGTTCTGGCTCTACCAAGCATGAAGAAGGTTTGCCTGACATCCCTGAGCATTACCTTCCGTTTTATCGCATGTTAAAAGTGGCAGTAAGTGGTGAGGACAAACCTGATTTAGCCTTAGAAGCCCAACTAATAGAGCTTACTGAAAAATTGGTTGCCCATATTCAAGATAAGATCACCACCACTAGTTTTTGGGAACCTCATCGTTTAGGTTTACAAGAAGAGTTAGAGCAGTATTTATTTGAAACTCTGTATGAATCTGAGCTACTTGACTTTGATCATATAGAACCTTTGGTTGATAAGCTTAGAGAGCTTGCTAAAGCCAATAGCTATAAATTAGAGGCTGTATGACCTTAACTATTGAAGACCTAGTTATACCTGTTAAACACAGTGCTGGTCGTAAAACGATGCAGTTAACCGTGGATAGAGATAGCAGCTTATTGCTTACCGCACCTCCATTTGTACAAACCGATGTACTTGAAGATTTTGTGCGCTCTAAGCTTAGCTGGATTTATCAAAAGCTTGCTGAAAAATCCTTAATGCATAAAACCGTGCGTCAAAAACAGTTTGTGCAAGGAGAAGGCTTTTTATATTTAGGCAGAAGTTATCGCTTAAACTTAGTTGATGAACAAGAACAGCCACTCAAGTTTTATCATGGCCGTTTTCATTTATCAAAAAGCAATATTGAGGGTGCCCGAAAGCTATTCATCGATTGGTATGTAGCAAAAGGTTTGAAGTGGTTAGAAGCAAAAGCTAACGAATTTAGAAATCGTTTAAGTGTTGAGTTCTCAGCAGTAAAAGTACGTGACCTAGGTTATCGTTGGGGGTCTTGTGGTAAAAATCAGACACTTTATTTCCATTGGAAGACTATATTACTCCCCGCAAAAATTGCTGAATATGTTGTTGTGCATGAGCTTTCCCACTTGATTGAACCAAGCCACTCCTCTGATTTTTGGTTATGTGTAGAACGTGCAATGCCCGACTATAAAGAGCGAAAAAAGTGGTTGGCTGAGCATGGTATGGATGTTGAGGGTTTATAAGCCTCAATACGATACAACCATTCTGGTGTTACGAATGGAAGCTCGCTTCAATCACTAACCAGACCTGCTAAAGCCAGTGTACAGACTAAATAAGGACATATAAAAATGGAAGTTAAGCATTTTATTGAACAATATTTGCGAGAGATCGAAAGCGGTAATGCTGCTATTTTTGCTGGAGCCGGCTTATCTGTGGGTGCTGGCTATGTAGATTGGAAAAGCTTACTTCGCCCATTGGTAAAAGAATTAAAACTAGATGTAGATGATGAACACGATCTAGTTGGTCTAGCACAATATTACGTAAATCAGTTTAATCGTCAGCGCGTTTCACAACAGTTACTAAATGAAATGGGAACAGAGAATACGCCTACTGATAACCACAATCTCTTGGCCTCGTTACCTATTTCTACCTATTGGACGACAAATTACGACAAACTGTTAGAAAAATCCTTTGAGACAGAAAACAAAGTTGTCGATGTAAAATATACGAAAGAGCAATTAGCAAACACCAAACCTAAACGTGACGTTGTCTTATACAAAATGCACGGTGACATCGAGACTCCAAACAACACGGTGCTTACAAGAAACGAATATGAAAAGTATCCTGTATCACACGCGCCGTTTGTTACAGCTTTATCTGGAGATTTAGTATCAAAAACATTTCTATTTATCGGCTTTAGTTTCACTGATCCTAATCTTCATCATGTCTTAACGAATATTCGAGTGCAGTTTGAGGATAACCAAAGAAACCATTATTGTATTTTACGTCGCGAAAACAGAAAAGAGTATGCCAATGATGCGTCTTTCGCCAGAGGAGAAACAAAACAACAACTCTTCGCAGAAGACCTGGGAAGATTTCATATCAATGTGATTTTCATCGATGAGTATCAGGAAATCACAGAGATACTTAGCGATATTTATCGATTATATAAGCGCAAATCAGTTTTTGTATCTGGTTGTGCAGCTGACTTTGGGGCTTGGAAACAGTCAAGCACGGAAGAAGCACTTCACAACCTAGGTAAGGCTTTGATCGACCAGAACTATAAGCTTGTAACTGGTGTCGGACTAGGTATAGGGAATGTTTTAATTTCCGGGGCAGTTCAGTCCGCTTATCAAAAACAGTTTTCTCATCTTGAAGACAAATTAGTCATGAGACCCTTTCCTCAATACATTAGTGATGAGACGGAGCGTAAAAAAATATGGGAGCAATATCGTTACGATTTGATTGAGAAAGCTGGAATAGCTGTTTTTATTCTGGGCAATAAAAAGATTGGTGAAGACGTCATTTTCGCAGAAGGTGTTTTAGCAGAATATAGGATTGCAAAGGAGCTTGGATTAGTCATTGTACCCATCGGTTGCAGCGGTTTCGTTGCAAAAGAGATTTGGGAGGAGATTATGGCTGACTTCGACACTATTTTTCCTAATGACGACGGGAAATTAAAAAAATTATATGAAGCACTTGGGTACGAAACAAATAATCCTCTAGAGTTAATATCAAGAACAATCGATACATTGAATGCTTTGGCAAAGGAGTGATGTAATGGCAAGAAAAATATTTGTCTCATATAAGTATGGTGACGAACAAGTCGAAAATATTTTAGAAAGTTGGTGGAAAACAACTAAAGTCAGAGATTATGTAAATAAACTGGAAGAAATTCTTGGTGAAAATAACGAGATATACAAAGGTGAAAGTGACGGTGAAGATCTTAGCGACTTTAAAGACTCAACTATCGAAACTCGTCTGAAGGGTAAAATTTTCGACAGCAGTATTACATTGGTTTTTATATCCAAAGGAATGAAGGATTGGGGTATCTTTACCTCAGAGGCGGATCAATGGATTCCATGGGAAATATCCTATTCACTTAAAGTAAAAACCAGAAATGGCCGAGTCAGTCGTCCAAACGCAATATTAGCTGTAGTTCTGCCAGATGAAAATGGGTCTTACGAATATTATATAAAAGATAATACTTGCTCATGTTGTAACTGCACAACTTTAATGACAGATTTTTTATTTGGGATTATGAGCCGAAACATGTTCAACAAACGAGAACCAGAAGTTCTGGGCTGCAATGATCATACTGGAGGAACTGTTTATAAAGGGCGGCACTCTTACATCCAATCTGTAAAATGGATAAATTTTACAAATAACCCATCATTGTATTTTGATATTGCAGTTGAAATAAAAGAAGACATAGATAGCTATAACATTTCAAAGGTAATTTGATATTCAAATTATCGGACGTAAAAAGCGAACCATCTCTGGTTCGCTTTTTCATTTTTACCCACCTCAAAATTCAACTATCGGTTGCAAACTTTATTCGAGTTGCAAACTTAATTCCGATAGTTGCATTTTTTATTCGCAACCTACATTCAAAAATTAGTCGCGATATGTCTCAATCGGAGGACATGCACATACTAAATTACGGTCGCCATATACGTCATCGATACGTGTAACGGTTGGCCAGAACTTATCTTTAGCAACTGCTGGTACTGGGAAGGCAGCGTAAAAACGGTCATACGCGCGGTCCCATTCATTACCTAACACATCAGCTTGTGTGTGCGGTGCAAATACCAGTGGATTATTTTCGATAGACCATTCACCTGAAATGATTTTATCAATTTCACCTTTAATCGATACCATCGCTTCGATAAAGCGGTCAATCTCGCCCTTAGACTCAGATTCAGTTGGCTCAATCATTAATGTGCCCGCTACAGGGAACGACATTGTTGGTGAGTGGAAACCATAATCTTGTAAGCGCTTAGCAACGTCCATTTCTGTAATGCCTGAGGCTTCTTTTAATGGGCGTAGGTCAATAATACATTCGTGAGCAACGCGATTATTACGGCCACGGTATAAAATTGGGAAGTGCTTGCTGAGCTCATTGCTTAAGTAGTTAGCATTTACAATCGCCATTTCTGTCGCTTGTTTTAAGCCTTCAGAGCCCATCATAGCAATGTAAGCCCATGAAATAGGTAAAATAGCTGCAGAGCCGTAAGGCGCTGCCGATACTGCACCATTTCCTTCATTAGTACCTGGTACGTTAATTACGCTGTGGTTTGGCATAAATGGCGCAAGGTGCGATTTAACACCAATTGGGCCAACACCTGGGCCACCGCCGCCGTGTGGAATACAGAAGGTTTTGTGTAAGTTTAAGTGCGATACGTCTGAGCCAATAAAGCCTGGGCTAGTAACACCTACTTGCGCGTTCATGTTTGCGCCATCCATGTAAACTTGGCCACCATGCTGGTGAACAATTTCACATAACTCACGAATCGTTTCTTCGTATACACCGTGGGTAGATGGGTACGTTACCATGGCACATGATAGATTTTCAGAGACTTCTTCAGCTTTCGCTTTTAAGTCTTCCATGTCGATGTTGCCGTTTTTATCACAGTTAACAACCACAATTTTCATGCTGGCCATTTGTGCCGATGCTGGGTTAGTACCGTGTGCAGAACTTGGGATTAAACATACGTTACGGTGCGCGTCCCCTCGTGACTCGTGGTATTTACGAATGGCGATAAGGCCTGCGTATTCACCTTGTGCGCCAGAGTTTGGCTGTAGTGATACGGCATCGTAACCGGTAATGTTAACCAACCAATCATGTAGTTCGCCTATCATGATTTGGTAACCTTCTGCTTGGTCTAGCGGGCAGAATGGGTGAAGGTTAGCAAACTCAGGCCAGGTAATTGGGATCATTTCAGCGGTCGCGTTTAGTTTCATGGTACATGAACCTAACGAGATCATAGAATGATTAAGTGCTAAATCTTTGTTTTCAAGGCGCTTAATATAGCGAAGCATGTCTGTTTCACTGTGGTAGCTGTTAAAGTTTGGATGCGTTAGTATTTCATCATCACGCACTAGGCTTGCAGGAATAGAGTCGCTGCCATTTGCTTCAACATCAGCAGCAATCGCATCTACGCTTAGGCCATGGCCTTCGCCTAAAATAATATCAAATAACTCAGCAACGTCTGCACGGGTTGTGGTTTCAGATACTGAAATTGAGTATTCACCTGCATGGTTAGTAGCAAAGTTAACACCTTTAGCTACAGCACGCGCAATCACGTCGGCTTTGTTTTCATCAACCACTGTTAATGTGTCAAACCAAGTAGTGTGCTTAAGTGCCACACCTTTTGCTTTTAAGCCAGTTGCTAAAATATCAGCAAAACGGTGAATGCGTTGTGCAATGGTTTTTAAGCCTTGCGGGCCATGGTATACCGCATAAAACGCAGCCATGTTCGCTAATAATACTTGCGCAGTACAAATGTTTGAATTGGCTTTGTCGCGGCGAATATGTTGCTCGCGAGTTTGCATTGCCATACGTAATGCATCGTTACCTAAACGGTCTTTTGATACACCAATAATACGACCCGGTAATGAACGTTTGTACGCATCACGTGTTGCAAAAAATGCAGCATGTGGACCGCCGTAACCCATAGGTACGCCAAAACGCTGCGCTGAACCCAGTACTACGTCGGCGCCTAATTTACCTGGCGCTTTTAATAGTAATAAGCTCATGATATCGGCAGCTACACAGGCAATCGCTTTTTTGCTTTGTACGCCAGCTATTAGGTCAGTTATATCAACAATTTCGCCTGATGTTGACGGGTATTGGAATAACGCACCAAAAATATCGTGGTTAACAGCATCGGCGGCTTTACCTACAATAATTTCAAAACCAAATTGCTCTGCACGGGTGCTCACTACGTCAATGGTTTGCGTGTGTACGTCGTCGGCAATAAAGAACGCATTGGCTTTTTTAGCTTTAGATACACGTTTTGCAAGGCCCATAGCTTCGGCTGCAGCGGTTGATTCGTCAAGCAGTGAGGCACTTGCTAAATCTAGGCCGGTAATATCTAGGGTCATAGTCTGGAAATTTAATAGTGACTCTAAACGCCCTTGTGCAATCTCTGGCTGATACGGTGTGTACGCTGTATACCAACCCGGGTTTTCAAGTACGTTACGTAAAATTACGTGCGGTACGTGAGTTGGGTGGTAGCCTTGGCCAATATACGATTTGAAAACTTTATTTTTGCTTGCTACTGATTTTAAGTAGCTTAGTGTTTCAACTTCGGTGCGGCTTTCGCCGATATTAAGACCTTGCTCAAGACGAATACCAGCAGGTACAGTTTGACCGATCAGCTCTTCAACGCTCGATACTTCAAGAGCGCTAAGCATGTCGTTTACTTGCGCTGGGCTTGGCCCAATATGGCGGCGAATAAAATCTTGCTTTTGCTCTAATTGTTCAAGAGATTTGGCGTTTGACATGTGTCCAGATTCCTATGATCCAAATACTAATGGGTAACTAGTATTGATTAAAATATGTGATGATTTAGCTGCTTACTTTGTATGGAAAAATAAGCGCTTTAATCATAAAAGCCCCAATGTTTTAACATAGAGGGGCTTTTATTAATTAACGATTAGTCTTCGTCAATTGTATGCGCGTAACCTTCAGCGTCTAATAAATTATCTAACTCAGACTCTTCTGACGCTTTAATACGGAATAACCAACCGTCGCCGTATGCGTCGTTGTTTACTGTTTCAGGCGCATCTTCTAGCTCTTCGTTAATGGCAACAATTTCACCACTGATTGGCGCGTAAATGTCTGATGCCGCTTTTACTGACTCTGCTACTGCACAGTCTTCGCCAGCATCTACTTCGTCGCCTACTTCTGGTAATTCAACAAATACCATGTCGCCAAGCAGCTCTTGCGCATGCTCAGAAATACCAACAGTGTAAGTGCCGTCGCCTTCGTTACGAACCCACTCGTGTGAAGGTGCGTATTTTAACTCGCTAGGGATATTGCTCATTTTTTTCATCCTTTGGTTTAGATTGGGAGAATACCAATGAATAAGGCTAACTTATTTATTGGTATAACCAAATTATTTAGATTATTGATTTACCGTTACGTACAAAGCCCGATTTAACAACTTTTACGTTAACTAATTTTTTACGCATTTCTACTTGAGCCGTGTCGCCGGTTGAACGAGGTACACGTGCTAATGCAACACTATAGCCCAATGTTGGTGAGAATGTGCCAGATGTAATAACACCTTCGCCACCATCAACAATTACTTTAGAACCACTGCGTAGCACGCCTTTTTCTTCAAGAATAAGACCTACTTGCTTGTGAGTGCTTTTTTCTGCACGTTGTTTTACCAAAACATCACGACCAATAAAGTCACGATCTTCTGGTTCCCATGCAATAGTCCATGCCATGTTAGCAGCCAGTGGTGATACGCTTTCGTCCATATCTAGGCCGTAAAGGTTCATACCGGCTTCTAAACGCAGTGTATCGCGCGCGCCTAAGCCCGCAGGCGCTACACCGGCATCAAGCAATTGCTGCCATAAATCGGCGGCTTGCTCGTTTGGTACTACAATTTCGTAACCGTCTTCGCCAGTATAACCTGTTGTAGCAATAAATAAATCACCGGCTTGAACACCAAAAAATGGCTTCATGCCTTCTACTGCAGCTTGCTGGTCTGCGTTTAATACCTGGGCTGTTTTAGCACGTGCATTAGGGCCTTGAACCGCAATCATGGCGTATTCTGGGCGCTCAGTAACCGTTACAGCAAAATCGCTCGACACCTTAGCCAAATGTGCTAAATCTTTTTCACGGGTCGCTGAGTTAACCACTAAGCGATAAAATGTTTCGCTAAAGTAGTAAATAATTAAGTCATCGATTACGCCGCCTTGCTCGTTAAGCATGCCAGTGTAAAGCGCTTTACCTGGTACGGTTAACTTAGCAACATCGTTAGCTACTAGCTTGCGTAAAAATGCTTGTGCTTGCTCACCTTGTATATCAACAATGGTCATGTGTGATACGTCGAACATACCCGCATCGTTACGTACGGCGTTGTGTTCTTCTATTTGTGAGCCGTAGTTAATTGGCATTTCCCAGCCATGAAAATCAACCATTTTTGCGCCGGCTTCAAGATGCTTTGCATGTAATACTGTTTTAGAAGTCATAATATTCCTTCACTTTTAAATTAACCCATGTGTGTGGGCGTGGCCTCAATTAAATGAGGGGGAATAACATGGTAGCCATTATTAAGCCTACCAAATTGTAATCTTTAACTTTTTACCCGTTAGGCTGCTTGAGTGTTGGTAACACTAAAGCCCTGTTGCTGCATATACTGTTGCCACTTATCAAGCGTGGCCGTTTTAGCAATAACAATAAACTGCTGTTCATTGTTTTGATCTACTGCAGTAACAAACACATCACCACTTTGCGCGCCATAGCAAAGCTGCGCGTCAGCAAGGCGTAACCCTGGGGTTAGTTTAAATGCCTCAACTAAGGTATCAAATGCATTGTCGCCTTTTAAAGTAAAGGTCGCTAAGTCGGTGCGTACCACAAAGTCTATATCGTATCTAAGCTGCTGCTCGTTAATGAGCGCTTGTAATTGCAGGCTAGCATTAACTGGAAGTACAAATCGAAAGGCGGTTTCGCTAAAGTAGTAAACGGCGTAGCTAAAATCAGAATTTAAATCGCCATCCAGTGTGCCTTTAAAGCCAAAGCCACTAGCGGTAAGTTTGGTGAGGTCATGACCTAAAATAGCACTTAAAAATACCGATGCTTCACTACCACTAAAGTCAATAACAACGTGACTGCTATCGGCTTGTAAGGCATTTATAACCGCGCTGTTAGCGTTGCTATGGCGGGCAAACATAATCGGGTTAAAAGTCATAACAAATACCTATCAATCTTTAATAGCAAAAGTATATTGCGCAAGCCTTACAACAACAAATTGTAATTACTTATCAATTGATAAATAATACTTATATATATAGCCATATAAATAGTAATTTTAAATATGAAAAATATTTCAACCGACAGTTTACGAACTTTTGTTATGGTGGTTGAGGTTGGTGGATTTGCCAAAGCAGGCGATTTACTTGGCCTTTCGCAACCTGCGGTGAGCTTACAAGTAAAACGCTTAGAAGACTTACTCGGCTATAAATTATTTAAAAAGCAGGGGCAACGACAAGTGCTCAACCAATATGGCGAGTTATTACTGCCGATGGCAAAGCAAATGGTGCAGCATAACGATGCCATTTTGCAGTTGTTCACCTCAGAAAGTGTAACTGGTAAAGTGCGCTTGGGGATCCCTAGCGAATTTGCCGCGCGTATTTTGCCCTCCATTATTGGCGATTTTGTAGCGCTCTACCCTGAGGTATCACTTGAAGTAAAATCACGTTTAAGTAAACACCTACTCTCTGATGAGCGCCAAGATCAATTTGATTTAGTGTTAGCGCTTAACGAGCAACTAGACTCAGAAAAATTCCCTATTTTTATTCAAGACCAATTAGTGTGGGTGGGCGACCTATCACTGGCACAAAATGAAACCGTAACCTTAGTGACCGCCCCTGAGGGCTGTATTTATCGACGCAGAGCAACTCAGGCGCTTGAAAAAGCAGGCATTAAATATCGTATTGTTTACAGTAATGCCGATTTAACCGGTTTAATTGCCGCATTAAAAGAAGGCTTAGGTATAACAGTGCTCGCAAAAAGTACCGTACCTAACGATTTAGCCTATCACTTACACACTAAACATTTACCTGCGCTTGGTAGCATAGGTATTAGTTTAGTAAAAACCGCCAGCGAACCTGAAAACGCGGTATTTAAACTCGCCGAATTTATTAAGCTGCGCTTAGGCTATCCCACTGCTTAAATAACCGCCACCAGCCAATACATTATCCTAATTTTATAAGATTAGAATAAACACTTAGTTAAAAATGTTATAAAAATAGCGTGTTTTTACGGCAAATGTAAATATAACTAAAACTTAATAATATTGATTCTCATTCGTTAACATGTTTAAATTACGCCAATTTTAGTAGTTGAACTATTTTTAGGGTAATCAATGTCACATAAATTTTTAGTTTCCTCGTTAACTGCAGCCGTAGCGCTGTCTTTAAGTGCTACAGCAATGGCAAAAGATGCCGGCGGCGTTGAACGCAACTTTGAACAAATTACCGTTATTGGCTCACAAGCAGCAATTAACGATATTCCAGGATCGGCTACATTTATCTCTGATGAAGAATTGCAAAAATTCGAATTTACCGATATTTCTCGCGTATTAGCATCAGTACCAGGTGTATACGTTCAAGAAGAAGATGGCTATGGTCTGCGTCCTAACATTGGTATGCGTGGCACAGGTACTGGCCGTAACGATAAAATTTCAGTAATGGAAGACGGCGTACTCGTTGCACCAGCTCCTTATTCTGCACCATCGGCTTATTACTTCCCGACTATGGGTCGTATGGAATCTATTGAAGTATTAAAAGGTGCTGCCTCAGTTAAATATGGCCCGCGCACTACCGGTGGTGTATTAAATTTACTTTCTCGCAGCTTACCAACTGAAGCAAATAGCTCTATGGGTATGGTTGACGCGGCACTTGGTAGCGATGGTTACTATAAAGGTCACGCTTACTTCGCTAAAGAAAAAAATAACACTGCTGGCTTAATTGAAGTGTTTTCTTACGGCGCTGATGGTTTTAAAGAATTACCTGTAGGCGATGACAACACTGGTTTTGAAAAAAATGACGTACTGGTAAAATTTGGCCATACCTTTGGTGAAAACGATGCCCACAACATTGAGTTTAAAGCTAAGTACTCTGAAGAAACATCAGACGAAACGTACATGGGCTTAACTAACGCCGATTACCAAGAAAATCCTAACCGTCGTTATGCGGCATCGCAAAACGATGAGATGAACACTCGTCACAATGCATACCAAGTAAACTATGCATATCGCTTTGGTGAAGGTTACGAATTTTTAGCAACCGCTTATCTAAATGACTTCCACCGTAACTGGTACAAAGCCAGTAAAGTAAGCGAAAGCTACCTTGAGCAATACAGTGAATTTGAAGCAAACCCAACGGCTGAAGGCATCGAAAACATAGGTGTTAAAGCTAATAACCGCGACTACCAAGCCAAAGGCGTGCAGTCTGAATTACACATTCCAGCGGGCGATCACTACATTACGGTTGGCGTACGTTACCACGAAGATGAAATGGATCGTTTCCAGTGGGAAGACAAATACACGCTTAATCAAGATTTAAGCATGACTCTTACTTCGCAAGGCGCACCTGGCTCTAATAGCAATCGCTTAGACAGCGCAAAAGCAAGCACCCTATTTATTCAAGACGAATGGACAATGGATGCATTAGTAGTGAGTGCAGGTCTGCGTTATGAAGACATTACTATTACCCGTGAAGAATGGGCTAAATCAGATCCAACTCGTAGCCAAGGCTTAACGAAAGACATTTCAAACGATACTGAAATTTTAGTACCGTCTTTAGGTGCTACTTACACACTTAACGACAACGTAACGTTACTTGCAGGCATTCAAAAAGGTTATGCACCCGCAGCGCCAGGCAATGCAGACCAAGACGAAGAAGAAAGCGTCAACATTGAGTTTGGTTCTCGTTTTAATGCAAACGGCTTTAACGGTGAAGTGATTGCATTCTACTCTGATTACGACAACATGCATGGTAACTGTACTGCTGCAGTAGGTTGTAGCGACGATAACATTGGCGACCAATACAACTACGGTGAAGTAGAAGTATCGGGCTTTGAATTTAGCGCTGGTCGAACGTTTAATACTGCATCAGTTGCGTTCCCAGTTAAACTGACTTACACCTACACTGATTCAGAGTTTAAAAACACATTTGATTCAGAAATTTGGGGCTCTGTAGAAAAAGGCGATGCAATGCCTTACGTACCAGAAAACCAAGTTGCTTTATCATTTGGTGCCGAAGTGAATAACTTTGTTGTTAACAGCCAAATACGTTACGTATCGGATGCACATGCTGACCTTTCTGACTCAGGCTTAAATGCGATTGATAGTCGTGTTGTATGGGATTTAGCTGCTAAGTACTTAATTGATGAAAATCAAAAAGTATACCTAAGCGTTGATAACCTGTTTGATAAAACCTACATTGCTAACCGCGCAAATGGCGGTATTCAACCTGGTAAGCCACGCTCAGTACAAATGGGTTACTCTTACAGCTTTTAATAAAGCGCTAACTTAAAAGTACAAAAAAGCCGAGATTGATGTAATCAATCTCGGCTTTTTAATGCCTATGTGATTAGCTTAGGCTTAATTTGTTTCTGCGCGCTGGCGTAACACTTCAAATAAACAAATGCCGGTTGCTACCGATACATTTAAACTTGAAACCGTGCCTGCCATTGGGATTTTAACGAGCACATCACAATGCTCACGTGTTAAGCGGCGCATGCCCTCGCCTTCAGCACCCATCACAATCGCCATTGGGCCTGTTAAGCTGGCATCAAATACATGTGTGTCGGTTTCACCGGCAGTACCTACAACCCAAACGCCCGCGTCTTTTATTTCACGTAATGTACGTGCAAGGTTAGTTACCTGAATAAGCGGTACCGTTTCTGCTGCGCCACAGGCTACTTTACGTGCTGTGCCATTAAGCTTTGCTGATTTGTCTTTAGGAACAATCACCGCATGTACGCCCGCTGCATCGGCACTACGTAAGCAAGCACCTAAATTATGCGGATCGGTAATGCCATCAAGTACCAGTAAAAATGGCGTGTCTTCGCGTTCAATGATCTCATCGAGATCTTTTTCATTAAACACTCGCGCCGCTTTTACGTTGGCAATAATGCCTTGATGCTGTTCATCTTTCGCTTTGTTATCAAGCGCTTTTCGTTGCATAAACTGTACTGAAATACCAAACTGACGCGCTTGCTCAATCACAGGCGATAGACGCTTATCATCACGTCCCTTAAGGGCGTATATTTCTATAAAGCGCTCTGGCTCTTTTGCTAAAATTGCTTCAACAGAGTGAAAGCCAAAAATTAATTCATTACTCACGAATTGTTTGCTCCTGGGCTACTACGTTTACGGGCATTTTTACCTGGTCTTTTAGGCTTTTTGACCGCTTTCTTTTTGGTTTTTTTCTTCGCGGTGGTGTCATCCGCTGTTACTTTAGATTTACCCGCTGCCTTAGCTTTACTTGCAGGCTTTTTTCCACTTTTTGGTTTTTTACTGTCGCTTGCTGACTTTTTACCCGGTATTTTACCGGCTTTAAGTTGCGAGCGAACACTTGCTGGGGCATTCTTTTTTGGCGCACGACGACGCGCATAACGATCTTGAGCCACATCGCCTTTAAGCGTTAAGTTAATTCGGCGATCATCTAAGCTTACCGAGGCAACTTGTACAGTTACTTTATCGCCTAAACGATAAACCGTATGTGTGTGTTCACCCACCAAGCAATGTTTAGCCGCATCATGTTGGAAGTATTCATCACCTAAATTGGTAACATGAATTAATCCATCAATTTGCAAATCATCTAAACGAATAAATAAACCAAAATTAGTAACCGATGAAATAACCCCGTTAAACTCCGTGCCTACATGATCTTGCATGTATTCACATTTTAGCCAATCGGCTACTTCACGGGTGGCATCGTCTGCGCGGCGCTCAGTGGTAGAACACTGCTCACCAAGTTGATCGACTTCATCATCGCTGTAAGCGTATTCACCTGACGTTTGTTGACCTTGCGCTTTTAATACCGCTTTAATTGCACGGTGTACCACTAAATCGGGGTAACGGCGAATTGGCGAGGTAAAGTGTGCGTAGGCCGATAATGCTAAACCAAAGTGACCTATGTTATCTGGCTGATATACCGCTTGCTTCATTGAGCGCAGCAGCATAGTTTGAATAAGTTCAGCTTCAGGACGATCCCCTAAACGAGCCAATACATGAGTAATTTCTTTCGGGGTGGGTTCGTCGCTTAGCGTGCTTTCAATACCTAGCTCAGTTAAAAACTGAGTAAAGTTACCCAGTTTTTCGCTATCGGGTTCATCATGTACCCTAAACAATGCACTTGCTTCGTGTTTCTCAAGTAATTTAGCCGCCGAAACATTAGCTAAAATCATACATTCTTCAATCAGCTTATGCGCATCATTACGAATAACCGGCACAATAGATTCTATTTTACGTTGTGCGTTAAATACAAAACGAGTTTCGAGTGTTTCAAATTCAATTGCACCACGCTCTTGGCGTGCTGCTTTTAATGCCATGTACATTTGCTGTAAGTCAGTTAAATGTGGCACTACAGCTGCGTATTCTTTACGGAGCTTTTCGTCATTTTGTAAAATGGCATTTACTTTGGTGTAGGTTAAACGAGCATGCGAATTCATTAGTGCTTCGTAAAACTTATAGCCCGACAGCTTACCCTCTTGCGATACGGTCATTTCTGCAACCATACACAGGCGATCAACCTCAGGGTTAAGCGAACACAAACCGTTAGACAATACTTTTGGCAGCATTGGAATAACTTGCTCAGGGAAATACACTGAATTACCGCGCTCTATCGCTTCTTTGTTAAGCGGCGTGTTCATACCTACATAATGGGATACATCGGCAATGGCTACCCATAAACGCCAGCCACCTGATTTTTTAGGTTCACAATAAACAGCGTCATCAAAGTCGCGAGCGTCTTCGCCATCAATAGTGACAAGTGGTAAGCCGCGTAAATCAACACGGCCTTGCTTATCGGCTTCTTCAACAAATTCACCTAAGTGGGCAACTTGCTGCTCAACTTCTTCAGGCCACACATGTGGAATATCGTGATTACGCAGCGCAACTTCAATTTCCATACCCGGCGCTAAATGCTCGCCCAGTACGTCAATCACTTTACCTACCGCATTCATATTGCGGCTTGGATTTTGAGTTATTTGCACTTGCACCATTTGGTTGTGGCGTGCGCCTTTTTCGTTACCCGGTAAAATAATAATATCTTGGGTAATGCGCGGATCTTCAGCAACCACCACAGCAATACCATGCTCAACAAAATAGCGGCCAACAATAGGCGCTCGCTCATTAGTAAGCACTTTAATAATACGGGCATCGCATTTTGAGCCTGAACCACGCTTAGTGCCTTTCGCAAGAACAATGTCGCCATGTAGCACCATATTCATTTGATGCTTGGCAATAAACCAGTCTTTGCTCTCGCCTTCAACTTCTAAAAAGCCAAAACCGTCTCTGTGACCGACAACTTTGCCTTTGGTTAAACCGGCTTCGTCAATCAGGGCATAACATTTAAATTTATTAAAATACAATTGCCCGTCGCGCTCCATGGCACGAAGTCGGCGCTTAAATGCTATTTGTCGTTCTTCATCGTTGACCGCGAGTTCTTCGCATAGTTGCGTGTAATTAGCAGGTTTTGAACGCTCTTGAAGGTGAGTAAGTATAAACTCACGACTAGGGACTGGGTTTTCGTACTTTTCTTGTTCTCGACTGAGATTTGGATCTTGGTTTGACATTCACTATCTTGTTAGTTGGTTATGTAAGCATTTTAACTCATATACTCGAAATGAGACAGGTAAAAGCCATTAAACTTTTAATAAAGCGTTATTAGCTTTTGCATTTTGTAGCAATGTAGCTAAATAACACTTAACACCTACTTAATTAATGCACATGAAAGTGAGTAAATTAACTGTAGTTATGCTTACTCACTTTTATAAAAACAGCTTACTTTTGCTGTAGTTTCTTCCACAATAGCGTGCTGATGTTTTCAATAAAAGCCGAGTCTTGTGCAGCCATAACATCGAGTATTGGTTTGTTCATTTGGGTTTTGTTTTGAGCGTATATCCAACGATTTTTATTAAAGCTTTGCGCAAACTCTAACACACCCGCTTGCAAGGCTTGCTCATCAGCAAAAATTGCTTCTACCACATTTTGTTGTAACAATTTTTGCGCATCAACACGCTCGCCAGTCATAGCTAAGCGGTTAAAAAATTGAGGATTAATCGCTTTATTAATAATCGGAAACATAGACGGTACAAACGGTACCAGTACATCAACTTCAGGAAAGCAGAAAAAGCCTTTGTCCGATTTCATAAACCGAAAATCACAGGCACATGCCAATACCGAGCCATTACCATAAGTGTGACCGTTTAGTGCAGCAATGATAGGCATAGGAAACGTCACTATGCGTTTAAATAACTGCCCTATCGAATTCATAAAATCAGCAATAACTGTAGGCGTGTTATCTGAAATTGCCATCCACTGTAAATCTATTCCCAATGACCAGCTTTTATCGCTGCTTGAGGTTAATACTACGGCGTTAATATCGCCATTGGCTTCTATGCTATCTAAGTGTTGATTAAGTTCAGCTATAAAACTAGGGTTATGGCGGTTTTCAGCGGTATTCATGGTAAGTATTGCCACGTTTTGCTCAGTGGTAATCTTTATTAATGCGGTCATTCGAGCCTCTTTGAGTGCATTTAGCTGCGCTTTTAGCACTTTTCGTTACTTTTATAGTTATGCACTGAATAGTAATACGTTGTATAAAATTTATAAAGTGCCTATTTTTGTAATCATCAAAGAAGCTATTTATAACCACCCCTTTTGCCGAGCGATACGCGCTGCATCTATCCTGTTTGTGGCATTGAGCTTTGCAATCGCATCAGATAAATAATTGCGCGTTGTCCCTTCACTTATATAGAGCTGCTTTGCTATTTCGCTGGTTTTTAAGCCATCACTTGCAAGCTTTAAGGCTTTACGCTCTTTATCTGTGAGTGGGTCGGCATCGTCTAGGGCATTAATGGCAAGTTCTGGGTCAATCACCTTTTGCCCTTGCATTACTTTTTTTAACGCGTTTATTAGCTCTTCGCTAGGTGCTTCTTTTAAAATAAAACCTTTAACACCCGCATTCAAAGAGCGCCTAATATAACCAGCACGTGAAAAAGTGGTCATAATTACCATATTAATTGCAGGATATTTAGCGGCTATTTGCTCACTAAGCTCAATGCCATTTATGCTTGGCATTTCTATATCCGTTAAAATGATATCTGGATGTAAGTCTTTACTAAGCGCGCTGATTTCATTTAACGCATCTCGCCCATTACATGCTTGACCAATTACCTCAATATTAAAGTCGAGGCTTAATAAAGCGGCAACTGCGTCGCGCACCAGCGCTTGATCTTCAACTAAATATACTTTGATCATTTTAAATCCTCAGCACTTAATGGCAGTACAACGTTTAAAGTAAATGTATCGCCACAGGTAAATTTTGCACTGCCGTTTAATTGCTCTGCTCGCTCTTTAATGCCATTTAAACCATTTCCCGCTTTTAATGTGGTGCATGGCGCGTTATCAATAACGGCAATAAGTAATTGCCGCTTTGTTTGTTCTATATTAATAGAACCGATTTTTGTGCTGCTATGGCGTAATAAATTAGTCACTGACTCTTTAATAATAAGACTCGCAATGCCCTCAACCTTGGCAGGTAACGTCGCTAAATTAACGTTAAATTTTATGTTAAAGCCTTGCTCTTTGAGTGTTTGTTTTAGCTGTGTTATTTGGCTGTTTAAGTTGAGCTGCTTTAAATCACTTACCGCGTTTCGTACATCACTCAGTAACTGTCTTGCAAGATCTGCTACTTGGGCTATTTCGTTATTAGCCTGCGCGTATCGTTCACCTTGATTTAGTTTATTCGCAAGTTCAGCTTTTAAAGCTATTGATGACAGTGAGTGACCTAAAATATCATGTAAATCTCGGGCTATGCGTTCACGCTCAGCAATGGCTGCTAGTTGCTCCAATTGCTTTGCGCTTTCTTGTTCGCGCTTTTTATGTTCGCGCTCTCTTTTTGCTGCAATTCCATAGCTAAATAAGGCGGCACATAATATTAATGCCACAGCCAAAAAGTACTGAAGCTTTCCTATATCGCTTAAATACGAACTTGTAAAAAGCGCGACTATAATGGCTAATGCGGCATAATACCGCTGCTTTTGGGTATAACTATACCCTGCCACATAAGCAACAAAACCATACAAAGTAGGTGTGCCAGAGGTAAAAAAAGTGGCGCTAAAACAAATGGCGAGCAAGGCTAAAAATAAGGGGGTAATTTTTGTGTTATTGCAGTTAATTGCTTTTATGTACAAAATAATAAAAGCAATATAAAAAGCTAAACATAGGCTCATTTGGCTTTTTGTAAATTGGTCAAAATTAATAATTAATGGCAATAAATAAAAGCCGGTAAAAATTAAATGGCCATACTTCCAAAACGTTTTATCCGTTTGTTGAGAAAAGCTACTTAGCGAACTCATACTAATACCTCTGGCCTATTGTTTTTGTTTATAGCACTATTTTTATTAATAAATATTAATAACATAAAAATGAATGCGAACATAAAACAATCTTCATAAGTCGCAGTTAAACTTAGTGTTTCTACAAAGTCGCTAATGCTTAAGCTTATTAAAATTAAGGAATTCATAACACCCTCCAATATAAGTAAAGTAACTATGCCATTAGATAAAATATATAAGAGTGTGAAGTGTCATTAACTTGGCTGACATTTGTCATGAAATAGAAAAATTCATCTTCTGAGTGTAAAAGCAATGCTAATATAGCCAAAAAAAGTGACAAGGAAATCTCGTGCAGTCCCAACAACAAAGCTTAATTTACTTACATATTGCCGTCCTTTTATTTGGCGGCACCGCCTTATTCGCAAAGCTAATTGGTTTGAATGCATTAGATATTACCGCTTATCGCGCGGCTATCGCTGGGGTGGCAATTTGTGTGCTACTGACTTTGCAAAAAAAACCAATTAAGCTGCATCACGCCAAAGATTATGTGATTGCCATTTTATTAGGCGTTGCCGTAGGTATCCACTGGGTAACCTACTTTGCAGGCATGCAATTGGCGGGAATTACCGTGGGCATGTTAGCTTTTTTTACCTATCCCGTGATCACGGTATTTTTAGAGCCTCTATTTAATAAAAGTAAGCCCAAAGCAAAAGATATAATAAGCGCTGTGGTGGTGATTATTGGTATTTATTTATTGATCCCTAACGTTAATTTAGGCGATGACATCACTTTAGGTGTTTTGACGGGGGTGGTATCAGCGTTGTTTTTTGCTCTTCGTAATATTACCCATAAACGCTACTTTAGCGAGTATGGTGGACCGCAAACCATGTTTTATCAAACGTTAGTGGCAAGCCTGATGCTATGTACATTTATTGAAGTACCCATAACACAAATTAATGATACTGATTTAATATTGTTGCTTATCGCCGGTGTGGTGTTTACTGCGATGCCGCATTCGTTATTTGCAGCGAGTTTAAAACATTTATCAGCAGCGACCGCTGGATTGATTTCTTGCTTACAGCCCCTTTATGGCACAATACTGGCTATAATTATTTTGCACGAACGCCCTTCAGTGATGACCCTGATTGGTGGCGCACTGATTGTTAGTGCTGCGTGCTTTGAAACTTGGTCAATCTCACGGAAAAAGCAGCCATGAAAATATTTGCTCATAGAGGCACAAGCACACACTTTCCTGAAAATACACATAGCGCCATTATGGCGGCGTTAAAAGCAAATGTAGATGGCATTGAGGTTGATGTACAAAGCGCACTTGATGACTACGTGATTATTCATGATACCTATCTAGATAGAACCACTAATGGTAAAGGTAAAGTGTGCGACCTAAGCGCTCAGCAAATTCAACAATTTGATGCGGGAAATGGTGAGCAAGTACCTACCCTACAACAACTAATTGACTGGAATAGCAACCAAACCTTACTTAATTTAGAGCTAAAACATACTTTTGAACTAGAAAAGTTTGCTGCGCAACTAGAAATGAATATTACTGCAAATAAGATATCAGCAGGCAATATTTTAGTTTCATCATTTAATCATCATCAACTACACTGGCTAAAGAACCGCTTGCCTTGGCTTAAAATTGGCGCACTTACTGCATCAATTCCATTGCAGTATGCGAAGTTTGCTGAAGACTTACAGGCCTTTAGCATTCATGTTGACAAAAACTTTATGAACAAGTCGTTTGTTGACGATGCCAAACTGCGCGGCTTACAGGTGTTTGCCTACACCGTAGATGAAGTTGAAGATATTAAACTGATGCTTGCCTGTGGTGTTGATGGCATTTTTACTAACGACCCTGAACGAACTAAGCATTTTTTGGCGCAATTAAATGAACTATAACTAATTATTTAATTGCTATTTATGCTATAAAAACAATAATTTAGTAGGTCACTATTTAATGAGTAGCTACATGCGTATTTATAACTTTTTAGAACAAACTCTATTTTTTACTTTAACCCGAAAAATAGTGGGTAATTTAAGCTTTGTATTTTTATTTCAAGCTATTACATTATTTTGGTTACACAGTAGCCTCTCTGAAAATCAACAAAGCACAGGGCTATTTTGGGCATTAACCCTGCTGATTGTTGCCGGTTTTATATTTACTATTTTTTATATGCGCTTTTTAATTGTGCGCCCGGTAAAAGCCATGCGCGATACGTTGATTAATATTAATCAACAAGATGCCAACTTAGCTGCCAAACTTCCTCATTTTACTTTTGATGAATTTAGAGATTTAAGTGAACAATATAATCAGTTTACTACGCATTTAAACAGCTTATTAAATACGACCTACAGCAGCGCTCAGGAAAGCGTGCAAAGTAATAGCCAAGTAACGCAATCAATGCAGCACACAGAGCAGCTAAGCGAACAGCAAATTAATTTAAGCCACACCATAATTAATGCCAGCAACCAAATTACCCAAAGCCTACAAGATATCGTAAGTAACACTGATAGCGTACATCAGGTAAATAATGAACATCTTAGTTTTGTTAAGCTCTCTGCGAGCGAACTGTCAAAACTGGTTGAACAGGTGAGACTTATTAATGAAATGCTGGGTAGTTTTTCTAAAACGATTGCAGGCTTAAAAGAGAATAGTGAAAACATTCGTAGCATTTTAAAAATGGTAGAAGAGTTTTCTGATCAAACTAATTTATTAGCGCTTAATGCGGCAATTGAAGCAGCGCGCGCCGGAGAGGCAGGGAGAGGTTTTGCCGTGGTTGCCGATGAAGTTCGCACCCTATCGGTTAAAGTAAGTGATGCAACCCGCCAAATTAGTGATTTTATTACCCAAATGAATGAGCTGGTTAATGAAACCAATAAAGAGTCTCAGCAGTTAATTAGTCACTCTAATAACGCACAAGCTGCAATCAACGATACCTCAGAAGGTTTTGGAAAAATGCTCAATGAATTTGAGCATAATCAGCAGCAATTACAGCAAATAGCTAACGCAGTTCATTTACTTGAAGATACACAAAATCAAACCCATGAATCGGTTGAACAAATTGTGGCGCTTGGCGAACAAGCAAAGCAACAAATAGACACCGCATTGCATGACTCTGAGCAATCACAAAAACTAAGTCAACAAACCCAACAACAGTTAAAGCGTTTTGTAGGCTAGGGCCTGACTAGTTTTACCCAAGCCGCGATTATGCTAAATTACGCGGCTTATAATATAACTGTGTGAAGCATGTGAGCGACGTCAATCTAAATTATGAACAGCTAGCCCAGCAAATAAAGCTATGGGGTCAAGAACTTGGCTTTAGTGAAGTGGGTATTACTGACATTGATTTAACTAAGCATGAAGCACAGCTGCAGCGATGGCTTGATGCGGGTTTTCATGGCTCAATGGATTATATGGCAGCCCATGGTATGAAGCGTGCTCGCCCTAATGAGCTAGTACCCGGAACACAGCGGGTTATTTCAGTTAAAATGAATTACCTCCCACCTGATTCTGGCTTTGCCAAAAACCTTAAAAATACCGAAAAAGCCTATATCAGTCGATATGCCCTTGGCCGTGACTATCATAAGTTGATGCGCAACCGAATCAAACAGTTAGGTAAAAAAATTGAACAATATGTGGGTGACTATAGCTTTAGGCCTTTTGTTGATTCAGCCCCTGTACTTGAACGTCAACTCGCTGAAAAAGCGGGATTAGGCTGGCGCGGAAAGCATTCTTTATTAATAAATAAAGAGGCGGGTTCTTGGTTCTTTTTAGGAGAGCTTTTTGTCGACTTACCTTTACCTATTGATAACGAAAACACTTTTGAGGGCTGCGGCAAATGCGTTGCCTGCATAACACTATGCCCCACTGGTGCTATTGTAGAACCTTATGTGGTTGATGCGCGTAAGTGCATTTCGTATTTAACTATAGAGCATCAAGGCGCTATTCCTGAGCAATACAGAACATTAATGGGAAATCGCATTTATGGCTGTGACGATTGCCAATTGGTATGCCCATGGAACCGCTACGGACAAATTACCGATGAGGCTGACTTTCATCCTCGTACACAATTAAAAAACAAAGATTTACTCGAGTTATTTGCTTGGGATGAAACTACCTTTTTAAAAAATACCGAGGGCAGTCCAATCCGCCGCATTGGCCATGAACGTTGGCTACGAAATATAGCCGTTGGATTAGGTAACGCAGATTTTAGCCCGGCAATTATTGCTGCACTCGAAGATAAACGCCAAACAGTCAGTGATCTGGTGGGTGAACATATAAATTGGGCACTCGCCCAGCAACACGATAAACAAAGGCAAAAGTTGCGTAAAACAGCACGGTTAATTCGTATAGTTGAAAAAGGCTTACCCAGAGACGCATAAGCCTTTTACCCTTTTAACCTCCTCTGCGATCTCTTAGCTCTCTTTGTGCATAATTTACTAATATATGATTTAACACAGAGAAGAAAATGAGGAGTAAATGAGAAGCCACAATTAAAGTACAGATTTTAGTTAATCTGTAGCGCACACCTTTCGTATTTAACCTTTAAAAGACGCGACATAAAGTCGCTGCTACAAGTAAATGTATCAATCGTAGCAAGGAATTTACCCCGCGCCTCGCAGCCCGTAGCCCGCACCTTTAACCTTTCAACAATAAAGCGAGATCTTGCTCTATCTCTGCGAACGCTTTTTTAACCTGATCAACAGATTCTTGACGTGCCACCGAATTTTGAATCGTTTCGTCGACTTTTTTGTAGATAAACACTTCCTGGTCTTCATCGAGTCCCATAGTTGGGATCCGCTCTTCTAACTCCTCTTGAAGTTGTTTAAATACTTTTTCGTTATTTATCCGGCTGTCGTTAAGCAATCCAATTAAACTATGAAACTTACTGTGAACAGTACTCGCCACTTTGTTTAATCGCTCTTGCTGCGAAACCAACATTTTCTTAGTAGTAATAGCCCGCAATTGCTGTTCGGTTACACTTACAATAAAACAAATATGATCACGTATACGCCCATGCTTCTGCTCATCTTGTTCTGGCATATTCAAAATCAATAAACTGACAAGCTCGTAATTAACCAAAATACGATGAGAAAACTCATGTAACCTACCTTTGTTTTTAAGCATTTCAAATAACTCAATCACAATCGGCGAACACACACCGTTTAAAGCAAAGTGCGATTTGGTGTCGTTACATCTAAATTCAATATTACTTTGTAGACCAAATGTCTGTAAGCACTCCACTAATGCCTTACCTAACTCTTCTACATCGTTGACAAAACCGATATTTTCAACATAGTTAACTATTTGACCCATTTCACTGCTATTTGCCATAGCATCAAAAGCGGTTGAGGTAGCTTCTTTTACTTGCTTTTCAAGCTGTTGTTTTTCTATTAATACTTGATTTAACTTATTCAGCTTTTGCTTAAGCTCATCGTGCCCAAACGGTTTTACAATATAGTCTTCAGCACCTACTGAATAACCTTCCATACGTTCCTCAACTGTCCCCCTTGCCGATACAAACATCACTATAATATCTTGTGTTTTAGGGTTCGCTTTGAGCTCTTTACATACTTCGTAACCATTCATTTTTGGCATGCTTACATCAAGTAAGATAACCTGCGGCATATACTCTTCAACCATGCTCAAGCATTCCGGGCCACTCGAAGCCAGCTTAAGTTCAAAATCTAATTCTTCTAGGATTTCTTCTATTATTTCGAGGTTAAATGGTTCATCGTCGACTGCAAGAATTTTAGTTAAAGCCATAATTTTTCGTCCATATAAATCGTGTTCATTAAAACAATTCGGTTATTAGCTACTATTTTTCACTAATTGCTCATCGGCTAAATATTCATCGAGGTTTATTTCCAAAGGAACCTGAATGCTAATGGTTGCCCCACCAAGTTCGTTATTACAGGCTTTTATAGTTCCTTGATGTAAAGAAACAAATTCACGGCACAGCGTAAGTCCTAATCCTGTCCCCCCTGCGCCACTATTTGTTTTGCTACTTTGCACAAATTTTTGAAAAACAGTTTCAAGCTCGTCTTCTGGTATACCTATTCCGCTGTCTATTACTTCAATATTTGCACAACCATTGTCTGTTTCCAATGCAACTTCGATAGTGCTATGTTCTTCGCTAAATTTTAATGCATTACTCAATACGTTTCTAAGTACCTGATTAATTTGCTCTTCATCGCATTGTGCTACAACTGGTGGGTTATCTGATTTAAATGCAATCTTAATATCTTTTTCTATGGCAATCCCAGCAACATCATCAATGCTTGTTTTAACAATAGTCGTTAAATCGCATGCTCGCGGGTTAAATGGGAATTTACCTACATCTAATTTCGACAAATCGAGTAGATTGTTAAGTAATGACAGTAGCCTTTGCCCACTTGATTCTATTCGGGTTAAATATTTTAAAAGTTTATCTTTACTAAAATCATCATCTTGAAGCTTACTGATACCAAAGCGTGAAAAACTTAGTATAGAATGCATAGGGGTTCTTAGCTCATGTGACATATTCGCCAAAAACTCTGATTTGCTTAAATTAGCTGCTTCAGCAATGTTTTTCGCATGCTCAAGTTGCGAAGTCCGCGCTCTGACCTGCTCTTCTAAAAGATCTTTGGCCTCAAGTAATAAATCTTCTTTTTGTTTTAAATGGGTTACGTTTTTAAAAATAACCGCTAATGCTATTTCACCATGATGATCAATTTCATTAAACGAGCCGACAAGTGGAATTTTACTGCCATCTTTATTGACTAGGTGTAAGTCGCAACTAAATTGCCGATTACTGTTTAAAGTCAATATTTTATCTTTTATTGCCTTTACTGAATCGTCATCTAAAAAGTGAAATAACGAGTGAGCAGTGAGCTTTTTAAACGGTAAATTAAACAGCTTTAAGCACGCGTCGTTAGCCTCTACTATTTTGCCTTTACGTTCAAAAAGTAAGATTGGATCGGGAGTATTTTTAAAAATTACTTGCAGCAAACTGTCTTTTTCAATAAGTACATCGACTGTATCTTGTAGTCTTTCAACTAGCTCTGCGTTATGACGTTTTAGCAATTCGGTTTGCCACAACTTATGTACTGCTTGTAATAACACATTGTCGTCGAGCGGCTTAATTAAAACGTCTTCAACACCTTGGCGAATTGCTTCAATCATAGAAACCTGAGCAGGACGCGAGGTTAATAATAAGCAGCGGCTATGCGGCTGTATCTGCTTAAGGCTGGTAAATATATCTAAGCCGAGCCCTTCTTTTAAACTAAAATCACTAATTAAAATATCAATCATTCTGAGTTTGGCAATATTAAGTGCCTCATCATGATTTGTAGCTGTGTATACCTCTATATGTGCACCCACTAAACTACTTTTTAGCATTTCTAAACGCTCACTAACATGATCAACCAACAAAATTGTAGGCAGTTTAAAAATATGATCAGGTCCTATTTCTAATAGATCTTCAATAAATGAAGTGATTTCTTTATTAGAAAAAAATGGATAAATAATAGTGGCATCTGGAACAAGCTCGTTTAATTTACCAAATGCATCAAGCAATTCACCACTTTCAGCCTTGGGAGCTAAAAGTAAAAATGATTGTCGGGTCGCTTGTTTTACCAACGAAGCAACCAGATTTGTTGGTGTCCCTTGTGAAAAGGCAAGCATATCGTACGCATCTATGTTGCTGCTTTGATCAAACATAGAATAATGAACTAATTCAACTTCACAACCAATTAGCTCAAGCAGTACTTTTAAGCGCATAGCAATCATGCTACTGCTATCAATAATAAGTATTTTTTGCGCCATTTATGTACACTTTTAAGAATTAATTAAACACCTTTTCAGCATAGTATAGAATTTTTGGTTTGGCATAATCGTCTACATAAATGTAATTTTTGCTTGCCTATGATTGTGGGATTACATTAAATGCTTACCAAAAATAGTCAGGCTGTACAGCTGGTTATCCATCCTTGCAACATTGGGCAACTCTCCCCATACTGCAAAATCAAAATGCTTAAATAATTTAATGCTTGGTTCGTTATGGCTAAAAATAAATCCGAGTAACACTTCAATATCGAGCTTTTTTGCTTGTTGTTGTGCAAATTGCATCAACTTTTTACCCAACCCTTTTCCTTGGGCTGCTGATGTAATGTAGATGCTTAGTTCAACGGTGCCATCGTAAGCTGGGCGCCCATAAAACGATTTATAACTAACCCAGGCTAATACTTGGTCATTTTCGCAGTAAACAAAAATAGGTCTTTGAGCTGTATGGCTATCAAACCAAGGTTGTTTGTCAGCAACGGTTACTTCTTCAGTATCGGCGGTTACCATTCGACTAGGGATAGTTTCATTATAAATGGCAACAATAGCAGTTAAATCATCAGGTTTAGCTAAACGTATAGTCATAGAAAATAAGTAAAATTGATCAATTTCGCCTATAGTAGCGTATGATAAGTTACATAAACACCCATCAAATCGCGTTCAAGGTAACCGCATGATAAGAAAATTAATATTCGGATTAACACTGGCTCTAGGCTGTGTATCTGTAACCACCAATGCAGCAGACACTAATAGCCCTTCAGCAAAGACAGATACCTGCGATGACTTCACAAATGTGTCACTGAGAAAGCTTCGTTCAACCGAAACGCTTAATCTATGTGAATTTAAAAATAAGCCACTGTTGATTGTTAACACTGCCAGCAATTGCGGCTTTACTTCTCAGTTTGAAGGGCTAGAAACGCTATACAAAAAATATAAAGAGCAAGGCTTGGTGGTGCTCGGTTTTCCATCTGACGATTTTTTTCAAGAAGAAAATGACGAAAAAGATACGGCTAAAGTCTGTTATGTAAATTACGGCGTTACCTTTCCCATGTTAGCCACCAGCGCAGTGCGTGGCAGCGATGCCAACCCTATTTTTAAGCACTTAAATGCAAAAACTAGTTCACCTAACTGGAATTTTTATAAATACGTGGTTTCGGCAGATCGTCAAACCGTGACTCGCTTTAACAGCCGCGTCAAACCCGATTCAGCAAAATTAGAAAGCGCCATCAAAAGTGCATTTTAATTTTGTGTTTTCAGTTTAACCTTACTAAGATGTTGCTTAGTAGATAAAAAACTAAACTTATAAATAGGAGATTTTATGGCAGTAGCAAGTGCAAGGCACATACTCGTAGACAGTGAAGCACAATGTTTAGACCTTAAAGATAAAATTGAGCAAGGTGAAGACTTTGCAGAGCTGGCTAAATTGCACTCTAATTGCCCTTCAGGTCAAGATGGTGGCGCATTAGGTGAGTTCGGACCTGGTATGATGGTTCCTGAGTTTGATAAGGTGGTTTTTTCAGCGCCACTTAACCAAGTACAAGGTCCTGTTCAAACACAGTTTGGTTACCACTTATTAGAAGTAACCAGCCGCTCAGAGTAAGCAAATCGATTTACTAATAAAGCCGCATTAGCGGCTTTTTATTTATGTGGAGTTGGCAAAAGCCCCAATATGCAATTACTTGGCTCTATTTCTTCCCCTTATGTTCGCCGTGTCAGAATTTGGGCACAACAAAATAACTGTGAGCTTGAGTTTATAAATCTCGACATTTTTTCAAGCGATGATCGTTCTTTAATGATGTCGCACAACCCGGCAGCTAAAATCCCTATCTTAATTGATGGCTCGCTTAACTTAAGCGACTCAAACAATATACTGCGTTACTTACTTGAAAAAACACAGCAGAACCCGTTAACTTGGCCGCAAGAGCATTTTTTAACTAGCATCAATGCCTGTAACGATTCATTGGTTGAATTATTGTTATGTCATCGTTCTGGGTTTGACACGCAAGCTGATAAACTATTTTTTAATCTGCAAAATGAGCGAATTGCGCAAACATTAGACTATTTAAATGATCATTTAAACGATGATGAATTTAAAAGCTGTGAATGCCTCAACATCAGTTTATACTGCTTGCTAGATTGGATCTGCTTTCGTGAACTCACTGATTTTAGCGCGCAATCGCAGTTAGTTAAGTTTTATGAAGCGTTTAGTCAGCGTCAAGCGGCTAAAAATACCAACCCTCGACTCAAATTTTAAAAGGTGAACACATGAGCGATATCGAAATTGAATCACAACTAGTTAGCTTTGTAGAAAAAGTACGTGTTAGTGAGCAGATCTGGGCACTGGGTGCACAAGATGGTGGCTTTGTTGTATGTGAATCAAATCAGTTTGATGACACCGATGTACTTTTACTGTGGGAATCAGAAGACGCAGCAAAAGAGCAATGTAAAGAAGAGTGGAAAGACTACAGCCCAGTAGAAATCAACCTAGATGAATTTTTAGATGATTGGGTTGAAGACCTTAAATCAGATGATGCATTGGTCGGTTTAAATTGGAATGACGATCAAGTGTGCGTAGAAATTGAACCAGTTGGTTTAGCTCGCGCTTTAAGTGAATAAGTTTTAACTGTTTATTTGCTGGCACACCCCCAATTAACAACAACGATTAGTTGGGGTATAAAATAATAAAAACTGTCAAGGTACTGCGTTGAAAACCCATCTTGGTCGTCGTCCATTCTCAGCTATGGAGTTACATACGCTCTATACCGGATATATTTATAGTGATACTCGGCTTGCCCGCGAACAAGCTAAGCACTGGCACTTTTGGCTGCCTTTAATTGCGTACTACAGTGGCGCTTATAGTGATGAAATTGGCCATTTAACCCTAGATGACTTGGTGGTTAAAAATAACATTCTCTGCTTTAGCTTTCATACTCATGGTAAAATTAAACCCCGTTTAATTCCTGTACATAACGCCCTTATTAAGGCCGGACTTAATGATTATTTAGCCTACGTAAAAGCGCAAAAACACACACGTTTACTGTTTGACCTCCCAGCAAAAACAGGACGCTACAGTGAAAAAGTACGCATTTGGTTTTCAGGCGAGGGCGAACGTGCGGGGTATTTGCAAAAATGTGCAATTCCTTCCGTGGATCAACTCGGAATGAAAACCGCGATTAGTAGTTTGCGGCTTAACTTTGAGCAGCAAATTCGTATTTATGCCCTGCAAGCAGGCTCTAAAGACTGCTTCAATTACTTAATGGGCTTTAATGATTACTCTGATGAGCATTTTGCCGATACCAAATTGCTTAATACCGTTTTACAACAAATTCGTGTTATCAATTCCTACACCCATTGGCAGCGGTTTTTAGCACGAGATAGCCACTGACAAACTTTGTTACTCTTTTCCTTATTGTTGTTCGCTTACTCTAGCAAAAAAAGCTGTTAGGATGGAGTGTACTCACTCTTCTAACAACAAAAATCTAGGGATAACTATGTTTTTTAAAAGCCTCTTAACCGTGAGCGTTGCGCTTGCGATAAATGCTGCTAACGCTAATGAATTCGTCATTGAAAAGCTCGCAAAGCCAAGTTCACAAAAAGTCGCTTTAACGCTCGACCCAAGTCAGGATACTTTTACAGGAATGACTGAAATCAGTTTGGAGGTGCTTAAACCAACACGCTATATTGAACTCAATGGTGTTGATTACGCAACCAAAATGGTTCAACTATTGGGTGAGCAAAACTGCGACTTAAACAGCGAAATGCTTAAAACCGGTAAAGTTAAATTTAGCTGCGAAGAGCAAATTCAGCCGGGTAAATACACTTTAAGAATTGATTTCTCAGCGCCATATAATCGCCAAAGTGTGGGGCTATATAAAACCCTAGATCAAGGCGTTCCTTATCTTTTCACCCAATTTGAAATGAGCGATGCCCGTCGAGCGTTTCCTGTATTTGACGAACCAAGCTATAAAATTCCATTTCAGTTAACTATTACCGCCCCCACGTCACAAAAAGTGTATTCAAATACACCTGAGTTAAAAACGACGGTGAATGGCGATATGACTACCCATTACTTTGATAAAACGCCACCAATTCCATCATACTTAGTAGCTATGGCTGTAGGCCCGTTTGAAGAACTAGAAATTAAGGGTATGCCAATTCCTGGCCGTGTGATTACTCCACAAGGTAAAATTCATTTAGCACAGTATGCAAAAGAGAATATGCCTAAAGTATTGGGCGCACTTGAAGAGTACTTTGGTATTCCTTACGTGTATAAAAAATTAGATTCAGTGGCTGTTCCAGAGTTTCCGTTTGGGGCAATGGAAAATTCAGGTTTAGTGACTTACCGCGAAGATATTCTTCTGGTTGATTTAGAAGCTGCAACGCGTAGTAAAAAGCAACGTAATGTCTCTATTATTGCCCATGAATTAGCTCACCAATGGTACGGTAACTTAGTGACTATGAAGTGGTGGAACGACTTATGGTTAAACGAAGCGTTTGCTAGCTGGATGGCAGCAAAAATTACTAAGCAACTTAACCCTGAGTTTGAATCACACCTAGATTTACCACAAAACAATGTAATGGCGTTAGATGCTCGCTTAAGCACTAAGCCAATTCGTAAACCAATTAAAACTGAAGCCGATATTATGGACGGTTTAGGCCTTGCATACAGCAAAGGCAGCTCAGTACTGGCGATGGTTGAAAATTGGATTGGTGAAGACGCATTTCAAGCTGGTATTCAAAATTACTTAAAAGAGTTCTCATATAAAAATGCCGAAGCCGCCGATTTATGGGAAGCACTCGGTAAGGCTTCAAATAAAGATGTGGCGAGTGTTTTAAAATCATTTATTGAACAATCATCATTTCCTTTAATCAAGGTTGATCAGCAAGGTAAAACTATCACCATTTCGCAAAGCCGTTTTGCTAATGCCGGTGTTGATGCTCCAGCCCAACTTTGGAATGTACCCGTTGCCATTAAGTACGGTAAAGGCGATAAAGTAAAAACTGCCAGTGTATTACTTAATAAACAAAACCAAACGCTAGAGTTAGATTTTGAGCCAGAGTGGATATATCCAGACCAAGGTGCGCTAGGTTACTACCGCTGGGTCATGGACGATGCGCAATTTAACGCACTAATTGATAATGCAGCGAGCGTATTAAACGACCGCGAGCGCCTTGCATTGTTATCAGCTACTGACGCCTTACTTGACGCAGGTATAATTTCTGCGGCTAAGCTGATGCAAACGCTTGAAGTATTTGCCAGTGATAGTCATCCACGCGTAGCTAACACTGCTTTAGGCTATTTAGCGTCTCAGCAGCGTACCTTTAAAGACGATAGCAATAAAGATTTATGGCCTACATTTATTCAAAATGCAGTCATGCCTGCCGCTAAAAAATATGGCCTAGAAGCAAAAATGGGGGAAGATGGCGCTGTTGCTCAACTGCGAGCTGCGGTGGTATCACGCTTAGGCTTTGATGGTGAAGATAAAAATGTGATCAATAAAGCTAAGCAGCAAACAGCCGCTTACTTAAAAGATCCGCAAAAAGTAGACCCTTATTTAGCGGGTACTTACTTACGTCTTGCGGCTTTTCATGGTGATAAAGCGCTGCTTGATCAGTTTATGGCAACCTTTAAAACCACTAAAGATCCACAAGTTCGTACCAATATGTTGGCAGCAATGGGTTATTTTGGTAAACCTGAACTCCAAAAAGCAGTGCTTGCATATAGCTTAACCGATGAAGTAACCGCTTCTGATATGCGTACTATTTTATCGGGGCAAAGTTACACCGATGAACGCCAAGCACTCTTTATTGATTGGATATATAGCAACTACGATAAAGTAACAGCAAGTTTGCCACCATTTTTTGTGCCTAACTTACCTTACTTTACTACTGCTAGCTGTGATGCTGAAAGTTTAGCGACAACGCAAACGTTCTTTGACGCTAAACTTGATGACGTACCTGGCTATGCGCGCACATTAAGTAAGCTTGCAGAAAGTACGAATGACTGTATTGCACTTAAAAACCGTGAACTCAAATCAGTAAATAGCTTTTTGAATAGTAAATAAACTAAAGGTTAAAGGTTAAAGGTTAAAGGCTAAAGGTTGAAGGTTGAAGATTTTATCTTGCACCTTTTGCCTTTAGCCCTGCACCATTCTATTAACCACCAATAATCATCGTTAGCTTAGCTATAAACTCTTTTGCCGCTTGTTCAGAGTTAATTTTAAAAGCGACACCATAATGAATAGGCTGTGCGCTTTTATAAATACGAGTGGGAAAACGGGTCATTTCACTACTATGAAAATAGCCTTGAGTACGCACAACCCCATCAATATCAGTAAAGTCATCACTAAACACTTCAAATGCAGGACGGATCACAATTTTACCTTTCCCCGTTTCGGCATGGGTGTAAAACGCTTCTTTAGAGTTTGCTAGCATATACTCAGCAATGTTTTTTATTTTAAAATTACTTCTACACTCTAGTTTTATCAGCTGCTCTGTTAACTCGTCTGCGCTAAATGCCACGTGACTTTCCTTTTTATTTAATAGTTAGGGTCAGACTAACTCATGCATGAGTGAAAGTCCGAAATTTATTATTTAGTGTTTATTTAACACTACATACAAACGCTAATTGCTGATTTTTATAACTCAACCGGCTAATTTCAGTATCGCAATATTGGCTTAAATCGAGCCATTGAGATATATCAGATCCAGCTGTTAATTTTCGTTGATAAATACGGTTTTTAACTGCGTAAGCAATAGTATTTTCATCTTTTAAGATGAAGTCTTGTACTTGGTTTGGCAGCCTAAGGATGTTGCTGACCTGCTTGGTTTGAGGGTCAAAACGGGCTAACTGGTGCTGGCCATTTTTACTATGACTAAATAAAAATTCACTTTGCGATTTATCGTAAATAAGTGTGCGACCAATGTTATTTGCAACAACTTCACCTTTAGCCGCAACAACCGAGGTATATTGTAATGTATGTGGCTCACCTAAAATAAACATCACTAAATCGTTGTTATTACCCCAAGCGTGGTAGCCCACAGGCTCAATCCAATCAAAAATACGACTTGGCGCCTGCTCTGTGCTCAGCGGATATTGCCATAACTTTTGTTTGCCATCTTCTTCAACCACGATAGCAGATAAACTATCACCACTCGGTGTTACTGTTGGCGAATACTCACTTACAGCTGTATTGGTGATCATGGAGGTTTGTTTTGATGATAAATCGTAAAGCGCAATATCAGTTTGGCTCTGATTATTACTGATTACCTCACGCGTATAATAAAGGCCCGTGTCGGTTAAATAGGGCTGATTGTTGTAGCTGGTTTTATCACTAACAATGCTTACGCGTATGCCATGCGGAGTATTTAAATCGGCAAGCAGTATTTGACTTTTAGGCATATTTGCCTGGGCAACGCCCAATGTTAAAGCATTAATTGTTATTAGCCCTAACAACGGTTTGATCAGTTTCATGCTTTCTCTCGTTTTAATTTTAAGCACCTCATGATAACGTTATTTACTGATGACGTCACTTGACCTAGCTTAGTAAGGTCTTTATAACTAACGGGTCATAAAAAAGAGAACAAACATGTCAGCTAAACACCCTATTATTGCAATCACCGGCTCATCTGGAGCAGGCACTACAACCACCACCAATGCCGTGAAGCATATTTTCCGCAGCCTCGATATCAATGCTGCATTTATTGAAGGTGATAGCTTTCATCGTTACACACGTCCTGAAATGGACAAAAAAATTCGAGAAGCCCAACAAGAAAGTAAACACATAAGTTATTTTGGCCGAGAAGCCAATGACTTTGGTGCATTAGAAGACTTATTTACCAAGTATGGTGAAACAGGCGAAGGTAAACTGCGCCGTTATTTACATACCTTTGATGAGGCCGTGCCTTATAACCAGTTACCTGGAACATTTACTCCTTGGCAAGAGCTTGAGCAAAATACAGATTTAATGTTTTACGAAGGCTTACATGGCGGCGTGGTCGACGAAGATCATGATGTTGCTAAGCATGTTGATTTACTCATAGGCATGGTGCCAATTATTAACCTTGAGTGGATCCAAAAGCTTATTCGCGATACCTCAGAACGCGGCCATTCTCGTGAAAAAGTAATGGACTCGATTGTACGCAGTATGGATGACTACATTAATCATATAACGCCGCAGTTTTCTCGTACTCATATTAACTTTCAGCGAGTACCCACCGTTGATACTTCCAACCCATTTAGCGCAAAAGATATCCCCTCCCTTGATGAAAGCTTTGTTGTTATTCGCTTTAGGGGCATTGATGACGTTGATTTCCCGTATTATTTACGCATGATTGAAGGGAGCTTTATGTCGCGGATCAATACGCTTGTAGTACCCGGTGGCAAAATGGGACTCGCTATGGAGCTAGTGCTTACGCCACTGATCAAAGATATTATTTTGAAAAAACGCGCCTTAGCAAAATTAGCCCCACCTGAAATTCCTATTTAAGTGTATCAATAATCTGTTAGAGACTTTTTGGTTTAGAAGATCTAACACATACAATGATCCTATGGAGCTGATCATTTCTTTTATCAAGTGATCGCAAATACATTCTGCTCTTTTTTGTTTAGTCTAACTCACGTACACTGCTGATTTTAAGTATGATGAGAGTAGTATGTCGCAAGTCATGAAAATTGTTGTCGGGTCTAAAAACCCAGTAAAAGTAAATGCCGCTAAACACATTTTTGCGATGTATTTCCCTGAGCATTTAATTGAATGTAGTGGCGTTCATGCACCTTCAGATGTACCCGATCAACCAATAGGCGAAGAACAAACGTGTTTGGGTGCACAGAATCGAGTTAACTACTGTAAAGCACAGCATCAAGCAGACTACTACATAGCGATGGAAGGCGGCGCAGCGCAATTTAGCTATGGTGCAGCAACCTTTGCCTATGTTGTTATTGATGACGGCGCACAGCAAGTTACAGGACGAAGCAGTAACTTACCTTTGCCTTCTGTTTTTTATAAAGCATTGCTGCAAGGTGAAGAGCTCGGAGATGTGATGGATAAGGCTTTTAATACCACCAATATTAAGCAGCAAGGGGGTGCTATTGGTTTATTAACTGATCATCATGCAACACGAGAAAGTACCTATACTCAAGCGCTGACTCTCGCCATGGCCCCTTTTCTTAATCCCACTTTATATAATCAATAACGGATGTTTTAATGAAGTATAACTACGTATTATTTGATGCCGACGAAACCTTATTTAGCTTTAATGCCTTTGCTGGCTTACAAAAAATGTTGGCTGCTTATGACATGGATTTTACCAAAGCAGATTATGACCATTACCAAAACACCAATAAGCCACTATGGATTGCCTATCAAAATAACGAAATTACCGCAAACCATCTGCAAGTAACTCGTTTTAGTGAGCTGGCAAATAAACTTGATGTACCAGCCCAGCAGCTCAATGATGATTTTTTATCGGCAATGGCTGAAATTTGCATGCCTTTACCCGGTGCGGTTGAATTATTAAACGCCCTTAAACCTCATGCCAATTTAGGTATTATCACTAATGGCTTTTCTCAGCTGCAAGCACGTCGTTTAGCGCATACTGGGCTGCAAGATATGTTTGATTGGCTGGTAATTTCTGAAAAAGTAGGTATTGCTAAACCTGCAAAAGAGATATTTGAGCACACCTTTAATTTAATGGGGAATCCACCTAAAGAACAAATTTTAATGGTAGGTGATACCGCCAGCAGTGATATTCTTGGTGGACGAAATGCAGGCATAGACACCTGCTGGTTACAGCACCCTGGGGTAATCTTACCTGAAGGTATTAAGCCAACGTACCAAGTCACTGAGTTAAAACAGTTACAAACTATTTTAGGTCTGTAATACCTGACTGGTTGTGGTTACAAACAGCCAAAAAAAATGACGCTAATAAGCGTCATTTTTTATAACTGTATGTAAGCGATTAACTGATTAGGCGTTTGCTAATTCAAGGCCGGGTGCAGGCATCGAAACAGGTGTTTCAAAGGTTGCCCACTCCCATGCTGACTCGGTTGCCATAATTTTGCGTAGTAACTTGTTATTTAAATCATGACCTGATTTAAATGCAGTTACTTTACCTAAAAGGTTATGACCTGTCATAAACATGTCACCTACACAGTCTAGTATCTTATGCTTGACGAACTCGTCTGGGTAACGCAGACCGTTTGGATTTAAAACTTTAAATTCATCAAGTACCACTGCACTATCCATGCTACCACCTAGTGCAAGGTTATTAGCATGCATGTATTCAATATCTTTCATAAAGCCAAAAGTACGCGCACGGCTAATTTCTTCAGTGAAGCTTTGTGCGGTAATATCTAAGCCAATGCGTTGGCGGCTTTCATTAATTGCAGGGTGATCAAAGGCAATTTCAAAGTCGATATGGAATCCGTCGTAAGGTTCTACTTCGGCCCATTTGTCGCCTTCTTCAATACGTACTTTTTCTTTAATACGAATGAAACGTTTTGCAACATTTTGCTCTTCAATGCCGCCTTTTTGTAATAAATAAATGAATGGCAATGCACTACCATCCATTATTGGAACTTCTGAGCTATCAAGTTCAACAATTAGATTGTCGATACCCATGGCCGCAACAGCTGCAATTAAATGCTCAGTAGTTGATAAGCGAACACCATCTTTGTTAATTAAACAGGTACACAATTGCGTATCACCAACGGCTTCAGGTGTTGTTTCAAAATCAACAACCGGATCAAGGTCGACACGACGAAATACAATCCCAGTATTTGCGCTCGCAGGTCGGAGAGTTATTGTGACCTTCTCACCTTTATGAAGTCCAATTCCTATGGCTTTGACTACTTGTGCAATCGTACGCTGTTTAATCATAGGTTCGCTCACTTTAAGTATATATTACAGTTAGACGGCGGAGTGTAACATAAATACGGTATAACTACAATATTTGTTCACATTTCGCACAAAAGTACTGTTTTTAATTAGTCTGCTTGTTTACGTAAAAAAGCAGGAATGTCGAAATAATCGCCACCCTCAGACTTATCTGTTTTATTAGCACTACTTGACGACGTATTCGTTGCTGAACTTGAAGAGCTAGTCGATGTGCTGCTTTGCTCTTTTGATTCAGTTTGCGATGTCGTTGCAGGCTCTTCAGTCGTGTTTGTGCCTTGGCTTGCAAAGCTAGGTACGTACATGCTGCTGCTTGTTTGTGTGCTTGAGCTAGTTACATCAGAGCCTGACGCTTTTTTGAAACCGTTATCTACAATACCAAACTGTGGACGACGATCGCCCCCTAAGCCGGTTGCAACCACGGTTACACGTAGCTCATCCGTCATTTCTGGGTCAATTACCGCGCCAACAACAACCGTTGCGTTTTCAGACGCTAGCGCCTTAACGTGATTACCCACAATTTCGAATTCTTCGATCGCGATATCCATACCCGCAGTAATGTTAACCAAAATGCCTTTAGCACCGGTTAAATCTACGTCTTCTAAAAGAGGGCTTGAAATAGCAGCTTCTGCTGCTTCTTGTGCACGATCAGGACCCGACGCAGATGCTGTACCCATCATCGCCGTGCCCATTGCAGACATAACTGTACGTACGTCGGCGAAATCCACGTTAATTAGACCCGAGCGAGTGATTAGCTCAGCAATACCTTGTACCGCACCGAACAATACGTCATTTGCTTTAGCAAATGCATCCAGTAAAGTTGTTCCTTTACCCAATACTTTTAGTAACTTGTTATTTGGAATAGTGATTAACGAGTCCACAATTTCAGATAATTCGCTAATACCTTGCTCTGCAGCAGCGGCACGCTTTTTACCTTCAAAATCAAACGGACGGGTTACCACAGCAACAGTTAAAATGCCCAGCTCTTTAGCAATTTTAGCCACGACTGGCGCAGCACCGGTACCTGTACCGCCGCCCATACCTGCCGCAATAAACACCATATCAGCGCCCTCAAGGCTAGCACGAATGGTTTCGGCGTCTTCTTCAGCCGATTCACGACCTACTTCAGGGTTAGCCCCCGCACCTAACCCAGAGGTTATTTGCGTGCCTAATTGTACTGTTACATCAGCGGCTGAATTACGTAATGCTTGCGCATCCGTATTGGCTGCGATAAAACGAACGCCTTCTATTTGTTGTTTTACCATGTGCTCAACTGCGTTACCGCCGCCACCGCCTACACCGATTACTTTTATTACAGCTTCTTCGCTGTGTTGTTCCATTATATCAAACATATTTACTCTCCGACTTGAGTACTAAAACTCGCCTTGAAACCATTTTGTGATGCGGTTCCACCAATTATTATTATCATCCGCTTTCGACTTTTGTGCATTCATCGACTGCATAGTACGCCCGTATTGTAACAAACCTACAGCGGTTGCGTACGATGGATCATCAACATAATCAGTTAAACCTACTACACCAATTGGTTTACCTATTCTTACTGGCATCTGAAAAATATCTTCAGCCACTTCCATTGCGCCAGTCATTTTAGCAGTTCCGCCAGTAATGACGAGACCTGCTGCAATTTGGTCTTCTAATCCTGAGCGACGAATTTCTTCCATCGCCAGTTCAAATAATTCTCTAAAACGTGGCTCAACCACTTCAGACAACGTATGCCTAGACATCAGTCTTGCTGGTCGCCCACCTACGCTTGGCACTTCAATCGTGTCTTCGCTGCTCGCCATTTGGCTACTTGCACAGGCATATTGTACTTTGAGTGACTCTGCATGTGATATAGGTGTGCGAAATATTTTTGCAATATCACCGGTTACTTGGTTGCCCGCCACCGGAATAACCGCAGAATGACGCAGTGCACCATTAATATAAATAGTGATATCCATAGTACCACCACCGATATCTAGCACCGCAACACCTAGCTCTTTTTCATCGTCCGTCAGTACGGAGTAACACGAGGCAAGTGCAGTGAATATAAGTTGGTCAACTTCAAGCCCACAACGTTCAACACATTTTTCTATATTTTTAGCCATGTCATTGGAGCAGGTAATAATGTGTGCGCGTGCTTCCATACGCACACCACTCATGCCGAGTGGGTTTTTAATCCCCTCTTGCATGTCAATGCTGTACTCTTGTGGCAAGGCATGCAACATTTTGCGTTCAGCTGAAATTGGTACTGAGCGAGCAATATGGATTACATTTTCAATGTCTTCATCGGTTACTTCAGTGTTATTAATAGCGACAACACCGCTTTCGTTCTGACATTGAATATGTTTGCCAGAAATACCCAAATAAACCGAGCTAATACGACAATCAGCCATCAATTCAGCTTCATCAATTGCGCGGCGAATAGACTCAGACACTAAATTTAAATCGTTAACGCCGCCTTTATCCATTCCATAAGATACTTGGCTCCCCACGCCAACAATGCTGAGCTTGTTATCTGTGGTGATTTCACCGACCGTGGCCACTACTTTCGAAGTGCCTACGTCTAATCCAATCACTAGGTTTCTTTCTGCTGACTTAGTCATGCCTTACTCTTTATTATAATTGCTGTTCTTGCATTGGCTTATAGCTCACTGCAAGGCCGGTATCGTAGCGTAAATCAATTGCATCTATCTGTGCATCAGCACGTTGTTCTATGCGTGAATAAACGTCTATAAAACGCTGTACACGCTTGGCTTTATCCTTGCGCCCTAAATTTAAACGCACGCCATTATCTAACCAAAGTTGCCACGAAAACCGCTCAGATAGCGCAAGGCTAGTGAGCGTTAGTGCATTTACTTTAAGCATTTCATCAAACTGTTTAAACGCTACCCATGCTTCTTTTTCACTGCCTTCTGGCCCATATAACTGGGGTAATGTGGCACTTAACTTATCACTTTTAGCCTCAAACGCATCGCCGCTTTGGTTAATCAATAAATCACTGTTCCAGTGAGCGACTGCTTGATGCTCTACCACGTAAACTTGGATAGTATCAGGCCATTGCTTTCTTACCGATACCGTTGCAACCCAAGGTAGTTCTTGCACTAAATGCTGAACATGCTTTACGTTTAACTCAAAAAAGCTACTTAAGTCCGCTTTTTTTATCGCGGTAGTTATTGCTTTTTCATCAGTGTATTTGGGACTCCCCAACACCGTTAGATGCTTAATTTGCGCATCTTTATTTGCAACTAACCAATGGGAAACCCCATTGGTTATTTCAATTAACCCAATCACCACAGCCAGAAAAAAGCTCACTCCAAAAATCAGCGACCAGTTAAGTTGCTGTTTTAGTTGCTGCGCTTTCTCTAAAAAGGGATGCATATTAAAGGGTTTGCTCCAAAATGCGAACAACTAATTGCTCAAAACTTGCCCCATTGGCTTTTGCAGCCATTGGCACCAATGATTTTTCTGTCATGCCTGGCACTGTATTTACTTCCAACAAGTAAAATTGGCCTTGCTGATCTTGCATTGCATCGACGCGACCCCAGCCACTTGCACCCACCAAATCAAACGCATCGAGTGCCATTGCTTGTAGTTTTTGTGTATCCGGTTGTGATAAATCAGCAGGACAATGATATTGTGTCGTACTTGACTGATATTTAGCTTGGTAGTCATAAAAACCATTTGGCGTGCTCATTTCAATCACAGGTTGTACTTCATCACCAAGCACCGTAATTGTAAATTCGCGCCCCGAGATCCACTGCTCTACCAATACTTGGCTGTCGAACTTAAATGCATTGCTGAGCGCATCTTCAAGCTCTTCTGCAGAGCTTGCTTGTGCCATACCAATACTTGAGCCTTCGTGCGATGGTTTTACCATCACTTTTTTAAACTCATCGATAATTGCTTTAGCATCAAAGCCTTTTTTAGCATCAACTACCGCATAAGGTGCTGTGCTTAAGCCTGCCGACTTAAACAAGTGCTTACAACGAATTTTATCCATTGCTAATGCTGAACCCAGTACATTACTGCCGGTGTAAGGCAAGTTCATAAACTCTAAAGCACCTTGTACTGTGCCATCTTCACCACCTCGGCCATGCAGCGCAATAAAAACGCGATCAACGTTTAAGTCTTTTAATTCCCACAATGAACGATTTTGAGGGTCAAACGCAATCGCATCAATGCCACAGGCAAGAAGTGCATTAAGGACTGCTTGACCAGATTTTAATGACACGTCGCGCTCTGCTGAGTTTCCACCTAGCAGCACCGCTACTTTACCGAACTGGGAACTTACCTGTGTCATACTTCACCTTGCTTTAATTTTTCTATCGACATATTTGTTGCTGCTAAACTTTTAACTAGCTGACCTATGTTACCTGCGCCTTGCGTAAGTACTAAGTCATTATTTTGTAGGCAGTTAGCAAGTACACCTGCAAGCTCTGAGCTTGAAGCCACATGCAATGGCTCTTTGCCACGCTGGCGTAAACTGCGGCATAAACTCTTACTATCAGCGCCCACTATCGGCTCTTCGCCTGCACTGTAAACATCAAGCAATAGCAACTGATCAACCTCGGCGAGTACTTTCACAAAATCTTCGTATAAATCGCGAGTACGAGTATAGCGATGCGGCTGATAAACCATCACTAAACGCTTATCAGGCCAGCCTTCTCTCGCTGCGGTGATGGTAGCTGCCACTTCTGATGGGTGATGACCATAGTCATCTACTAACATCACATTACCGCATTCGTTTGCAAATTCACCATAATGCTGAAAACGACGGCCAATGCCTTCAAAAGTATCTAATGCCGCTAAAATTGCATGATTAGCTATGTTTTGATCTTTTGCCACCGCAATCGCTGCGGTTGCATTTAAGGCATTGTGTTTACCTGGCATATTTAACTTGGCGGTTAAACTCTCGCCTTGTTTATTAGTAACAGTAAATTGGCATGTATTGGCTGTTTGGCTAAATTCACTCATTCGATAGTCAGCATCTTGCGATTCACCATAAGTGATCACCGGACGACCAAAGCGAGGTATTAATTCTGCGGCAACGTCTGAATCTATACACACTACAGCTAGCCCGTAAAACGGCAGGTTATGAATGAATTCAACATAAGTATCTTTCATTTTTTCTAAGCTGCCGCCGTAAGTTTCCATGTGATCTTCTTCAATATTAGTGATCACCGATACCATAGGTTGTAAATGCAAAAATGAAGCATCGCTTTCATCCGCTTCAGCGATTAAAAAGTCGCTTTTGCCTACTTTAGCATTGCTGCCAGCACTATTTAATAAACCGCCAATAATAAAGGTTGGATCGAGCCCTGCTTGTGCATAAATACTGGCAATTAAACTGGTTGTTGTGGTTTTGCCATGGGTACCGGCAATAGCAATACCATGACGAAAACGCATCAGCTCAGCTAACATTTCTGCACGGCGAACCACCGGAATACGTGCAGCTTGCGCGGCTTGAATTTCAGGGTTTGTTTTATCAATTGCACTTGAAACCACCACCACATTAGCGTCTTTTACATTATTTTCATGATGTCCAATAAATACTTCAGCGCCCGCTTGAATTAAACGCTCGGTCATGGCGCTATGCGCTATATCTGAGCCAGTAATACGGTAACCTTCAAAAGCCAATACTTCTGCAATACCGCCCATACCTGCACCACCTATTCCTACAAAGTGAATAGTTTCAATGCGGCGCATCGCAGGGCGTGTATATTTTTCTTTTGCTAATGTCTGTTTCACTTATATTCTCTTATTTGTTACTTGCTCACAGTGCATAGCGACGCTGGCTGTGGCATCTAAAATAGCCTGCTGCTTTGCTTTAGCAGCCATTTTAGTTATTAATAAAGGTTCGGCTAAATAGGGACTTAAAAGTTCAACAATGCTGCGCTGATTAAATTGCCCCTGTGGCATTAATAGTGCCCCTTCTGCCATTACTAAATACTGTGCATTTGCTGTTTGGTGATCGTCAACCGCATGTGGAAACGGTACAAATACCGCCATTTTACCTGCTGCAGCAATTTCACTAACCGTTAGCGCCCCAGCGCGACAAATCACAATATCGGCCCAGCTATAAGCGGTATCCATATCATCAATAAATTCAGCAACAGTTACTTGTTCATCGCCCATTTGTTGCTGCTGGTAACTTTCGCTCACACTAGCAAAATGGCCTTTACCAGTTTGGTGCCAAACATTAATGGCACAGGTATCATTTAAGCGCTTAAATGCTTCAGGCAGTGTTTGGTTAAGTACTTGCGCACCTAGTGAGCCACCCACTACAAGCATATTGATTGGACTTGATATTTCCCGCTTAGGTATATCAACTACACTCTGACGCACAGGGTTACCCACCAGCTCAGCTTTACCACTGGCAAAAGCACTTGGAAATGCAGCTAATACGCGATTCGCAAATTTCGCTAGCCATTTATTGCTCATACCAGCTACGGCGTTTTGCTCATGAATTACCAAAGGGATACCGAGACTTTTTGCCGCAATACCCGTAGGGCCTGTCACGTAGCCGCCCATAGCTAAAACCACGTCAGGGCGTTGTTGTTTTAATACCTTACGCGCCTGCAATATTGCATTAATAACCATGAATGGCGCTTTAATGAGGCGTTTTAAACCATTACCTCGCACGCCTTTTACATCAATAAAATCAATTTCTATGTTGTGCTTGGGCACGACACTGGCTTCCATTCTATCAGGAGTGCCTATCCAGCTAACTTGCCAACCTTGCTGTTTGAGATAATCAGCAACCGCAATCCCTGGGAAAATATGTCCACCTGTGCCCCCTGCTACAACGACTATTTTTTTACTCATCGTTTAGCTCCCCCCGACGTGGCCTGTTTGGTTGCCATCTTCGTTTCAAAATCTACCCGTAATAAAATACCAGTGGCTATGGTCATCATTAATAAACTTGAGCCACCATAGGAAATAAACGGTAGGGTTAGTCCTTTGGTTGGTAATATACCGGCACTGGCGCCTACATTAACCATAGTTTGAAATGCAAACCAAATACCGATAGCTAAAGCTAAATAGCCTTCATATTCTTTACCGTTTTTAAGCGCATTTTGGCCAATTAGTAGCGCTCTAAATACTAATGTTCCTAATACCATTAAAATACTCAACACGCCCATAAAACCAAGTTCTTCAGCAATCACGGCAAAAATAAAATCGGTGTGTGCTTCCGGTAAATATTGTAATTTTTGTACGCTATTACCTAAGCCTTGGCCAAACCAATCACCTTGACTATAAGCCATCAGTGATTGCACTAATTGATAACCTTTACCAAAAGGGTCATCCCAAGGTTCTAAAAAACCCACCACACGCGCCATGCGATAGGGCTCAAACACAATCAGCCCAACTACCAGCGCAATACCGGTTAAAATAAGTGCAAAAAATTGCCAAAGCTTGGCACCGGCTAAAAACAATAAACCAACTGTAGTAACAAACATCACCACCACGGTTCCTAAATCTGGCTGCATTAAAATAAGCGCTGCATAAACGGCAAATACCGCAATAGGTTTTGCAAAGCCTTTAATGTTTTCTTGTACTTCACTGCGCTTACGCACTAAATAGCCAGCGATATAACTAAAAAAGAATAACTTAGCGAGCTCGGAAGCCTGAATATTAAATGGCCCTATAGGTATCCAGCGGGTCGAACCATTCACTTCTCGCCCCACAATTAGCACTACCAATAACAACACTAAGCCGATTAGTAATAAGTAGGGGTTAGCTTTTTTCCACCACGACATAGGTACTTGAGTACTAATGCAAAATAAACAAAACGAGAGCCCTAAAAAAATACCGTGGCGGATAGTAAAATGATAAATGTTGCCAAACAGCCTATCGGCCGTCGGCATTGAAGCACTGGTTACCATCACAAAGCCCACCCCTATTAGCATTAACATGCAATAAAGGAGCGGCACATCATAAAGCTGCGCCGAAGGTTTAGGAGTAAATGCCTCTTTAATATCCGCAAAAGCTATCATGGCAGCTCCTGCAATACACAATGCACAAAATCATCGCCGCGCTGCATATAGTTGTTGTACATATCTATACTGGCGCAGGCTGGGGCTAATAAAACCGTATCGCCTGACGTACTTAATTGTTTAGCAAGCGCCACAGCTTCAGACATGTTAGTGGTTAAATGACCTTTAGCAGTTAGTGCCACTAACTCTTTTGCATCTTTACCAAAGCAAATGAGGGCTTTAACGTGTTGCTCAACATAAGGTTTAAGTGCCTCTAAATCCGCGCCTTTGGCATCACCACCAGCAATAACCACTAAGTTTTGTTGCTTACCCGCTAAACTATCAATGGCCGCTATTGTTGCGCCTACATTGGTGGCTTTAGAGTCATTGAAATACTTAACGCTATTAAGCTCACCCACAAACTGACAACGATGTGCCAAGCCATTAAATTGAGATAATGCAGTTTTATAATGCGCTTTAGTTATTTCAAACGGACTGAGTAACGCCATTACTGCCAATGTGTTTAAATAGTTATGCTTACCAACAACAGCTAAGGTACTTACTGGTAAATAAGCTTCGCCCTTTACCATAAAGTGCGCTTCGTTATTATGCTGCGCTAAGTGGTAATCGCCTTGCGTTTCTCCAAAGCTAACTTGTGATGCTAACGTGCTACTCACTGGGTGTGTTTGTCTATCGTCAGCATTAATAACTAAAAGTTCAGTGCCTTCATATATACTCAATTTTGAATCTATATAAGCTTGATAGCTATCATAGCGATCGAGATGATCTTCTGAAATATTTAGCACGGTTGCACTGCTAGCCTTTAAGCTGTCAGTGGTATCAAGCTGAAAACTAGACAGCTCCAGTACAAACACATCAAAGTCACCGTCAAGTAAATCCAGTACAGCTGTGCCAATATTGCCGCCCAGTGCTACTTTATACCCTGCGGTTTTTAATACTTCATAAGCAAGGGTTACTACCGTTGATTTACCATTTGAACCTGTTACCGCAACAACTGGTTTAGTGTTAATGCGGGCAAATAGCTCAACATCACCAATTATTTCTACACCTGCATTCATTGCCTGTGCAACCGCAGGGGTTTTTAAACTTAGCCCAGGACTAATAATGATCATATCGCAAGCACTGAGTGCCGCATTATTTAAATCACCAAAGTGAGTATTTAAATTAGCGGCATGTTGCTTGAGCCAATCAACACCGGGAGGATTTTCTCGGCTATCGACTACATTGGGCTGTATTCCTTGAGATAATAAAAAGCGCACAATGCCCAGACCGGTTACACCGAGCCCGAGCACTGTTATTTGTTTATTTTTTATCTCGTTTAAATACTGCATTTATCGGATCTTTAATGTCGCAAGGCCAGCGAGCACCAGCACAATAGAAATTATCCAAAAGCGCACAATAACGCGTGGCTCTGGCCATCCTTTAAGTTCGTAGTGATGGTGAATCGGCGCCATTTTAAAAATACGTTGGCCGCGCAATTTATAAGAGCCAACTTGTAAAATTACCGATAGCGCTTCCATTACAAACACGCCCCCCATAATAATAAGTAATAGCTCTTGGCGAACCAGCACAGCAATAATACCTAATGCACCACCTAGAGCTAACGAGCCTACATCGCCCATAAACACTTGGGCTGGGTAGGTGTTAAACCATAAAAAGCCTAACCCTGCACCCACAATAGCGGTACACACCACTACCAATTCACTGGCAAGTGGCAAATGCGGAATGTGTAAATAAGCTGAAAAGTTAATATTACCGGTTAAATAAGCAATAATGGCCAGCGCTGCAGCCACTAAAATTGTTGGCACAATAGCTAAGCCATCTAGTCCGTCGGTTAAGTTTACCGCGTTTGAGGTGCCCACTAATGCAAAATACGTGATTACGATATAAAACAGTCCTAGCTGTGGTAGTACATCTTTAAAAAATGGTACAACAAGAGATGTCTCTGTCGCTTGGGTACTGGTCATGTAAAGTGCAGTTGCTACAACCAATGCAATTACTGATTGCCAAAAATACTTCCACTTAGCAATCAGTCCTTTTGGGTCTTTACGGATCACTTTGCGGTAATCGTCAATAAAGCCAACAATCCCCAATGAACCAATCACAAATAATGTGGCCCATACGTATTTATTAGACAAATCAGCCCACAATAAAGTGCTGGTGAATATTGCCGCTAAAATAAGTAAGCCACCCATGGTCGGCGTACCCGATTTAGACAAATGCGATTGCGGACCATCATCACGTACTGTTTGTCCAATTTGCATGCGCTGTAAACCACGAATTAACTTTGGCCCCAAATAAAGCGACATAATTAATGCGGTCAAAATACCTAAAATGGCACGAAGAGTTAAATACGAAAAAACATTAAAGCCACTATAATATTGAGTTAAATACTCAGCCAGCCAAACTAACATTATGATACTCCATTGATGGCTTGTTGCTGGCCATTAACTAAATCGGTTACTAAAAGCTCCATGCGAGAACTGCGTGATCCTTTCACGACAAGGGTAATTTTTTTATCTACTTTGCTAATACTGTTTTGAATTTGCTGCAGCATTTGCTCACGATTTGAAAAGTGACGATTAGGCAGCTCAAATACATCACTTGCTGACTTACTTAATACACCGAGTGTAAATAGCTCATCAATGCCTTGCGCTAATGCATATTCGCCCACTTCTTGATGATACTTACGAGCATCTTCACCAAGCTCCCCCATATCACCGAGAGCCAAAATACGATGACCTTGAATATCGCTAAGTAAATCAATCGCCGCTTTTACCGATTTAACGTTGGCATTATAAGTATCATCAATAATGGTGAGTGAATCACTAGCTTCAATCAGGTTAACCCGCCCTTTAACTTCATCCATGGTCGCTAGGGCGCTGGCAATTTCTTCAAGTGACACGTCAAACTCACTGGTTAATGCCGCAGCAATAAGCGCGTTGCTAATATTATGCTTGCCTGGCAATGCTAACGTAACCGGAACTCTGTGTTGTTTGGTACATAACATAAAGCTTGCTCGAGCTTGTGCATCTAGGCTGATGTCCTCAGCCCAAATATCCAGTTTTTCACTGCTAGAAAAACATTTAACCTTTCGCGCTGCTAATTTATCAAGCCAATACTGACTAAACTCGCTATCGCAATTAACAATGGCAATGCCATCGTCTTTTAAACCATCGTAAATTTCGCCTTTGGCTTGTGCTACCCCTTGTAAGCTACCAAAACCTTCTAAATGTGCCGCGGCAACATTACATACCACGGCAACATCCGGTTTGGTCATGGCGGTAGTGTAGGCAATTTCACCAATATGGTTTGCACCGAGTTCAATAACAGCATAACGATGCTGTGGCTCTAATCTCAATAAGGTAAGAGGCACGCCAATATCATTATTGAAGTTGCCTTTAGTCGCTAAAACATCCCCTTTACTTGATAAAATAGCGGCACACATTTCTTTAACTGTGGTTTTACCTACACTGCCAGTAATAGCGATAGTTTTAGGTGCAACTTGCGCCATAACCGCTGTTCCAATTGTGCCTAATGCAATACGGGTATCGGCAACTACAAATTGAGCAATGTCGGTATCAACAGCGTGATCGACAATGACTCCAATAGCACCTTTTTGTTTTGCTTGCTCAATAAACTTATGACCATCAAAGTTAGGGCCTTTAAGTGCCAAAAACACTTCACCATCACATAAAGTACGGGTATCGGTGTTTATATTTATTACTTGACGATTATCACCTTGATAATCGGTTGCTAGCACATTAGCTAGCCAATCAAAATCCATTGGGATCATGCTTGAGACCCTCTTACTGCTTGTTTTAATTGTTGTTGTACAAATTGGCGGTCGCAAAAATCAATGCGTTTGTTACCTATAATTTGATAGTCTTCATGCCCTTTACCGGCAATTAAAATAACCTCACCGGCTTTTGCGTTATCTATAGCAAATTGTATCGCAGCATCACGGTCGGCCTCTAAATGGGCGTTTTGTGGGTGTGTTAATCCTGCAGCTACATCATTAATAATTTCATTAGGATCTTCAGAGCGCGGGTTGTCACTGGTAATGATCACTTTGTCTGCAAACTGCTCAGCGGCTTGTGCCATTAGTACACGTTTACCTTTATCTCTATCACCACCACAACCAAACACACAACTCACTCCACCTGGTACATGTTGTTGCAGCGCTTGTAACGCTAGTGCGAGTGCATCAGGCGTATGTGCATAATCAACTACGCAAGTAGGCATATTTGGCGCTGTAAATGCTTGCATTCTGCCTGCTACAGGTTGCAAATACTCACACCCTGCCACTAATTGCGCCAATGGATAACCCAGTGCTAATAATGTGGCTAAAGCAGCGGTCAAATTGTATAGATTAAATTCACCATATAACGGTGACTTTATGGCAATATCACCCCAACTTGTAGTTAATTGCGCCGAAATACCGGTTGCCGAATAGCTAACATCAGAAAAATACACAAACTGAGCGTTTTTAGGAGCTAAGTTTTTACGGCCATAACAAATTAGTTTATTAAAGCTATATTTTTCAATCCATTGCTCTGCTTGTCCGTCATCTTGGTTAAGAATGACATTGGCAGCATCAAAATCACGAAACAGCATCAATTTGGCATCACCGTAACTATCCATGTCACCATGATAATCTAGATGATCACGAGATAGGTTAGTAAATACCGCCGCTTTGAAATGGCACTGATCAACACGGTGCTGCACTAGACCATGCGATGATACTTCCATCGCTACTAAGCGGTGTTGCTGCTCTTTTAAGTCACTTAAAATATGCTGTAAATCCACACTTGAGGGCGTGGTATTTTGCAGCGGTGTTAAATTATCTGGATGGCCATAACCGAGCGTGCCTATGATTGCGGCTTGGGTATGACAAAACTGTGCTAAATGAGCAATCATTGCGGTAGTAGTCGACTTACCATTAGTACCTGTTACGCCAACTAAATCTAGTTCTAGGCTAGGTTGTTGGTAAAATTTACTCGCTAATACAGGTAACTTTTTATTTAGCTCTGAGACTAAATAAAGCGGCTCAAAATCACTTTCAAACTCACACAGTCTGTCGGCAATAATTGCACTGGCACCATTTTCAATTGCTTTATCAATAAACTGTCCGCCATCAAGCTGATGACCTTTTATTGCCACAAACACATCACCTGGTTTTACATCGCGGCTGTCTAAACGCAACTCGTTTACCATTAAACGCGCTGCGTCTATTTCTAAATGTTTTAAAATTGAATGTAAATCACGCACCATCATCTTTGCCCTTCACGTATGCCACAGAGTCTTTGTCTGGGGCAACGTTTAAAATTCTTAATGAATTAGAGATTATTTCTGCAAACGCCGGACCTGCCGTTGCGCCGCCATAATAAACATCTCCACCGGGCTCGTTGATCAATACCACAACAGCTAATCGCGGATTACTTGCTGGGGCAATACCCGCAAAGTAACCCACATATTCGTCACCATAACCACCCGCTGCGGCCTTTTTAGAAGTACCTGTTTTACCAGCTGCACGGTAGCCATCAACTTTAATACGACGTGCAGTACCACCTTCTTCAAATACGCTTTCCATCATATGAACTACAGCTTCAACATCTTGTTGCTGAAAAACACGTTCACCTTCAGGTATAGAGTCTTGCTTTAGTACAGTGAGTGGGCGGTTAACCCCACCTGCGCCTAACATGGCGTAAAAACGAGCCATTTGCGCGGTACTCACGGCAATATTGTAACCAAACGAAAGTGCGGCAATTTCGTGATCTGACCAACGACGATTTGGGTAAAATAAACCACTACTTTCCCCGACCATGCCGGTACCACTATCACTGCCAAAACCCACCTTTTGGTAAAGACCAACAAAATAGTCTTTGGGTACGGTTTGGCTTATTTTTGTTACGCCCATATTACTGGAGTATTTTAAAATTTCGCGCAGCGTCATTTCACCATGATTACGGGTATCTTGTACTAAGCTGCCCCCTAAACGCATCCAGCCTGGGTAGGTATCAACTTTGTCATCCGGTTGGATTGTGCCGTAGTCTAATCCAGCTAAAATGGCTAGAGGCTTAACAGTTGAGCCGGGTTCAAACAAATCGGTAATTGCACGGTTACGACGCTTATGAGGAGCCGCACCGCTTAAATTGTTAGGATTAAATGAAGGACTATTTACCATAGCCAAAACTTCACCAGTTTTAACATCAACCACCATGGCTGAGCCTGAAGTGGCCTTGTAAGTTAATACCGCTGATTTAACCGCTTTGTAGGCAATCGCCTGAATACGCTGATCAATACTTAGTTGAATACTCTCAGGCTCTACTCGCTCGCGCTCATCAAGCACTTCAACTTCACGTCCTTGGGCATCTTTTCGAATCGTACGTCGGCCTTCTTCACCTGTGAGTGCATTTTCGTAAAGCTTTTCTATGCCTTCAATGCCTTTGCCATCGATATTAGTAAAACCAATGATATGCGCACTGACCTCACCGGCAGGGTAATAGCGTTTTGATTCATCTAAAAGGTGAATACCCGGCAGGCGTAAATCGCCAATGTAATTAGCAACAGCTGGAGTAACTTGGCGTTTTAAGTAAACAAAGCGACGAGTAGGATCATCAAGTAGTCGGGTATTAATTTTGCTCGGATCAATACGCAGTACATCGGCAAGTTCACGCCAGCGCAAATCGTTTTTATAATACAGGGCGGTACGCTTGTTTAACTCAGCGACATTTTCACGCAGAGTTTGCTGATCTTCACCATTTTTGCGGGCTTGTCTGAGTACTTTGCTCACCAGTGATTTATGCAAAGCTTTAGGATCGGCATACACACTGACTACAGGTACACTAACTGCTAACTCTTTACCGTTACGATCGAAGATCATGCCGCGTTGCACATGCAATTTTTCAACACGTACCGTACGCTTGTCACTTTCGGAGCGGGCCTTATCGGGTTCAATTACTTGCAAATACGCAGCACGCGATACCAAAGTCACAAACACTAAAAAAATCACCACGCACACCAAAATAAAGCGCCATGCGATTAGGTTGTTGACTGGTTTTTTGCCTCGCGTTCTCATTGTAATATGATTACCTGCTCATCTTGGCTGGTTGGCCGCTTCATTTCTAATTGTGACGTTGCCACTTCTTCAATGCGTGCATGTTGTGAATAAAATTCTTCTTCCACTAAAAAATAACGCCACTCTAAATCCAGTTCATCACGCTCTTGCAGTAACGAATCTTGCTCAATTAATTGCGCACGAGATAAGTGGGTTACCTGTACTACGCTCAAACTTGATGCGAATATCACAACCAACAAGGCCAAGGTGATCTTGTTTGCACCTAGGCCTTTAATTATTTCAATAAATAGATTGGGTTGGCGATAACTCGCTTTTTTACTCATCCCAACCTCTGTGCAATCCTTAGTACTGAGCTGCGAGAGCGTGGATTGCGCGCCACTTCATCAGCACTTGGTTTAATAGCTTTACCCACTGCTTTTAACGTCAGATTTTTATTTATTTGTGCGTCGGTTAAAGGCAGACCTCTGGGTATCGCTTCTCCCTTACTCTGTTTTTTAATAAATTGTTTTACAATGCGATCTTCTAAAGAGTGAAAAGAAATAACAACTAAGCGACCACCCGGCTTAAGAACTTTAATCGCCGCTTGTAATGCAGTTTGAATTTCCTCTAACTCGCTATTGATATAAATACGAATTGCCTGAAACGTGCGCGTTGCAGGATGTTTAAACTTATCTTTAACAGGTACTGCTTCATCAACTAAATCTGCGAGCTGTTTAGTGGTAGTAATTGGCGTATGTTCACGCACTTCCAATATCTTGTGTGCAATGCGCTTACCAAATTTTTCTTCACCTAGCTTTTTGATCACATGGGTAATGTCATCTAGTTCTGCCTCAGCTAACCACTGCGCAGCGCTACGGCCTGTGCTTGGATCCATTCGCATATCAAGCGGGCCGTCTTTCATAAAACTAAAGCCACGAGCGGCGTCATCTAACTGCGGTGACGACACACCAATATCAAGTAAAATGCCATCAACTTTACCAATAAGATCGTTTTGCTCAGCAACTTCGTATAGTTTCGAGAATCGTGAATGAGCAATTGAAAAACGTGAATCGTCGGCAAACTTTTCTGCTGACTTTATCGCTTGTGGATCTTGATCAATAGCCTGCAAGCGACCAGCGTCGCCCAAGCGCGCTAATATTTGCCCTGAGTGTCCGCCACGTCCAAAGGTGCCATCCATGTAAATGCCGTCTGGCTTAATTGCAAGTGCATCTATGGTTTCGTCCATTAATACGGATACGTGTTCAAATTGCGCTGTCATTAGCTATTTTTTGCCTTTTTGTTTTGCTGCTAGAGGGTAAAGTTATCTAAATCGTCATTCGGTTCAAATTCACCAAGCCTTTCAAGCTCAGTGTCTTGGCACATTTGTTCGTGCCAACGCGCCTCATCCCAAATCTCAAATTTATTCATTAAGCCCACCAGCATAATTTTTTTGCCAAGTTCTGCATGTGAGCGCAAAGAAGGCGCCAGCAAAATTCGACCGTTTTTATCAAGCTGATACTCTGTCGCATTACCTAACAACATACGTTGCATCCGTCGCGCTCTGGGATTCATATTAGATATTTTTGCTAAACGGCTTTCTATTTCTAACCATTCAGCAAGAGGGTATAACCAAAGGCAAGGCTCATTGAGTGCAACAGTGCAAATAACCGTTCCCTGATCTTCAGACAATAGCGTGTCTCGGTACTTTGTTGGTACCGCAAAACGTCCTTTATCATCCAAACTCAGTGAACTTGCGCCACGAAACATAAAAAGCCTATTGTAAAATTATTTTAATCAACTTTTTGATTAACCCGATCCAGTTTGATCCACTAAACACCACTTTTTACCACAGTGCTCCAGTTTAGGGCTTGACAAGCCTTTTTGTCAAGTAAGTCACCCAGCTTTAGCACCCCGCGAAGCCTGAAAAAATAAGGCTCAGATTAAAGCGGTTGAATTGTTTAGTAAAAAATCTGATCAGCCAGTAAAAAATTTTTTATCGTTTTTTTTATTAGCTAGCTGGCATTATTTGCTTAATGAATAAACAGTGAATAATTACAATTTTTTTGTTTGTAAAAATTACAAACCATAGTCGCAATAGTTACAGCAATAAACACGTAGAAGTCAGCGTTAAAATTAAAATATAAATATAAAACAACAATTTAAAAACTGGTTTAATCATTGCACTTTAATAATTACTTTTAAAAACTATTAAGGATTGATTATGGCTACGGCAACTAAGAGCAAAGCACCTATTGATACAAAACAAGAGATTGAAGCCCCGTTAACAGATAAGGCAACATCAGCTGCGCATGACGCAGTAGATGCATTATCGAGTAAAGCGGCGGTAGCTGAAAATGGTGTTCGTAAAGGAGCAAGCAGTTCAGCAGAAACGCTTAACGAAAAACAGTTAGCAGCTCGCGAGAAATTAGAAGAATGTACCTCTAAGACTCGTCAACTCGCATCTGAAAATCCACTAGCAACGGCTGGTCTGGCATTTGCTGCTGGTATGTTAGTTACTGCGCTATTTCGTCGTAAGTAATACCATGCAAAACCCAGATTTAACATCAAGCGAATCACAAGCGACGGATTCGCAATCATCAGCAACAAATGCGGATGACTGGCAAGATCATGTTGCCAAGCTTGCTGACTATGCAGCGCAGCTCAAGGATGATTACCGTCAACAAGGAAAGTTGACACATCAGCTGGCAATAGCAGAGTGGAAGCTATCGCTAAGATCCTTAGCACTGATCACTATTTTACTAGGATGTTTTGCCAGTGGCTTGGTGTTATTGTGGGTGGGATTTTTAGGTATTGTAGGCTTTGCTACTTTTGATTTATTTAGCTCGATTTGGCTGAGTATTACTGTAGTGATCAGCCTACAAATTCTATGCTTAATTTGGCTATGGCGAAATGCAGTTTATCTAAGCAAAAAAATTGGTTTTACTAAAACGCTAAATAGTCTAAAGCAGCTGCTTAAGTTATAAGGCATACACAATTATGTTAATCAATTATTTGATCAATTCACCGGACGCTCGAGTGCAACAGCTCCACAAAGAAGTGGCGATACAATCTGAGCTAAAGCGTCAGCACCTTACGGCAATAAAATATCGAGCCAAACGTTTTGCCGCAACAAAAGTGGGGCTCGTTAGTGCTTTTAGTGCAGGCGTGGTTGTGGAGTCGGCAAAGGGAGACACCGACATGGTAAAAAAATACAGTTGGTTAGTAAAACTTCTCGCTTAAAAGTCACTCCTGCATTAATACATCACGACAGTGAACCAAAAAAATGTTTTTACAATCGCTAACCGCTTAGCATATTTAAGCGTCAGTGATCATCACAAACGGGTCTATTTGTGCAATTGGCTGATTAAACGGTTCACCTACTAATTTGCAATGCTTCAACCATCGCTCTAGGCTAACTCCTTGTTGATTAGTAAAACTGAGTACTGGTTGCTCTGTGATATTCTGGCATTGCGGCTCACGCATTTTGTTATTGCTTGGCGTATTGAGCCAAATCTGAAAGTCACGTAAGCCTTGTTCAGCATCAGCAAGTGGCGTTTCACTGTGCATAACACCGCTACCGGTATTTATCCATTACACGTCTCCGGAGCAAGTCACTTCTTTGTTTCCCATTTAATTTTCATGCTCAAATTACACTTTTAAAATATGAATGAAAGTTTCGATACCGCAATGAGGTTGAGGAGGAAAACCATCACTTTACTCACTTTTATCATCGGGCTTAAGCTCACCAATTATTAATAATGACACTAAATATTTACCATCAAACTTAGAATAAGACGGATGTTGACATAATACCCATATTAGGTACTGTGAGCAGCCAGAACATTGATTATTTTTCATTTTTTGCCTAGGGTCGATTTACTCTTTGTTGCCTACATGAATGTAGGTAAGGGCTTTGAGCGGGACGCGGAAGCTTTGCTCGGTTTTTAGGGATGTAAGCCAGTAGAATAACGCAGGAGCAGTTATCAACTGCCCATTTGATTACAAACCTCGCGTCGCGGTTAAACATGCCCTTATTTGTTATGTAAATATATAAGAGATTAAATTATTATTTCATCATGTTTTTCATACGTAAATTAATATATTTCAATCATATGCAACACTATTTTATTGCAAAATCTTAGATATAACCTTAGTACTTCAATGGTTATTTATAGTAGGATTATCAAGCGTCACTCTACTTTGCACTAATTTGGATACGACTATTTTTACTTCATCATTAAAACATCAACTCTACCGCCTTCTTATGCTAATTTGCATACCTGTTGCTGCTATTATTTTAGTAACCTTGTGGTTTAGTCGTGACGCAGCCATTAAAGAGCACGAGACAAAAGTGCGCACCATCACTGAGCAACTAATTATTAAACAACAAAGCATGATTGATGATGTCAAAAAAGTTACTGAGTTTTTAGCAAAAAAACAGAAAAACATTCAATCTTTACCCTCTACTTGTCCAGCGTATTTTTTAGATGTTAAGGCACTCAATGGTAATATCGCGAATATTGGTATAGTAAATAAAAATGGTGACCTAATTTGTACCTCAAAAAGTAGCGACACTAATATTAACATTAGTGACCGTCCCTATTTTAAAAACGCGCTCGCCAGTAAAGAGTTCAGTATTGGCCATTTCCAACACGATCGCAGCCTCAAAGCTCAAAGTATTAACTTTGCTTACCCTATTTTAAATGAAAGCAATGATATTGAAGGCGTTATTGTGACCGTAATCGCTTTAGACTGGTGGAGCTCGGCACTTAATACTTTAAATTTATCGACAGAAATCAGAGCTGTCATTACTGACTCTAACGGTAGTATTTTAGCTAACTACCCTTTTTCAGCCGATAGACTAGGCAACAAATTGGAAAAGTTCGATTTAGCGCATAACTTGCAAGCTGGTGTTATTTTTAAAGGAAAAGATGGTATCCGAAGAGTTTTCCATCAAACAACACTCTATCGTGATGGCAATAACAATAAGCTCTCTATTTATATTACTCAACCAATAGATGAAACACTTGAGCAAATAGATATTAACTTTGTAAAAATGGTTTTAGGATTTTTAATGACCATTTTGCTTTTAGCCGTATTGGCCAGACGATTAGTTAATAAAAGCATATTAAACCCGATTAAAAGTTTAACGCAGGCCGTTAACCGCTTAGCAGCCGGTAATATGCCTCATGACAACGAGCAGCCCAATAGTCCTGAGCTAAATAGACTCTATCATCGTTTTAAATATATGGCTGAAACTCGCTTAACAGCTGAAGCATGCCTTAAACATAAACATGACGAGCTCAATAGCTTGCTTAATGCACTACCTGATGCTTTTTTACGTGTAGATGCCAACGGCAATATACTTGATACCGGTGGCCTTATTAAATCGTTAAATTATAGCCATTCAACACCGCCTAAAAAGCTATCGTGTTTATTCTCTATTGCCAATTTAAAACAAATTGAAGGATACTTAACAACCCTGAGCGCTCCTGTCACTGTTGAGCTTGAAGATAAACAAGACAATCAGTTTTATGAAGCGAAAATCAGCCCAATGAAAAAAGCGGATGAGTTTATAATTGTTATTAGTAACATCACGCAACGAAAGCAAAACCAAGAATCTTTGCATTTAGCGTCATTAGTTTACAACAACAGCAGTGAAGGTATGGCAATCACGGATGAAAATGGCATTATTTATGACGTGAACCCTTCGTTTTGTAAAACGACCTTGTATTCTCGAAAAGAAGTACTCAATAAAACGGTGGGTATTTTATCATCGGGTAAACATGATAAAGAGTTTTATGACTACATGTGGCAATCAATAAATAAAACTGGCCGCTGGCAAGGTGAAATAACCAATCGTCGTAAAAATGGCGAGCTGTATGTTGAATGGTTAACCATAGATACTATTTACGATAAAAATAAAGCCCCAACTAGTCGTATTGCTATTTTTACCGATCTAACCGAGAAAAAACAAGCAGACGAGCTAATTTGGCGACAAGCTCATTTTGATCATTTAACCGACTTACCTAATCGACTAGAACTAAAAGAGCGGTTAAATAAACGCTTTACGCGCGTAAACAACCACGACCAAAAACTGGTCATTATGCTGTTAGATATTGATCACTTTAAAGATATTAATGATACGTTAGGCCATCATTATGGCGATAGATTACTTAAATTAGTATCTGAGCGAATTGTGCAAACAGCCAAAGAGGCTGACTTTGTAGCCCGTATTGGTGGCGATGAATTTGTTATTGTGTTTAGTGACTTACGCGGTGGCGATAATATTAAAAAAATAGCAAAATCACTGCTACTTAGCCTTGCTTCGACTATTTTTATTGAAGATGAAAAAGTGTATATCAGTGCCAGCATTGGTATTGCCTGCGCGCCAGATGATGGCCAAAACCCAGAGCAACTGCTTAAAGCCGCAGATCAAGCTATGTATAAGGCAAAAAATAGCGGCCGAAATGACTTTGAATTTTTCTCACATGATATGCGTGAAGATGCAAATGCAAGAATGCAGTTGCTCAAAGAGCTTCGCTCAGCCATAGAGCTAGAGCAATTTGAGTTATATTATCAGCCTATTGTATCCCTTGATGATTTACACGTTCATAAAGCCGAAGGGCTTATTCGATGGCAACACCCAGAAAAAGGGCTGATCAGCCCAGCTGACTTTATTCCCTTAGCTGAAGAAACCAGACAAATAAATGCGCTCGGTCAATTTGTATTTACTGAAGCACTGCAAACACTTAATGATATTAAAAAACACATTCAAGATGAATTTCAAATTAGTATTAACGTATCGCCGGTGCAGCTCGCAACCACAGACAGTGGTATAGACGATTGGTATGGCATGCTTGAGACAGCAAACTTACCTGCATCGAGCATTGTGGCAGAAATTACTGAAGGCTTGATGGTTAATCCTGAAGAACTGACCCAAAGCCGCCTAAAAGCCTTGGTTAAATCAGGGATGCAATTAGCACTCGATGATTTTGGTACTGGTTACTCATCGCTTGCTTACTTACAAGAAATGGATACCGACTACCTAAAAATCGATAAACGCTTTGTTGATAATATTCAAAAAGACAGCCAGGAGCTGGCCTTATGTGAAGCAATTATTATGATGGCTCATCAGCTTGGTTTAAAAGTAATTGCCGAAGGCATAGAAACAAAATTACAAATGGATTTATTACTTGAGGCTGGTTGTGATTATGGCCAAGGCTATTTGTTTTCAAAGCCGTTGCACAAAACCTCGTTTATGCAGCTGATAAAAACAGACCAAGTGATTAATTTAGACTAAAGGCAGTTAATACGCTCGCTCAGTTATAGCGCGGGTACTAAACTGCCCCTTATTTCGGAATGTTAATGCTATAATTTAGCGCACTGAAATAGATTTACCAAATACAAAAGCAACCATTAAATTTATCAATAAAGCCGAAGCAATACTAACAAAAGAACCTGCAATACTTCCATACTCAGCTATAAAACAGATAAGTGCGCCAATAAACACAACGAGACTTAGCCAAGTGCTTGCTGGGCGCATCAATCTTAGTAATAAGCTACTTACAACTAACAATCCACATCCAAGTATTAAATAAATAACTGTCATATAGTCACCTCTTGTGTTGTTGGCTTTATTAGTACTTGTCGCTTAGCCATGATCCGCTGACTTACATAGATTATTAAGCCACCAATAAATAAAAAACTAATATCAACAACAGTAACTAGCGTGTTATTTGAACTAAAAGCATGGCTTGACGACAGTAACATGTTTAAAGGCAACACAGACATGCACGAACCACCAGTTATAAGCAGTGTGACTTGCAAATAACGATAATAATTAATCGGTAACACTGCAAATAAACACCAAACTAGCCATGAAAGAAAAAATAAAGGTCCGAAGTAGCCATTGTGCAATTGTACTGGGATGAAGTTATTAAGTAATACTTGCAAAGGGAATAATATGGCAGTAGCCAATACTAAGCCTCCACAGCTACCGATAATAACCCTATTCCATCGTTGATAAGCCACTTCAGAAAGAGTCGGATTGCTACCCCTTGTGCGCTTGGTTAACCACATCATAATTCCAGAAAGTGGTAATAATGCAGTAGTTAAACCAAGGAGTGCCCAAACTAACTTTACAAAAACGCCCGCAAAATTACCAAAGTGTAGCGGGAATAATAATTCAAGTACTTTAATAGCAGGGCCAGGAATGTCACCAAAGCTACTCATTGATTTACTAAACTTACCATCTCCGCTGTATTGCAGTAATTGTGATGCAACTGCATCGCCGCCAATAAGACGTAAGTAAACTTGAGCATTCGCATCATTATGCGCCATAACAGTTAAATCAATAACTTTCGCTTTTGGGTAACGTGTTTGGGCATCAAGCAAAATAGTATCTACAGCTGTTGCTTGGTAATTATTAGAAACAATGGTTTCAGGCATCGCGGTAAATTTTTCCACCAACTTATCTTGATCTCCACCAAAACTCACAAAAGCGGCGGCGGGAAGTAATATAACGGTTGCAAGACCTAAAAAAGCTCCTGTAAAGCCGATGATGGCATGAAAAACGCTTCCCCAAATACCCATCACTTTGTGTGCATCGTTCACTACCACATCAAGACCTTTTTTACGTCTAAATGTAAATAGCTCTTTTATTATTTGGCGGTGAATAAATAAGCCCGTCACAACAGACACCAATAAAGTTAAACCTAAAAAGCCAGTAAGAATAAGCCCTATTGGTCTGCCTAAATGTAAGTCAGCATGAAAATGCCCAATAAACGATGGCGCATCAGTTTTACGGTGCTCATAAAAATAATCTGCAGCACCATAATATTGGTTTACCAAATTAAAATTACGAGGGTCAAATTGGTAAGCATAAGCAGCCTCTTCGTCATAATTTTCATCGCCATCGTGAGATTCAAATAAAATCGTCAATAAATGCGTATTATGCCCAGTTGGTAAATACACGTGGATATTTTTACCAAACTCTTTTGGTACTTGTTGGTGATAATGGTTAATTAACGTCATCACCTTTTCACTTGGCACTGTATCCAATTGATGTAACTCTGGGTTGGCCCAAATTTTTAGTTCTGGGCGGCTAAGTACAGCTAACGCACCGGTAAAGCAAACAATAAAGAGCAAAATACCTGTAACAATACCAACCCAACTATGCAGTAAAAATAGCTTTTTTAGTGAAATAGATCTCATCCCTGTCCTCCTTGTAAAGCCATAAAACTAAGCCCTGCATGGCTTAACAAAATAACTAACATAACAATAAAAGGCTGCCATGCGCTTTTAGCCATGTAAGCGTATATAAATAACGCAGTCCAAATAAAAGGAAAAAGCATTATAGGTATTAATATCTGCTCTTCCATAGCGAAAGGTAAATAGGTAGTCATGCCAGGGATCATCACTACAGCCGTAATTAACGCAAGTAAACAAGCCAGAATATGGCGTCGCTTAGTTGCTGTAAAAGTGTGTTTTTTATTCATTATTATTTGCCTTATCAATGCAGCTTAGTCCCACCATATAGAAACCAAATTACACTTCGTCCAAACCTGAAACGTTATACTGCTACCACATAATTAAGCACAGCAATAAAATTAAAAATGATAACCATTTGCATTATAATATTTATTTAATTAACTAAACAAATATAAATAGCAAATAATCCATGCACAAATGCCAAACATGGCTCAGCTAACGGCAATTGACGCTTAGTTAAATATATAAAAGATGGTAATCGGGTATAGCCAGAGATTTTAAATGAAAACAAGGCGAACTTACGCGTTAATAGCTAGGGTCTGTAGATTCAACGTAATTGTGCTGAAAATAGCTGCTTGAGATAGATTTATTATCCAGAGTTCAGATTATTTAGTATCGAGGTGGTCTGCAACATAAGCACCTCGCTGCCCTCTTTTTTTATCTGGGCCTACTGTGCTGTCTTGCGCTGTTTGCTGCTCTAACGCTGCATTAATTGTAGCTCCTAAAATAATGATATAAGCGCTAATAAATAGCCACATAAGCATAATAACCACCCCGCCTAAAGAGCCATATGTTTCGTTGTAACTGGCAAAGTGAGATACATAAAATGAAAAGCCAAAAGATGCCACAATCCATAATACTGTGGCAGTGAATGAGCCTACGGTAACCCAGCGCCACTTAGCTGCTTTTCTGTGAGGCGCGTAACGATATAAAATTAACAATGCAAAGTTAAAGGTTAGTGCCAGTAATGGCCATGAGATAAGCATGATTAAAAAATCAATACTTTCTTTTATTCCTAACAGGTTAAGTGCTAACGGTAATATACCGATAATTACCAATGCTATAACCGCCACCACAATCGCGCCCACTGAAAATAGTAAACGTACAAGTTGCGCCTTAAAAAATGAACGCTTTTCGTATTCTTGATAACTAATATTACACGCGGTGATCAAAGCTTGGCTGCCCTTAGAGCTGCTCCAAATAGTGATCAGTAAAGTGCCTAGTGCGCTAAGACTTAAACTGGTTTGAGACTTTTGCGCAAGACTCGAAACCTGAGACAAAATAATCTCTTGGGTACTTTGCGGCAATAAAGCCATAAATTGACTTAAATACGCACTAATATCATTCGGTGAAGCAAAATAAGCATACACAGACACCAACGCCGCAATGGCAGGAAAAATAGCAAGAAGTGCATAAAAGGCCACGCCTGCTGCCACCAAAGATAAATTATCACGGCTCATTTGTTTTATAATTCGCTTTGCAATATCCCACCAGCCACGCAGAGGGATATGGTTAGGCTGCTTGGCTCTTTGGCCACGCTTAAAGTCACTCATAGTTAACTCCCTTTTCCTAATTAATTGCAAGATGTTTGCCAAACAAATACTCCTTGGTATTAAACTTGCTGCTATTGTTTTACACAGACCCTAATTAACTCAACCTAACACGGATGGCTCCTATGCTCAGCGCTTTAATTGCAACACTCGCTAATAACGCATCTATTCCTGCAATCGACACCGTTCAGCCAAACTCGGTTTCATGGGACTTTTTAAAAGAGCAAAGCGTGCAATTACTACACTCATTCGTGCAATTACTGCCCACTTTGTTTCTAGGGATTATTATTTTGGTGATTAGTTATTTAATCGCCACCCCATTATCACGCTTGTTAATAAAGCCCGTTACTTACATAACCAACAGTAAATTAGTACACCTAGTTGCTAGGCGTGGTATTAGTACCTTAATTATTTTACTTGGGTTTTACCTTTTCTTACGTTTGGCTGGCTTGACTGAATTCGCGGTCGCTATTATGAGTGGCACTGGGTTAATAGGCCTTATTTTAGGGTTTGCCTTTCGGGATATTGCTGAGAACTTTATTGCCAGTTTACTTTTGAGTGTACAACGTCCATTTAAAATTGATGATGTAATAGAAGTAGATAGCAGAATAGGTATAGTTAAAAAAGTAACTGCACGGGCAACCACTTTAGTTGACTTCGATGGCAATCATATTCAAATACCCAATGCGACTGTGTATAAAAATACCATTAAAAACTTAACCGCTAATCCAAAGATGCGCGGTCATTTCACAATCGGTATTGGCTACGATAATGACATTCGCGGCGCACAAAGTCTTGCTATTAGTGTTATAAAAAAACAAAACTCTGTGCTTAGCGATCCACCTCCTCAAGTATTGGTTGATAACTTAGGCTCCGCCACTATCAATTTTACTGTTTACTTTTGGGTCAACGGCGAACAATACAGCATTGTTAAAGTAGCCTCACAGCTAATGCGAGAGTTAATTAACAGTTTTACGCAACATAATATAAGTATGCCTGACGATGCTAGAGAGCGTGTATTACTCAATAGCCAAGGTGAAGATATTTACCCCACAGCAAGCGAAGCTAAAACAGAGACAACAGAAAAAACTAAAGAGAAACCACATACTCAAAAACATAAAACCACAGAGCATGAACACAGTATTGATGATGTAAGCAGTGATACGGATGATATTCGCGAGCAAGCCGATGAATCGCGCGATCCGGAGCAGGGAAAAAATATTATATAGATAGGTTCGAGGTTCGAGGTTCGAGGTTCGAGGTTCGAGGTTCGAGGTTCGAGGTTCGAGAAATTTAAAAACCTTGCGGTTAACATTACAAGGTTTTTTATGCCTTAAAGCGATACTTAGTCTCGCGTCGGGGTTAGGTTTTAAGCCCGCAACCCGAAGCTCGCCGCCCCCCTCCCGCCTGGAACCTGACAGCTTGTCTCAAACACAAAAAAGCCCGCAGCGTTAACTGCGGGCTTTTTTATTGAATGAGTGAGTTAGCCGGTAAGCCGGGTTCTGTCCTTTCCGAAGAAAGTGATAATCATTCGTCTAGGCCATAAATTGCTCTATGGCTCAAGCAACCTACCCGGTTCCAACGTGGGCCACGCCATAAGGAACCCTATTTGGTCTTGCTCCGAGTGGAGTTTACCTTGCAACCGACTATTACTAGCGGCCCGGTGCGCTCTTACCGCACCCTTTCACCCTTACCAATCCGAAGATTGGCGGTCTTCTCTCTGCTGCACTTGTCGTGGGCTCACGCCCCCCAGCCGTTAACTGGCACTCTGCCCTGTGGAGCCCGGACTTTCCTCCCCCTGATCATTTTCGTCACAGGCAGCGATTATCTTGGCTAACTCGGCGCGCAGTATACATGAGAGCACCGCACTACGCAGTAAACATTTACTGTTTTTCTTCAATAATTGTTTTATACAGCGCGTTTTTTTTCATACCGAAGTAATCGGCTACTACACCACACGCTTTTTTCATTGGCATTTCGTTTTCAAGTAACGCTAACATTTTACGGGCTTCTGGCGGAATATCGTCAACTACCTTAGCTTTCCCTGGCAGCATGAGTACTATTTCACCGCGTTGCTTGGTAGGATCGTCAGTTAAAAACTGCTTTAACTCACTCACTGTGCCATTAAAAAAGGTTTCAAAGGTTTTAGTTAGCTCTTTGGCAAATACCACTTGCTGCTCACTACCTAGCGCCACTTCTAAATCGTCAAGGCTTGCCATAATACGATGGGTACTTTCATACATAATACTGGTAATACTTGAGTTAACCGCATCTATAAAAAAGTCTTGTCGCGCTTTACTTTTAGCAGGTGTAAAACCAATAAATTGAAAACGGTCAGTAGGTAACCCAGAACAACATACCGCCGTAATAGCAGCACATGCGCCAGGCACGGGTGTTACACTTGCGCCCTGCTCACGACATAAGTTAACCACCGCATAGCCAGGGTCGCTTATAAGCGGCGTGCCTGCATCAGAAACTAATGCAATATTTAACCCTTGATTAAGTTGGTCGATAATTTGCTGCGCTTTTTGCTTTTCATTATGGTCATGTAACGCAAAGGTTTTAGCCTTAATACCAAAGTGGCTAAGTAGCTTACCAGTATGGCGAGTGTCTTCAGCCGCGATTAAGTCAACCTGCGATAATGTCGCGATTGCACGCTGACTTAAGTCGTCATAATTGCCGATTGGGGTGGCAACAACGTAAAGAGTGCCAATTTTCTGTGAATTCTCCTCATTTAACATTGAGGTCTCCTGCGTCAGTCAGTAATATAAGCAAATCGCGTTAACGTATGGGAAATCTTTGTGCGACTTAAACTAGTTAGTCTATTAATTATATTGTCAGGGTTATCGGCGTGTAGCACAACCGAAAAACCAATTAAAACCAGCGATAACTTAAGTAACAGTGCCAATACGCTGAAAAATGAAGCACTAAATGCGCAATCTATTTACCAATTAGCGCAAAACCGCTATGGCGCTGATAAAATCCAGCTGCTTTATAGTGCTCGTGATAGCGCAATTACAGAAGAAAACTGGCCACTACTCGAAAAAATATGCACTGAACTTGCACTTACCGCCAGTGTTGATCAAATTCAAAATCGTTTATACATTGCCTTTGCGCAAAAAGAGCAAAATAAAAATCAGCAAGCACTTGAGGTACTAAACACGCTTGGGGGGCAACTTAAGCAACCTGAGCATTTTGCTTGGCACCAATTTTTAACTGCCAGCATTTTTGCGTCGCAAGACTTACCAAAACGTGCAGCTCCTTACTTTTTTGCTGCCTCTGAATCGGTAGCAAAAAATAATATTTCTATCCCTAAACTTAATGACGCACTTTGGCATAATTTAAAGCAGCTTTCTTCATACGCATTAGAGCGATTTAACCGTGGCTCGGTTATTCAACAAGGCTGGGTTAACTTAGCTTTGTATCATCAGGTTTATGCCAACAGCTCTGTTGATTTAGACCAAGCGATTAATAATTGGCGCCGCCGTTACCTTGGGCACCCTGGTAGCAATGTTTTACCAAAACAAGATACTTACGCCAATGAATTAGCACCACTAAATATTGAACGCTTAGTTGTGCTATTACCTCAGTCAGGTGCTAACAAGCGCTTAGGGGATGCATTAAAAGCCGGCATACTGGCTGCACTTGATAAAAAAGAGATTAGCGAAACGCTGTTTATTGATGAAAATACCGAAACCGAAGCGTTGAGCGCACAGATTTCGCAATTACAACCAGACTTTGTTATTGGCCCGCTATTAAAAGCCAATATAGATAAGCTCGCTAATACCAATACATTACTCGATATACCCACATTACATTTAAATACCTTTGATGGCGAACGAACCTCTTTGCAGCACTACTTTTTTGCGCTTAATCCTGAGCATGAAGTACAACAAACTCTAGAGCATTTTTTAGCGCAAGGTTATCAAAAACCTATGTTGCTAGCGCCAAATAATACCAATGGTCAGCGCTTAATTGACTACTTTAACCTGCAATGGCAACGCTATAGTGAAACAACCACACAAGTTGGCTTTTACAACGACAATAAAGATATGCCCAATACCATTACCAGCTTGCTAGAAGTTGATAAATCAAAAGAGCGTATTAAATCGGTTAAAACACTTTTTAATAAAGAAGTAGAAAGTGAAACCCGTTCACGTGGCGATATTGATGCAATTTATATATTAGGTGACGCCATAGAGACCCGATTAATTAAGCCTTATCTGGATGTTAACGTAAGCACCTTTGCCGACAGAATCCCTATTTACGCCAGCTCTAAAAGTCATAGTAAGCAAATAGATACCACTGACAAAGGCGATTTAGATGGGCTTTACTTTACCGAACTTCCTTGGATGTTAGACTCACAAATTACGCAGCATAATCTACGTAAGCAATATAATGATTTATGGCCTGAACAGGCTGATATTAGCCAACGTTTATTTGCCATGGCCTACGATGCCGTCGCCATGCTGAATGATATTAGACAGCTGAGCATTACACCCGATAAATACTTTTCAGGCTTAAGCGGTAAATTATCCATTAATAGTGCCGGTGATATTGAACGTTCACTGCAATGGGCGCAGTACAGCAATCGCCGTATAAACCCAGTGGAATTAAAGACGCAACGCCCTGTGCCGCTATTTATGCAATCAGCAAACGATGGCATAACCATAATTAACTAAGGGGTTAGCATGTCGTGGTTTAAACAGCTGTGGCAAAATAGTCGTGAAAAAGGCCAGTATTATGAGCGCCAAGCGCAAAAGTATTTAGAAGCGCAAGGTTTAAAAGCGATTGAGCGTAATTACTACTGCCCCTACGGCGAACTTGATGTCATTATGAAAGACGGTGACATCTTAGTGTTTGTTGAAGTTAAGTTTCGTAAAAATAACATAAAAGGCGGCGCTAATTATGCGCTAAGCCCGCAAAAGCAAGCTAAGTTAAAGCGCACTATTTATCATTACCTTGGTGCTAAAAACTTAAAAAACCAGCCATTACGTATTGATTACGTAGCTATAACAGGCGAACCGTCATTACATATTAACTGGCTGAAAAACGTATTTTAATGTCTGATGTATAAAAATAAGACGATTACAACAGCTTCATGTTGAGCATACAGTTAAACATTAGCTAACGCCTAAAATAATTACCTTTTAATAAAGCCGGTGTGAGCTCACACAGAATTAGAGATAAATTGTTGGTAACCCATGCAAGATACAATTAAAGAAATTTTTAAAGAAAGTATTCAAGTTCAAATAGCCGCAGGCGAAGTGTTGCCAAGCGCGTTAGAATCAGCGGCATTTACCATTGCACAAAGCCTGATCAATGGGAATAAGTTGATCTGTTGCGGTACTGCAAATTGCCATATGCTGGCGCAACACATGGCAGGCGTACTGGTTAATTTTTACGAAACAGAACGCCCTTGCTTACCTGCAATCGCTCTCTCACAAGAAAATATTAACCTTGGCCAAGGCAATCAAATAGATGACCACGATACCTTTGCACGCCAAGTTCGCGCCTTTGCTCAGCAAGGTGACTTATTATTGGTACTTGCCATTAATGGTAATGAAAAACACATAATTTCTGCAGTAGAAGCGGCACTTACCAAAGATATGAAGGTCATAGTAATGGTAGGCGATGATGGCGGCGAACTCGTTGGCTTGCTTGGCCATAACGATGTAGAAATTCGTACGCCGTCTAAACGCCCGAGTCGCATTATTGAATCGCATTTAGTGAACCTTCACTGTTTAAGTGAGTTGGTGGATTTAACTCTTTTCCCTCAGGACGAAAATTATGTTTAAACGCTCCCTAATTATTTTAGGCACTGTTGTGTTATTACAAGGCTGTGCCGCTGCTGTGGTCGCCGGTACAGCCAGTGCTGTTACTGCCGCTAACGATAGACGAACCATTGGGTCACAAATAGACGACAACAACATTGAAATAAAAGCCAGCATTGCTATTAGTGAAGATGAACGCCTTAACAAGTTTGCTCATATCAGCGTTATAAGCGTAAATGGCGTGGTTTTAATGGTAGGCCAAGTGCCTAACCAAGAAATGAAAAACCAAGCGTTTAAAACCATTGAGAACCTATCTGGTATCCGCAAAATTCATAACCAACTTCGCATTGGCTCTAATATTGGTATCACCACGCAAACACACGATTCATGGTTAACCTCAAAAGTAAAAGCGCAGCTTTTAGCGGCTGAAAATATCAGCAGTAATAATATAAAAGTAGTGACTGAAAATGCCGAAGTATACTTAATGGGGCTAGTATCTGACGCTGAAGCAAACCAAGCCGTTAATATAGCTCGCAACATCTCTGGCGTAGAGCGAGTAGTTAAAGTATTTGAGTATTTGTAAAAGTCTCAGGTTCGAAGTTCGAGAAATTTAAAAACCTTGCGGTTAACATCGCAAGGTTTTTTTATACCTGTAGGCGGGAGTTTACCTCACGCAGGGTTTAGTAAAATGCGCGGCATAAAGCCCCGCCTACAAAACCATTTTGAACCACAGAGTACACAGAGACGCTTCGCGCTACACAGAGAAGACAGGACAAATAAAACATGCCTTTAATCATTTCCTCTGTGTGCTCTGCCCACTCTGTGGTGAATAAAATCTCTTTAAAATCTTTTTGCACAAAGAGAAGTGAATGAGGAGTAAATGAGAAAACAACAACCATTAGCCCAACTAATTAATTCGAGTCTCTAGGCCCGTTGGTCGCCTCTCGCAGCCCGCTGCCCAATGCCGTGAACCCAAACACCCTGCTTGGCTTAATCTCTACCTAACACCTAGACCTAATACCTAAAACCTGCTCTTCACTTTAGACCAGACGCGGTGTAAACCCGCTGCTGCACCAATCAATCTTAACCCGCCTCTCGCCGCCCGCTACCCATTGCCCGTTGCCCGTAAACTTTCATATTTATACAGACATAAAAAAAACCGCTTATTAAGCGGTTTTTTTCTAACATTTACGGGCTATTTTATAACGCGTAAATGTGAGCCTTTTTTCTTTTCAGGCTTGGGAGCTGGCGTTTCATCAACTATCTCTGGTGATGAATCGACACTTTCAAGCTCTGGAGCAAAATCGTCTTCGTCCTCTAAAAACTCATCTGCAGTAAAGACCGTGCCTTCGCCATTTTCACGTGCATATATTGCAAGTACAGCCCCTAAAGGCACGTACACTTGCATTGGCTGGCCGCCAAAGCGCGCGTTAAAGCTAAGCTGAGTATTATCTAACGAAAACTGCGTAACCGCCGAAGGGCTTATGTTCAATACAATTTGGCCATCTTGGACAAACTGTGTTGGCACTTGCACTGCAGGAAAGTCAGCATTCACCACTAAGTGTGGCGTGCATTCGTTATCAACAATCCAATCAAAAAAAGCGCGTAGTAAATAAGGACGATTAGAAGTCATTATAAACGGATCTCACGCTCTGCTTCAGTTAAAGAAGCTTGGAATGATTCACGTTCAAATAAACGGATCATATACTCTTTAAGTTCTTTAGAGCCTGCACCATTAAGCTCAATACCAAACTCTGGTAAACGCCATAATAGTGGTGCTAAGTAACAATCAACTAAGCTAAACTCTTCACTCATAAAGTAAGGCGCTTCACTAAAGATTGGTGCTATTGCAAGTAATGCTTCTGTCAGCTCTTTACGAGCTTGCGCGGCATCAGATGTGTTGTTAATGATTTTTTCAGCTAGGCTGTACCAATCAGTATCAATACGGTGCATCATTAATCGACTACGACCACGCATGACCGGATATACAGGCATTAGTGGAGGATGAGGAAAACGTTCATCAAGGTATTCCATGATGATGTTTGCCTGATATAAACCAAGCTCACGGTCAATCAGTGTTGGCACTGTGCCGTAAGGGTTAATTTCGTGAAGTGCTTCTGGCAGGTTATCCTTTTCAGCCATATGAATATCTACACTTACACCTTTTTCAGCAAGTACAATGCGTACTTGGTGGCTATACATACAGTTAGCACCAGAAAAAAGGGTCATTACAGGGCGCTTATTGGCAGCTACGGCCATGCCTACCTCCATTAAATAACTAAAACAGCAATAGGGGCTTAAGCCCCTATTGCAAAATTACCTTTAAATATGTTCAAACTTAATGAACATCTCTCCAGTATTCTTTCTTCAGCATAAATGCCAAGATAAATAGGATAATTAAAAATCCGATTACCTTAATACCTAGCGCTTCCGACTCGAGACGTGTAGGTTCACCTACATACTCTAGGAAATTCGTTAAATCACGAACTGCTTGGTCATATTCATCTACACTTAATTCACCCGTACCATCTGTTTTTGTACCAGTAATATGAGTGGTTGTTTTACCATCTACTGTTACTTCTTCAGTAATTGCAGTAGGAACACCTTGCAACTCTTGAAGAACATGTGGCATACCCACCGATGGGAATAACGTATTATTTACGCCAAACGGACGAGATTCATCTTTGTAAAACGATTTTAAATAGGTGTAAATCCAATCACTGCCACGCACACGCGCAACGTTAGTTAGATCCGGCGGAGCCGCACCAAACCATTTTGCAGCATCTTCTTTTGCCATCGCGTTAAGGATATGACCACCCACTTTTGAACCATCAAAAATAAGTTGCTCTTGACCAATCTCTGTTGGAATACCAATGTCACGGAAAGTACGTTCATAACGTTGATACTGCATTTGGTGACAACCAAGACAGTAGTTCATGAACAACTTTGCGCCACGCTGCAAAGAAGGTTGATCAGATATATCGTTACCCGCTTCCATTAGAGGAACTGACGGGCCTGCCGCCATTGCAGGTAACACGTTTACTGATAAAGCAAATAAACCTATTAATAGCTTTTTCATCATTTCGTTAACCTCTCAGGCAATGGCTTAGTTTTTTCATTCTTACTGTAAACGAATAACAGTACGAAGAACATAAAGTAAGTCACAGTACAGACTTGCGAAACAATCGTTTTAAAATCAGTTTGTGGTGTAGCACCAACCCAACCTAAAAGAACGAAAGTAACAACAAAACCTGCAATGTTCCATTTGTGGAAACCACAACGGTAACGAACTGAACGAACCGAACCACGGTCAATCCAAGGTAATAATGCTAGCACAACAATTGATGCACCCATTGCTGCAACACCCATTAGTTTGTCAGGGATTGCACGTAAGATTGCATAGAATGGCGTGAAGTACCAAACAGGGAAAATATGCTCTGGTGTTTTAAGTGGGTTAGCTGCTTCAAAGTTTGGCGCTTCTAAGAAGAAACCACCCATAGCAGGCATAAAGAACACAACCCAGCAGAACAAGATTAAGAAACCAACCACGCCCACAATATCTTTTACTGTGTAATAAGGGTGGAACGGAATCGCATCAATAATGTCTTTTTTATCAGTGTAGTATTCATGGAACTTAAATTTAGGCTTGTCTTCTTCAGCCACAGTTCCTTTTTTACGTTTGTTATCAATACCGTCTGGGTTATTAGAACCCACTTCGTGTAGTGCAACAATGTGTAAAAATACTAAGATAACAATAACCAATGGCAGTGCAATTACGTGTAATGCGAAGAAGCGGTTAAGCGTTGCACCTGAAATTACATAGTCACCACGGATCCACAGTGTTAAGTCATCACCAATAACCGGGATAGCCCCGAATAATGAAATGATTACCTGTGCACCCCAGAACGACATTTGGCCCCATGGTAATAAGTAACCCATGAATGCTTCAGCCATTAGGGCTAAGAAAATGAACATACCGAATAACCACAGTAATTCACGTGGTTTTTGGTAAGAACCGTATATCATGCCACGGAACATGTGCATGTAAACAACGATGAAAAACGCAGATGCACCCGTTGAATGCAAATAACGTAATAACCAACCGTACTCTACATCACGCATGATGTATTCTACTGATGCAAATGCACCTTCAGCAGATGGTACATAGTTCATCGTTAACCAAATACCTGTAAGTATTTGGTTTACTAGTACTAACATAGCTAGAGAGCCGAAGAAGTACCAGAAGTTAAAGTTTTTCGGTGCTGGATACTGTGCAATGTGCATATTCCAAACACGTGTCATTGGGATACGGTCGTCTATCCACTCAACAATTTTACCAAACATTAGGCCACCCCTTGTTCTTCGCCCACTAAAATAGTGGTCTCATCAAGAAAAGTATATGGTGGAATTTCTAAATTTAATGGTGCAGGTACCGATTGGAATACACGGCCAGCCATATCAAACTTAGAACCGTGACATGGACAGTAAAAACCATCATCAGTCCCTTCCACTTTCTCACCAAAGCCACCTTGTAAAAAGCTAGGTGAACAACCCAAATGCGTACAAATACCTACAGCGACAAAAATCTCTGGGCGTAATGAACGGAAATCATTGGTTGATGATTCTAATTGTTGTGGCTCTTGCGATTGCGGATCACGAAGTTGACCTTCATGTTCTTTCATCTGCTCAAGCATTTTTGGGGTACGTGATACAACCCATACAGGTTTACCACGCCACTCGACACGTATTAATTGTCCTGGCTCAAGTTTGCTGATATCTACTTCTACAGGCGCACCCGCAGATTTAGCTCGCTCACTTGGATTCCAAGACGCAATAAAAGGAACAGCAGCCCCAGCCGCACCAACACCACCAACAACAGAGGTAGCTATGGTTAAAAAGCGACGTCGGCCATTGTCTACAGGCGCATTGCTCATCCACTTATCTCCACTATGATTCTCAACACTTGCTATATTGAGAACATCAGTTACAGCAGGTTAATTTTTCGAATTTTAAAAGAGAAACGATCATAATTAAAACCCTTGTTTAAAACAAGGTTATTCACAGCCTCCTGCTCGAATAAACCTGACTTGCTCAAATAGTTGATTAAGTAAGCTCGAGTATGAAACCAAATGACTATAGTATCGCTTCCGTAAAAACAATTTGTAAACAAGTACAATCTCACCAACTAAGTACAGTAACAACTGAATTTGGCGACATTAAACTCATTCACTTTATTTGCCCGCCAATTGTAGCAAAAAAATTCACCAATTAACTGATGGATTTAAACTAATTGCGATAATTATTTAACTTTTTTTGCGTTAGTCGGTCATTTTTAAGCTTTCGTTCAATAAATACGCATGCTTTGCCTATTTTGATCAAGCTAATGTCGACATTAGTCGTAAGGGGAGAATTGAAGGTTAAAGGTTAAAGGTTAAAGGTCAAACATACTCATATATTTTTGAATGAATATTTAATTTTGAACCTCTTAATCCCAAGCATCGATTGATTTCATCAATGCTGAAATCATACGGGAAAGTTCACGAGTCTCCTCAATCCATTCACTAGCCTCTGTCGTGTCAACTTCACCTATTTTTAGTGCAATGTAAATTTGAGAGCGTAATTCTCCACAACTCCCCTTAGAGTATGATAAAAATCGAATATAATCTTTAGGAGTTATTCGTTCATAACCCTCTGCTATATTTGAAGAAATTGAAAGTGCAGATCGTGTTATTTGATCTTTTAAACCAAACTCTTTGCTCTGCTTAAAATGTAAATAAATCTCGCAAGCTAAATCGGCTGAACGTTGCCATACCCTTAAATCTTCAAACCTCATAACATAACCAGTCAGCTAAAACATGCTTAACTTATAACTATAAAATAAGAAAGACACAAAGCTTAGATCAAACTTATAGCTTGAACCTTGAACCTTGAACCTTGAACCTTGAACCTTGAACCTTGAACCAAAATCTTATAGCTACAAAACAAAAAACCCAGCATAAGCTGGGTTTTTGAATTCTTGATAACGTAAAAATTAACGTTTTGAGAACTGTGGACGCTTACGCGCTTTCTTAAGACCCACTTTCTTACGTTCAACTTTACGTGCATCACGAGTAACGAAACCTGCTTTACGAAGTTGTGGACGTAGTGACTCGTCAAACTCCATAAGTGCACGAGTGATACCGTGACGGATAGCACCAGCTTGACCAGTAGTACCACCACCGGCAACGGTGATGTGAAGGTCAAATTTTTCAGTCATGTCTACAAGCTCAAGAGCTTGACGAACAACCATGCGTGCTGTTTCGCGACCAAAGTACTCTTCTAAAGAGCGCTTGTTGATTACGATGTTACCAGTGCCTGGGCGTAAGAATACGCGAGCACTTGAACTTTTACGACGACCTGTACCGTAGTATTGATTTGCCATGATAGTGCTCCTTAAATGTCTAGAACCTGAGGCTGTTGTGCAGCATGGTTATGCTCAGTACCCGCGTAAACTTTAAGTTTGCGGAACATAGCGCGGCCTAAAGGACCACGTGGCAACATGCCTTTAACAGCTTTTTCGATGATCATTTCAGGCTTTGCAGCTTGAAGTTTATCAAAAGTAGTAGACTTAAGACCACCTGGGAAACCAGAGTGAGCGTAGTACACTTTATCTTTGAATTTGTTACCAGTAACAGTAACTTTCTCAGCGTTGATAACGATGATGTAATCACCAGTATCTACGTGTGGTGTGTACTCAGCTTTGTGCTTACCGCGTAGGCGATGAGCGATTTCAGTAGCGATGCGACCTAAAGTTTTATCTTCAGCGTCAACTACGTACCAGTCACGTTTTACTGTTTCTGGTTTAGCAACAAACGTTTTCATTTATAAAAATCCAATGTTTTTCAATTAAAACCACAGGTAGTTATTATTAACTACCGCTCTAAGTATGCTACAACCCCTTCGAGTTTTAGACTTTTTCGCCGCTCACAAGTGGCTAAACTATATGAGGACATAGAACGCAACGTGGCAGACGCGGGAGTATACCAGCACTTAAACTACATTGCTACCGGCCGGTTGTTTTTTCCGCAAAAAGTTTTAGGCTCGAGTGTCGGGCTACAGGGGGCGAGGTACGAGCTTCGAGATTCGGGGTTCGTAATCCATAGCCCGACGTCCGTAATTCGTTACCCGTCGCCCGTGAACTTTAACCTCTATCTAAAATCTAACACCTAATACCTTTATTATTTCTGACACACCTCACAAAAAACGGTGCTGCGTTGGCCTAGACGAATTTCTGTTAGTGCTGTGTCGCAATTTACACAAGGCTGGCCTTTTCGGCCATACACTAATAGCTGCTGCGCAAAGTAGCCTGGCTTACCGTCACTTTGGGCAAAGTCTTTCAGCGTTGTGCCGCCTTGAGTAATTGCTGCGGCTAGGGTGTCTTTTATAATTGGGATTAACGCTTGGTAGCGTTTAAGGCTTACCTTACCTGCTTCTTTTCGCGGATCGATACCTGCTTTAAATAATGATTCGTTAGCGTAAATATTACCAACCCCCACCACCACGGCGTTATTCATTATAAACTGTTTAACAGGCACTTTTTTATTACGAGATTGCTCATAAACACGTTTAGCAAAAAAGTCATCGGTGAGTGGCTCGGGGCCTAATTTAGCAAGTAACTTATGCTCTTCATTGGGGGCTTGCCATAAACAGCAACCAAAGCGACGTGGATCGTTTAAACGCAGCGCCTTATTATTCGCTAAAATAAACTCAACATGGTCATGCTTTTTAAGTGGCTCATTGGCGTTCACAACCCTCAAGTTACCCGACATACCTAAATGCAATATAGCCGAGCCTAGCTCGCATTCTAACAATAAGTATTTTGCACGTCGTTCAATACTGCTAACCACTAACCCCTCAAGTTGATACACCTCATCTGGCACAGGCCAGCGCATACTGGCATTATGAATATTTACCTTAGTCACAACTTGGTTTAGCACATGGGGGGTAATACCCATACGGCTAACTTCTACTTCTGGTAATTCAGGCATTAATAAAACTCACTTATGAAAAGGTAAAACTTGGAAATAATTGTTTTGCAGTAGTTAAATCGAGCAACAATAATCGCTGACTGGTTTTATCGAATAGATAATACTGACCATTCGCCTCAAATAATAAGTACACCCAAGGTAGGGGCTCACCGGCGAGTTCAAACGTGGCTACCGATAGTGGCTTATTCATATCAAGCGCATCAGGTGTGATGGTGGTCATCAACGCGGTATTTTGCCATAAATAAACTAGCTCACTAAGTTGCTGCTCTGAGCCTTGCCAACTAAGCGGTACATTTTTTTGCAAAGTAGTAGTACGCCAACTAGTGCCAATACGGTCAATTTTTTGGTCGATAAATTTAAGTGTTAATACAAAACTTTGCACAGGAAGTAGTGGCTGAAATTGCGCCTGTGTTTCATCATTCCCTATGTTTTTATGCAGTCCATTTAAAAAGAAGATCATAATCAACATCGAAAAAATAATAACATTGTTCCAACCTTTTCGGCCGAGTTGCATGTGGGTCTTCCAATTAATAATATCGATTTAAAGTGTAACCAAAACTTAATTACACTGTCTATATGTTAAAACCCAAAGACTTTGCTAGAATATCGGCAAATTTTAAGGAGTTTAGTCATGTCAATGTATGTAGTGGGCCATAAAATCCCAGATTCAGATTCAATATGTGGTGCAATTGCACTGGCTTATTTAAAAAACCAAATTGATGAACCAGCAATCCCAACTCGCCTAGGTGAAGTTTCACCTGAAACACAATTTATTTTAGATAAATTCGGTTTTGAAGCACCTGAGCTAAAACTTAGCTACGCTGGCGAAGACGTTTATATTGTAGACCACACAGAAAAAACCCAAGCACCTGACGATATTGATCAGGCTCGCGTAGTGGGCGTGGTAGATCATCACAAGCTAGGTGATTTAACCTCATCAACACCACTTGAGTGTTGGATCCGCCCTGTTGGTTGTTCTAACACCATTATTAAAATGATGTATGACTTCTACAACGTTGAGATCCCTAAAGATATTGCTGGCATTATGCTTTGCGCTATTTTAAGCGACACGGTTATCTTCAAATCACCAACCTGTACTACTGCCGATATTAAATGTGTTGAAGCGCTTGCAGAAATTGCAGGCATTGAAGACTTTAAAGAACTAGGCATGGACATGTTCCGCGTTAAATCAGCCGTTGAAGATACGCCAGTACGTGACTTAGTAATGCGTGACTTTAAAGACTTTAACATGAACGGTAACCTCGTTGGTATTGGTCAGTTAGAAGTTATTGACCTTGCGGTATTTGACGAGATTAAAGCCGATCTTGAAGCCGACATCGCGAAGCTTAAAGAAGAAGGCGGTCGTCACTCGGTATTTTTACTTCTGACCGACATTATGAAAGAAGGCTCACAAATGCTAATTGCATCAGACGATGCTAGCCTAGTTGAGCAAGCTTATGGTGAAAAACCAGAAGACGGTAAAGTATGGCTAGACGGCGTATTAAGCCGTAAAAAGCAAGTAGTGCCACCACTACAAGACGCTTTTAAGAGCTAGGTTCGAGGTTCGAGGTTCGAGGTTCGAGGTTCGAGGTTCGAGGTTCGAGATATTTAAAAACCTTGCGGTTAACATCGCAAGGTTTTTTTATGCCTGTAGACGGGTTCATCCCGCGTCAGTATTAGGAGCAAGGTGCTAGGTCCTCTTGGCTCGTGGCTCGTCCGTTACGGTATAAAGACCCTCCCACATTAAAATACCTGCTATATTTACCTATAAAATAAAGACTTAGGCTCTAAGTGCTAGGATTCGAGCTTCGAGCCGTAACCCGAGGCCCGCAGCCAAAACATAAGGACATAAAATGCAAATACTTCACCACGGAGCGGTAAATGGCGTAACAGGCTCGTGCCACCAGCTGATAATAAACGATCAAAGCTCTTTTCTAATTGACTGCGGACTATTTCAAGGTGAAGATTCTGTTGATGATCTTAATATTGAATTTAATATAGATACAGTCCGCGCGCTGATCGTTACCCATTGTCACATCGATCATGTTGGCCGAATCCCCTACTTATTAATGGCTGGCTTTAAAGGACCCATATTTACCTCTATTGCATCGGCTAGTTTACTGCCACTAGTGATTGAAGATGCATTAAAAGTGGGCGTCACACGCGATCAAAAAATAATAGATACCTGCCTAAGGTTACTTAAACAGCAAATTATTGAAGTTGATTTTAAAACCTGGTTTGAGCTTCCTTGCAAAGGTGAACACATAGCCAAAGCCCGTCTACAACGAGCAGGGCACATTTTAGGCTCCGCTTATGTTGAAATAGATATAAGCATACCAACTCGTAAAGCTAAAAACTGCCATCGGGTCGTATTTTCAGGTGATTTAGGGGCGCCCTATACGCCTTTGCTACCCGCACCTAAAGCGCCCTATAAAGCCGATACCTTAGTAATTGAGTCAACCTATGGTGATAAAAACCATCAAGGACGAAAACAACGTACGCAAACCTTAAAAGCTGTGATTGAGCGCGCAGTTGCCGACAACGGTATCGTGCTTGTGCCTGCATTTAGTATAGGCCGTACACAAGAGCTGTTATACGAACTTGAACAGCTAATTCATGCCTCAACTAAAAACTCACCTTGGCGCACAATACAAGTAATACTCGACTCCCCGATGGCGACTAATTTTACTCAGCAGTATCGAAAATTTAAATATTTATGGGATGAAGAAGCAAAACAAAAAGTAGCCAAAGGCCGCCATCCTCTCGACTTTGAAAACCTCACTACAATAAATACCCATAGCGAGCACTTAGCGTTAATAAATTACCTAGCCACCCGCCAAAAACCTGCAATTATCCTAGCTGCAAGCGGTATGTGCACCGGCGGACGAATAGTTAACTACCTAGAGCGATTTTTAATCGACAAAACCACCGACGTACTATTTGTAGGTTACCAAGGCAGAGGTACTTTAGGTCGCGACATACAAACCTATGGCCCAAAAAATGGCTATGTATTTATAAATAATACCCACATTAATATTAACGCCAAAATACACACAATAAGCGGCTACAGCGCCCACGCCGATCAAACTGGTTTAATTAAATTTGTAACCGGTATGCGCAAAAAACCCCGCCATATAAAAATAGTCCACGGCGATGATGACGCTAAAAATGCACTCGCTACAAAGTATAGGGAAGTACTGGGTGATGATGTAAAAGTTGAGATTGGGAAGTGAGGAGACAAATTCGAGGTTCGAGGTTCGAGGTTCGAGATATTTAAAAACCTTGCGGTTAACATCGCAAGGTTTTTAAATATCTGTAGTAGCGGGTTCACCCCGCGTCGTTATTAGGTTTTAGGCCCGTCGCCCATGAACATAAACCAAACCTGCGCGGCATAAAGCCCCACCTACGTCTAATCCAAACACCGTGCTTGGCTTAATCTCTACCTTATACCTAGAACCTTTGTCTTTAACCAGACACGAAATAAAACCGCTGCTACACCAGTCAAACTTAACCCGTTCCTCGTCGCCCGTAACTCGTACCTCGCAGCCCGTCGCTCGCAGCCCGTATACTTAAGCCTTAAACGATATTTTAATCACTACCAAATAAATCACGCGTATAAACTTTATCAGCAATATCAGCCAGTTCATCAACCATACGGTTTGATAAAATAACATCTGAAAGCTGCTTAAATTCATTTAAATCTTTGATTACCCGAGAATGATAAAACTCATCAGCATCAAGTACGGGTTCAAAAACAACAACTTCAATTCCTTTTGCTTTAATGCGCTTCATAATACCTTGAATGGCAGAGGCTCTAAAGTTATCCGAACCCGACTTCATAACTAACCGATAAACACCGACAACCTTAGGTTTACGATTAATAATTGATTCCGCGATGAAATCTTTTCGTGTTCGATTCGCATCGACAATGGCGCCTATAATGTTATTAGGAACATCTTTGTAATTTGCTAATAACTGTTTGGTATCTTTAGGTAGGCAGTAACCACCATAACCAAATGAAGGGTTATTGTAATGGTTACCTATGCGTGGGTCTAAACCAACCCCTTGAATAATTTGCTTACTACTTAATCCATGTGCTTCAGCATAACTATCAAGCTCATTAAAATATGCCACTCGCATTGCTAAGTACGTATTAGAGAAAAGCTTTATTGCTTCAGCTTCTGTTGAGTCGGTAAATAGCACCTCAACATCTTGCTTTATAGCACCTTGCTTAAGTAAACCTGCAAATGTTGCTGCTCGCTCGCTTTGCTCACCCACTACAATACGTGACGGATACAGGTTATCGTAAAGCGCCTTACCTTCACGTAAAAACTCAGGCGAAAAGATAATATTTTGTGTCTTCAAGCGTTTTGATATAGATGAAGTAAAGCCAACCGGAACGGTAGATTTAATAACTATCGTTGCATCAGGGTTTATTTCTAATGCTTCTTCAATTACTCTTTCTACAGAGCTAGTATCAAAATTATCTGTATCACTATCGTAATCAGTAGGAGTTGCAACAATAATAAAACCGGCATTATTGTATGCACGTACTTTGTCAGAGGTAGCAATAAAGTTAATATCATTGCGAAGTAAGTATTCGCTTATTAATGGATCTAAAACGGTAGAAGACTTGTTGTTTAACAATTTAATTTTACATTCATCAATATCTAAACCAACCACTTCGTTATTTTGGGCTAATAACATGGCGTTTGACAATCCAACAAACCCAGTACCTACAACAATAATTTTCATAGGCTTCCTTTAGGAGAATATAAAATAAATGAGCACACAAGGGCTAATAACTTCGTTAACATCCATATTAGTCCATTTTTAGTAATAGAGTTAATCGTTTCATTAAGTCTACAAAAAAGGCTTATTCTAGTAAGCCTTTAATAATACGCTCACAAGCTAAACCATCACCGTACGGATTATGCGCTTTACTCATAGCTTTATACACTATGTCATCATCTATTAATTCGCTAACTGAACTAACTATTTTATCGACATTGGTACCAACAAGTTTAACCGTACCTGCTGCTACTGCTTCAGGGCGCTCTGTTGTATCACGCATTACAAGTACAGGTTTACCTAAGCTTGGAGCCTCTTCCTGCACTCCGCCAGAGTCGGTTAAAATTAAATATGAACGATCCATTAAAAATACAAATGGTAAGTAATTTTGCGGTTCAATAAGCATTACATTTGGTTTATCAGCAAGTAACCTATTTACTGGCTCCTGTACATTAGGGTTTAAATGCACCGGATAAACAAAATTAAAATTTGGATATTTAACTGCTAATTGCGAAATAGATTCACAAATGCGTTCAAAACCACCACCAAAGCTTTCGCGTCGATGCCCTGTTATTAATACATAAGGCTTAGTAATAATATCAGCAAACTTTTCAGTCATCATTTTTTGCGTACTTTGCATTGGTAGTACGGTATTTTTAATTTGTAGTAAAGCATCTATAACTGTATTACCAGTAATAACGATGTCTGATTTAGATACATGTTCGCGTAGTAAGTTATCTGCTGATGCTTGAGTGGGAGCAAAGTGTTTAGCGGTAATTACGCCAGTTAAGGTACGGTTTGCTTCTTCTGGCCAAGGACTATACAAATCGCCTGTTCTTAAACCTGCTTCAACATGCCCTACTTTAATTTGTTTGTAAAAGGCCGCCATTGATGCCGCAAACGTCGTTGTAGTATCACCATGAACTAAAACCCAATCAGGCTTAAATTCTTCTAATACATCGCGTAAACCTAATAATATCTTACTGGTAATATCGTATAAATCCTGACCTGACTTCATTATATTTAAATCATAATCTGGCTTTATTTCAAAAAGAGCTAACACTTGATCAAGCATTTCACGATGCTGCGCTGTTACACATACTCTAGCTTCTATCTCAGGGGTATTTTCCAAAGCTAATACAAGAGGAGCCATTTTAATCGCTTCAGGGCGAGTACCAAATACTGTTAAAACTTTCATTTATGTATCCATATACAAAAGCCCACCATATTGGCAGGCTTAAAAAACTAATATTGGGTTTAAAAAATACCGCGGCTATCAACAATTACTTTTTTAGCAATTTGCTCAGGAGCAATATTTTTAAATTCTGTATGGTCAACTAATACGGCAAGCGTATTGCAGCGCTCTAAAGCTTCTTCTGAAGTCACTAATTCAACGCCTAGTTTAGATAAAGACTCAGGTAGCTTAGTGATATTTGGTTCTACAACCAGAACTTCTGCATCGCTTTTTTGCGCTAACATTTTTGTTATATCAAGTGCTGGGCTTTCACGTAAATCGTCAATATCTGCTTTAAACGCAATCCCCATACAAGCAATTACAGGCTTTTTAAACTGATCAGCAGCATCGAGTATTTGTTGTAAAACATAGTGAGGCTTACTATCATTCACTTCACGAGCTTGGCGTATCAGTTTAGCTGTATCTGGCGCTGAACTTACAATAAACCAAGGATCAACTGCAATACAGTGACCACCTACACCTGGGCCTGGATTTAAAATATTAACACGTGGGTGGCGGTTAGCCAGTTTAATAAGCTCCCACACATCAATGCTTAATTTATCGCAAATCATCGAAAGTTCATTAGCAAAAGCAATGTTGACATCACGAAACGAGTTTTCAGTTAGCTTAGCCATTTCAGCTGTACGCGCATTTGTAAGTAAACATTCACCTTTAACAAAAGTTTTATATAAAGCAACCGCTTTTTTTGAGCATGCCTCAGACATACCGCCAATAACGCGATCATTTTCAACTAATTCACGTAGAACATGACCAGGTAAAACGCGCTCTGGGCAATGTGCTACGTTTATGTCAGCTTCACTGCCATGTGTTTGTGGAAATGTTAAATCTGGTCGTGACTCTGCTAACCAATTTGCAAGCTCTTCAGTAGCACCTACAGGAGAAGTTGATTCCAATATAACTAGGTTTCCCTTTTCAAGTACAGGCGCAATTGCTTTCGCGGCAGACTCTATATAGCTTAAATCGGCTTCGTAATTTTCTTTAAAAGGAGTAGGTACTGCCACCATGAACGCATCTGCTTTTTCAGCTATGGTAGTCGCTTTTAAGTTACCAGCTTGTACAGCGCTGCGTACAACCATATCGAGATCGGGTTCAACAATATGTACATTACCCGCATTTATCGTATCTACAGCGTGCTGGCTAACATCTACACCAATCACTTTAATACCGCGAGAAGCGATGACCGCAGCTGTTGGCAAACCTATATAGCCAAGGCCTACTACTGATACTTTTTTAAACTCCATTATTACTCCGAAATAACTCTGGTTAACTTATCAAGCTTATTGGCTTGTGACATTCGCTCAAATATGAACAAGATCATCATTGAAGCTAGCCAAATAAACAAAAATGTACAAAAAATTAGGATTGCCTTATTAAAAAATAACTCAATAGACTCCCGCACCATAAAAAACGAGAAGGGTAAAATTGTATATGAAAAAAGCACTAAAAATGGCTTATTACAAAACATCATCCTCTCAAGAGCGCAGGTTATAAATACCACAACTAAGCATCCAAGAAATATTCCCAATCCGCCACCCATTATATAAACACCACCAAGGAGAGTAGGTGAGATAATGTAAGTTCCTCTGTGGATTCCAAGAATCGACTCTGTAAAAAATAATGCATTTGTTAATGGAATAACGGGTTTCTCTGGCCAGAAAGCTCTAGGTATAAGAGGGTTAAATTGCGCCATAACATAATCAAAGCCTTTATAATACTCATCACCACTTTCAAAGTATTCTAATATTTTATTAAATGAATCATAAGGTGAAAGACTGTCGATTAGGTACCTGAATCCGAGTTCAATAACATCGTCACTCATTCCTTGTCCATATCTAACAAACGCTAAATAATTTATAAATCCAATTAGTAAAAGTGCCGCAAAGAAAATGCTTTTTAAAGAGACTAAACTTAGCCTTTGCCCTATAATTATTACACCTATTATACCAGCAGCTAAAATATTTCTAGAACCACCTAACGTAAAATAGACTAACATCCCACCAACCACGCTCACCGCCAAGGCTAAAAAAAGACCTTTAAAATTTTTTCTATCCATTAAAATTAACATTGCGGCAGGAATAAATAGAAAAAAGAAAATCATGAAAATACCGTTACCTGCGCTAGAAGATAACCTATGCCCATAATTACCGGCACTAAAACTCATTCCATTTAAAAAAACATACCCAAAAATTGAAATAAGAAAAAAAGCTAAACTAGATGTAATCAGTACCTGTCGTGATTTATCATCATATATAGTTAAGGGCACCGGCGATATTTTTCTAACTCCAAAATAACCAAGAATCACAAATGTGCTATAGAAAAACGTACTCCACCACAACCCCTCAGTTAATATATCATCAGGCAACATCTCGTAGCCTAAAAAGTAGCCAGCTGCTAAGTTCAATGGGATCCAAGAAAAGTTCGTTAAATATATAAAGCAACTTACTAAGAGGTAAAAGCCTACCCTATTATTTGAAAGCTTTAAAGATAAAAGAAGCAGAGAAACACTGACAACAAAAACTATTGCTATTTCAAACTGCATTATTTATTCCTGGCATTCACAAACCTAATAATAGAAATTAGTAATGCAATACACACACCTAAAAATGTTATTCCTAAACATATGAGAGCTCGTTTGGGGCTTTGCTTTTCTTCTGGTATATAAGGTGCTTGAATAACATTTAATGCAAAGTCTTTTTTGGTTTTTGATACCATCATCTTTTTTAATTGATCTTCTATTAAATCATACAAAGAAGCTCTTACTTCCGTATATTCTGCTTGTTGCAAATACCCATTTAAAAACTTTAAATTATTGTTTACTTCTAGCAATTGAAGCTCTCTTTCGAACTCATTAAACTCTTCAATGAGTAAAGATAGCCATTGCTTTGCAATTTCAGGACTATAAAAGTCAACAGACAGTTTAAAAACCGCTTTTTTTCTATCGAAACTCACCTTAAATATTTCTCTAAACTTCTTATATGCTTCTTCATTTGTCGGTTCTGGTAATAGAGGATAATCTACATCTCGAAGCCATTTATTATTATTAAAATCATATATAGAACTATCATAAACAAGCGTATTCGAACTTTGTGTCCAATCTTCAGCAGCAAAAAGAGGGATTTTAATATTATGCTTTTTCAGGAAAGGGATTAAAAAGTCTCTAGACTTTAATTTTTCTTCTAAATGAAAAACCGCTTTTTCATCACCTCCGCCTAAGCTAATACCAGCTAATGAAGCAACACCACTCAATTGACCGAGCATACCAGCAACGCCTCCACCAGATGACTCTGTAGAGGTTAGTAAAGATTCACTGCGATATTGGTTTGGTATCGAAAGTGCGAAAAAAACACTAAAAATAGCAATTGATAAAACAAACAATATGTTAAAAACTTTATACTTTAAGATTGAACCTATAACAATTTCAAAAAAATCATTATATTCAGCTTTTACTACATTAACTTTAACATCCGTCATTTCACACTACTCTTAATCATTCTTTAATACACCTATGGCATGAATTATGACACAGCTCGTTTTGCTTTGATATTTCTATAAACGAATGCAATACAAACTGGTAAATTGCTGGGCAGTATAACCTAACTATAGAATTAAATGCCAAAATTAATATGCAAGTAATATCATCAAAAAAAGAGTTCACTCCTCATCTCGTTTGCATTATGAAATATTTACTCATAAAAAAGCCTAAGCTCAGATTGTTATTTGAACTTAGGCTAAAACTTACAATATATTAAAAACTTATGTTTATATTTTCGATAAAAAAACTATGGCCGTTATTGAGTTATTGATAATATATTATTCACTTTATCATAAATTATTTTTATTTCTCCGGCCGTTATCTTAACTGTATTTTCACTAACATCTTTTAACTCTATTTTAAGCTCTTTATCCAATGAGAAAACATTAACAGTATAGTAGCTATTTGATAGAGTGATACACTCCTTAACTGGTGCTTCCACACCTGTATTATATCCTTCAGTGATCCAGCCCTGGAGGGGAGTGCCTGTTTCATCAAATTCACCCTTTTCAATTTTGCACGTTGGTGAGCTCGTAGACCATCTTTTTTGAAAAACTGTTTTCCCACTTTTAAGAGCTATTTTTGTTTCAGTATCAGACTCCATATAAATATTACTACTGTGGGCATAGTGCCAGTTTTCTTCATATTTTTTTGCGCCAACTGCATTGTCAATAACAACTAGCGTAGGATTTTCATTTGTACTAAACGCAATTGCCCTACTATGTTTTTGAGTATTTGATATAGGCTGATTCCCTGCAAATAGGAGTAAGTTCCCCTGTTGCTCAGCTTGATTTAATTGCGCTGATTGCAAATTAGATTCTAACTCATCGAGAACTAAAGTATTGTGATTTGATAAAGACCAAAAATTTCGTCTTCCTGGATTGTTATAAGAAAAAGGGCCACCAGAATCGACCAAAACATTTTCGCCATGTAAATTATAAACAATATTCAAATTATCAAAGTGCCCATGGACAATCCTGATAGGTCCTGCGTCAAAATACACTTTACTCGCACCTTTAGGACTATCACTTTTAGCTATTACTAAACCTTCAACCTCACTAACATTTAATGCATCTAAAGCTATTTGCCCTCGCTCCAAAAAAGCTTCAAATTCAGGAATTCGCACTTTAAAGTGTGCATAATACCCTTTCAAATAACCTAACCAATATTTATTGTTATAAGAGTCACCTATTGCAGGAGATGTCCCATCTTCATTTAATAAATAAGGACCTTTAGAAATTGCTTTTGATAAAGTTTTCACTAAAATATTGGGTGAAGAAATTTGCAAGTTATCTAACTGTATTTTTGCTTCAAGTAACATTGATATACCAGTAAAGTGATATTCAAATGCTTGCTCCACGCTCTGTCCACTTTGCTCATCAAACATCAATTTTGATGCATTTTGCAGTCTCGAAATCGTTGTATTGAATAATTCTTCTGCTTTTGATTTATAGGCGAAAACACTAAATAGATTTAATGCAGATTTGGCTTGAATCAAACCATGATTTTCATCATCGTAAATAGGATCATTTATATAAAACTGTAGCATTTCCCAGTCTTTATCTAATAAGTTTAATAATGCAACTTGTGTGTCCTTGTTAAACACTTCAAAAAAATTTAAATAAAAATACAGTAAGTGGTTTACTCTTAAAGCTACAGCATCTTCTCTGTATGCAACTGAGGGTAACGCGTTTTCAATGTAAGGGTACGTAGAGTTATAGTCTATTAAATAAGTGCTTATTTTATCTAGCCACACTTGTTCATTAGTATCTTTGTAAACTTCTCCATATGTAGTTAGCCAACCTAAGCTATGATAAAAAAGTTGCCAACTGACATTATCTACTGGGTTTTCATGCCAAGTTGGGTCTTCAGGAACCTCCCATGAACCAAAGTTCAACCAATAAAAGTCAATTTCATTTTTTGTTATTAGCAGCTCTTTTAATGAATCTCGAGTAAATATAGAGCGTTGAGGCCAATTTAGCTTAGCCATCTCTGGTTTTGAATAATAGTTAAAATTAATTAAACTATTTCCCTCAAGCCAAGTCGGTAATAAAAAGTTAAATTTTAAGCTTTCCCCTCTCAGAAAGTCTTCTTCATCAAACACTTTAAATTTATAAATAACGTGGTTTCCATGAAAAGTAGAACTCAGCTTTTCAATATCAATTGAAGCTGGAGCTATATTGGACACCTCAATTTCAGGCTCTTGTGAAATAATTGAATCAAATTCGACCTTTAAAGTTATTGTTTCACCTTCAATGGCTATGTCAGAACTCTGCTCTATCTTTACGATATTTACAGGTTCAACGAGAACATCAACGCGTGCACTTAAAACATCGTCACCGATGGTTACGTGATATTCAAAAAAATCAGCTCCTGTAAAAGAGTTTTCTGAGGTGTAAACAATATTATTTTGCTCAATAGTTAATTTTGCGCCTTCGTTTGAGCGCTCATCTACCGACATCTGATAAATTACTGGTAGGTTTTCATCATTAGACAGAACATTTAGTTTAGATTTTGAATTTGTTTTTATATTAAAATTATCTTGAGCAATTTTAATATTGACTTCATCAGCTTCATTATCGGTACTTCCACTCCCTGAATTATCATTGCATGCAAAAAGAAAGCTTGAAATAAACACTATAAAAAAGATTTTTTCCATTAATAGGTTTCTCATCCATAAATCCTTATTTTTTAAAAATCACATCGCCCATTTTTTTTATAATTATCATTGTTATATATATAAACAACACATACAACACTAAAGGGTCTAGCATACCTGTGTGTATAGATATTGTTAACAGTATAAAACAAATTAAAAATGGAGCACTCTCAATAGGCCTATTTCGAGTCAAGAAACGATGACTTCCTAATGTAATAAATACACCAACAAAAAAACTTAGAATGTACGCACCATATGTTCCAAATTCTAAATAAAATTGACCCAATATCGAGGAGGTAGTTGTAGACTCTTGCCAGTTTGTACGTCCTAACCAATAAGACAACAAAGTCCTACTATGAGTTTGCTCCCCTGGTAATATTGTCGAGAATCCAGCTAGAGTGAACTGACCATATTGAAGCCCGATATCGGGTAAAATAGCGTTTATACCTTTTATAACAATAGAACCCTCGGCAAAGACTAAAATAAATGGTGCAAAAATAAATAGCTCTGGAGGCATGTCTAAATTGGCTAAAAGTTTAATGATAGCTTCAGGATCATCTTGAAATCGGAGTAAAGGATATAAGGTCATTATTGATAAGAGTATAATAGAACCAAATGCCTTTGTTTTTTTAGAAATATAGAATCGGTTGTATTTTACATTTAGAAAAACAAACATCAAAATAGTAACTACTAAAGGAGTTCTATAACCCATAGTTAACATGATGATACTGGCAAGAGCGGTAAAGTACAGCAGTTTTTTTTTAGAAAGCCACACATACATAAATGGATATAAAATCCAAATAAGACCGATTAGATATGTAAAAAAACCTGACACATCTTTTCTGTCAGAAATATTTAAAACAGGTACACCATGCATAACGATAAGTACTACATAGCTCACTAATGAAACAACAACAAGCAGTATAAGCGTAAAGTTTACTATAGGGTTAAAGCTCACACCCTCTGACGGAATATGAATAGATTCTCGTTGCGGTTGGTTTTGATTTTCATTTATCGAAATAAATAAGCGACTTAGAATCACACCTGTCAGCAGTGATACTACCGAAAGCGAATAAAAAGTTAATTGCCATAGGCCAACATGTTTAGCAAAAACCCAGCCCAAGAAGAAATAAACGGCAAAGCAGGATACGTAAACTTGCACCAACCTGTTTTGTTTGATCATAGTAAAAATTAAAACGAGCATTACTGCTAATGCTGAACACTTTTCAATCATTAGTGCGCATTCTTAAATATGTTTTAAAGAAAATAAAAAACAATGCAATTACTCCACCTATGAAAGTAATTCCTAGAACAATAAGTACTCTTTTGGGCCCAGATTTTTCCTCTGGCAAAAATGCACTATCCCTAACTTCAAAACCAAAATTCTTTTTTATATTAACTAGGGTTAATTTTTGATATTGCTCTTGAAGCAGCTGAGATAATGTCACTCTTAATTCACTATTATTTAAATTAGTATATTGACTTTCTATAAATTCAATACTTTGTTCAGCATCCAAACGCTCTTTATTACGAAGGTATTCACTTAAAGTTACTAATAAAGATTCTACCCATTGCTTAGAGATTTCTGGTGAATAGAAAGTAATTGATATAGTTAACAAATCAGTTTTCTTATTTTTAGAAAAACTCATTACCTCTTTGAACTTTAAAAATAGCTCTTCTGATGAAGGTTTTTGTGATTGGTAGGGTTCTACCTCTCTGACCCACTTCTTATTTGACTCATCGTAAATATCCTCGTCAATAATTAACGTGTTAGTCTCTCTATCCCAGTCTTTGGCGGCAAATAATGGAACAGCAATTTTTTGTTGGTCGATAAAGAGCTTAATGAAATCCCGAGATTCTAATGTTTCTGTAATAACGTTAACATCTCCACCACCACCGATGGAAACACCTGCCATACTCGCTAAACCACCAAACTGACTAGCTAAAGCCCCTAAACCTGAGGTTTTATCTTCACTAACCGCAGCAATTTTTGAAAACGAACGGTATTCATTAGATAAGCTTAATGAATAAGCAATAGAGCCCAACCCAAATACAAATGTTATAATCAAAACACTTAAAAAATTTTGTTTGATTAAATCAACAAACGCAAAAAAATCACTATTTTTACTATTCACAAGCTTTCCTACAGAAAGGTTATCTTTAGCTTTTTCAACATTAATTTTGACATCTGTCATTACACACTACTCTTAATCATTATTTAATACACCTATGGTATGAATTGTGCCACAGCTTGTTTTGCTCTCATATTTCTATAGGCGAATACAATACAAATAAATGGCAACAAATAGGCAATTGAGTTTAAATTCACAACTTTAAATACCAATAAACTAATTGCTATCAGCGTTGCGCCCAATACTAGCAGGTTGAGCTTAGCAACAATATCTTCTTTTCCACGCAAGCTTAAAGACGTTAGAAAAATAAAGCCATACTGTGAAGATATAAAAATAGATGTAATTGCAATTGATGCCATAAATGCTGTCACCTTGGGAGCACCCAATATATAAAGATACATAAACGAAATAACTGAGCTAGCCAAGCAGCTTACTAAAATCAACTTGCAATATTTATTATTTACTATGACTATATTATCAAGAGAAAGATTATGGCTTCCCAATAAAGGCATATTTTTATTAGCTTGAGTCCTTGGAATTAGCATAGCTATAGAAAAACATGAAATAGTTAAAGCCACATATGACGCAACCTCAGGTTCAAAAATTAGTTTTGCTGTATAAGGAAAACAAAATAAAGCAAAAACACTGGCAGTGGTTGATATTGCAATATTAAATACTTTTCTATTTGGGATTTTTTCCGTTGCTTTTGCTTTTAGGCTTTGCCAATCGAAAAGAGCAATAAAAAACAAACCTGATAACAGAGCGACTAAGTAAATAATGTAGGGTGCATCAAACTTAACACTTGAATCACTACTTATAAGAACAGGTGCCACTAAACAAATAATAGATATTAAGCACTCAGCCATAGCGAGTAGAAAAAAACCTTGTTTTGCAACACGGTTAAATCTAAATAGGTAATAAAAATGCAATACAACAAATAGTGGTATGCAGTAGAGCAGATTGGTTATGACACCCATCCAAAATAAACCACTTAGAATACATAACCCACAAATCAATCCACTTAACGATTGTTTAGATATACTCGTAAAAGAGTCTCTATAGTCTTGCTTTAAAATAAAAAACCCAAAGCTTTGGCTAAACATCGTATTTAGCAGCATTAAGATAAAAAAATCGCTACCAAACGAAGCTGTATCCATAGCACCTAAAAAATAAATACAGGATGACAATAAAATAACGCGAGATGCCCCTGGCCCACCCGTAGCCAATAAAGGAACGAATACATTTAATAACCAGTTAACCAGTGGTTGGTCAACTTTCTTATTATGCATATAATCCAAACGATATTTGGCTAACTTTGATAATGATTGCGCTAAGGTATGCCTTGCCTTAATGGTAAATAAACCATGCTTACTTGAGCTAAGTAGCTCCATAAAAGACACTTTTTCACCCATTATCTTTTTACGATAAAAAGCAAAGTTTTCCTTATTTCGCACACTCATTATTTTTTTATGTTTAGCTTCAAACAGGTCAATTGCGCGCAGCTTATTATTAACTGAAGAGATTCTTTCAAGTTCTTGATCATCGTTAACTATGTATAGCTCTTTACCTATTCTATAAGCATCGCCATATTTAGCGATTAATCGAACCCATAAGTCATGATCTTGCAATGCTGGCAGGTCAGGGTCAAACCCTCCCACCTCAAGCACACGCTCACGACTTACTAAAATCTGATTTGAGCACTGATTAAGATCGAGTGCAGCAGACAAAGAGATTACCTTTTCTTTATTAAATAAAGACTTTTTATGGGCTCCATAATCCCAAAAATAACCACTGCAAACAAAAGAATACTTAGGGTCATAAGCTTTTACTAAACATTCTAAACGCTCAGGTAAAAACACGTCATCATCATCTAGCCCTGTTACTAAATCTGTATCAAGTGCTTTAATGGCTTTATTTCGTGCTTTACATGCTTTTTCTGAAATTTCGTTTCGAATAAATGAGACTCTAGGATCTGAAATCGTCTTCAAATATTCGTGTGTTCCATCACTTGAACCATCATCAATAATAAGTAACTTAAAATTAGGGTATGTTTGCGACAGTACAGAACTAACCGCTTTTTTTAATAGCTCAACGCGGTTTTTGGTTGGCATATAAATACCAACACTCAGGCTCTCTTTAATCATAAGTTACCTTTAAATGCTGCATTGTAAATAGTAACAATTTGCTCAATAACACGTGTCAAAGAGAATGATTCAGCTTTTTTGCTAACAGTAACACTTAAATAATCATACTGTTTTGATGGGAGCTCTAAGTTAAAAGTCATTGAATCCTTGAGGTTAGCTAAAAGCTGCTCTTCTGAGATATTCTTTTGTTCAATGAAACGGCTAACATCATCGATTTGGGCTTTTGATCCATCTGTAGAGGTTGCAATTACTGGTATACCGCAGGCTTGGGCCTCACTAAGTGTTAAACCAAAAGATTCATTTCTTGATAAGGAGAGTATGAATTTCGCTTGATAGATGATATCGACTAACTCTTCAGGATTTTTTTTTCCAAGATAGCTAAAGTTTGAAAATTGCGCTTGGGCGGCGAGCACCTCCTGTTTCATAGGCCCTTCACCAACTAATGCAAACTGCTGCTCAGGCATCATTGCAACTAAAGATAGAAAGCGATCTATACCTTTATTTTTATCTAAACTACAAACCTGAAGAAAATCATACTTCTTTGCCAATTGCTTATTTTTAGTATAAAAAATGTTATCGTTGTAACCTGCACATAGTATTGAATAAGAGCTTACTGGGCGATAAAACTTTTTATGTAATTGTTCAGAGGTGAAAATCCAATGGTTAACTACATTAGATAGCGTTCGATATAAATAACGAGGAGGATCATATAAATAAATATCACTCCCATGGCAGGTAACAATTATTTTAACATCGCGATTACGAAAAAACTTATAAACGGCGGCAAGTATAATAGTAGGAAAGTAATAATGAACGTGAATCACGTCATAACATTTAAAACGAAGCACACATTGAAAAATAAACTGCATTAGAAAAGCAGGATACTTTAAAGCCCTACACAAAAAGCTATCTGTATTCCATTTCATTTTACAATAATCTAAGTCTAAGTCTTTTTTGTTCAACCTATCAACTTGGTTATCAACAAAAACACCTTGCATAGGAGCCGACTGTTTAAAAGACATGTTAGATAAAATAAGCACTTTCATTTAGAGCTTCTTCAACAAATACAATTGTAGGAATTTAAGCAACTTGGCTTGTCTAAATATTCTTCTTGGCTCTTTGAGCATTCTATATAGCCATTCTAAATTTAGCTTTTGCCAACCTTTAGGTGCCCTATTAACGTTACCAGCAAGTACGTCAAAGCTTCCGCCTACCCCCATAAAAAAAGTATTTGGGTATTCTAGCATCAGCATTTTTATTAGCTTTTCTTGTTTGGGTGAACCCAAAGCAGCAATAACAATATCTGGCTTAACAGAACTAGCCAAATCAAATACTTCTTGCGTGCTTTTAAAGTATCCACTCATATAACCTACTACATTTACTCCATTAGTAGTTAGATAAGCATTCGTTTTTTCAACCACTTCAGGTTTCGCACCAACTAACAAAACCCTAGAGTTAAACTGAGATGAGCGTTTTAATACCTCAAGCCATAACTCACAACCGGCTATACGACACAGTTTTTTACCTGTTTTTTGTTGTAAAGCTTTTACAACGCCAATGCCATCTGCATATGGAAATTGCGCTTCATTAATAATTTTTTTTGTTTCACTATCATCAATAGCCTTAAGTACTTTTTCTGGATTTACAGCAACAGCCATACCTGGCTTTATAAGGCCATCATCTGAAAAGATGGTTGTTAAGACATGCTCCATTGATTCAAATGGTAAAATATTCACACCGCCTATCTGAATAGGGGAAATTTGATTTACTACACTACTTTCTTCCATAAAACATCAAATACTCTAGCGGTTTGTACCAAAAAAACGACGAATATGTACACTAATACGCCAAATTCTTAGCATAAAAAAGTAATACATAATTGTGCACAAAAGAAATGAATAAAACATAATGTAGTCAGGTACATTATAAATGTCGGTTACAATACCTACCGTTGCAAACACCGTCGATATAAAGCAAATCACAACTAAAGCTTGTCTGCTGGAAAAACCCAGTCTAAGTAAAATATGATGTAGATGCTCTCTATCAGGCTTAAAGGGTGACTGACCTTTTTTGATCCTACGAGTAATGGTAGAAATTGCGTCTATTATAGGAACAGCGGCTAACCACAGTGCCGTTACAGGACTAAATGCACTTTTCTCTTGAGATTGAGACCCTTCAAGTAACAACCAAACAACAGTAAAACCAATGACTGTGCTTCCTGCGTCACCCATAAAAATTTTAAAACGCTGCCCTAAAGGGATGCCTAAGTTCATTAAAATATAAGGAACAGTTGCCACTACAATGGCAGCACAAAAGGCCATTAATTCATTTTGACCATTAAAATAAAATAAAATACCCAACGAGGTAAATGTTATTGTTGCCAAAGCCCCAAGCAGCCCATCAATACCATCGACCATATTGAAGGCATTAATAGCGCCAACAACGACAATAACAGTCATAATGTAACCAAAATAAGACAAGTTAATGCTTGTGCCACCGAACAAGGCACCAATATCATTGAAAATTAACCCGCCAAAACACATCATTAATGCGGATATAACAATCTGTAAGATCAAACGAAATCTAAAACTAATATCGTATAAATCGTCTAATACACCAATGAATAGCAAAATACTCGCACAAATTAAGTAAAGCATTGAAGAGGAAATTGTTTCGGGAAAGACAAATAAATAAGAAAAAACAACAACAAAAACCGCCAACCCACCAACCAAAGGAACAGAACCTGCGTGGTGCTTTCGAGAGTTAGGCTCATCAACTAGGTTGATAAAAATTGCAATTTTCCTAAAAATAAAGAGGCTCAAAAATGAGCATAAAAACAACCCTAAATTATTTATAATCACAATTTTTCAACCTTTTATACATGGGCTTTTGACACATTTTTATAATAACCTAGCAAACAGGCGATGTATTATAGTTGATTAAGACATAAATAAAAATAGCTTTGTATAAGTATTAGAAATTCAAAAACAAGCAAAAATACCAACAAATTCATAAGGATGAATGAGTGAAAACAAAAAAACACACTTTTTATTACTAAATTACAAAAAAGCTATACCTAATATAAATTGATTAGGATTATATCAATTTATATGAATCATTAATTTTTTATCTAAAAAGTAACTTATAAGCACTAGATTAGCTAACCCCTTTTAAACTTGAAAGTTTTAATTAATACTTAGCAAACCAAAGTCCACTACTATTAATTTCAGTTTTAAATTAGAATAGGAGGAAATTGAATTATCAATTTATATTGCAAAAAAGCTTAATCAGATTTACAACAAGGATACCAGTGGAAAAGCAAAGATATACTAACTTAGATGCATTTCGAGGGTTGGCTGCATTATTGGTTTTATTATTCCACTCCCCCTTTTTTTACGGATACAAAACAACGTTTATATCTAATAGCGACATTTTCGTTGATTTTTTCTTTATACTATCGGGGTTTGTCATTGCCCATGCATACAAAAGTAAAATCGATAGTTTAAACTTTAAAACCTATATGCAAAATCGTTTTGCTCGTATTTACCCGTTACACTTAACGTTATTATTAGCCTGGTTAATGTTTCTCTCTCTAAAACACTTACTTTATACTCAATTCAACTTGGGAAATACAGACCCTTTTATAAATAACGATTTCACTTCTTTTATTCTTAATTTATTACTCCTCAACGCACATAATTTAGATGACCAACTAACATGGAATGCCCCATCTTGGAGCATAGGCGCTGAATTTTATACTTATTTACTTTTTTTTGTAGTCGCAAAGAGCATAAGAGTCAAAAATTTACTGCAGTGGTCAATTTTTTTAATTGTTCTTGCATATACAACGCTTTATATCCTTAAACCCATCACACTTTTAAGAACATTTGATCTAGGGTTTATAAGAGCTATTGGAGGATTTTTTCTTGGTGTTAGTGTATTTATTATTAAAGAGAAAACCGAGCTAAATTACAGTTCAAAGCTTAAGGTTGCGATAATAGAGGTCGTATTATTATTAGCAGTAATAAGCTGCATAACCATTTTAGCAAAATATAAACTAGGCCAACTAACTACATTTTTAGTTTTTACATTAAGCATTTATTACTTTAGCGCATCAAACGGAGTAATTTCAACGCTCCTTAAAACAAAAACTATGCAATATTTAGGTAAAATATCCTACTCAATATACCTTACCCACTTCTTAGTCATTAATATCATTATAAATATATGGCAGTACTTTTTTGCAAAAAAAGGATTACCAATCAATACCCCTTTAGCCGATATATACAACACATCTGCTGCACCCTTTTTAAATACAGCAATAATATTAATCACATGCTTAATTTCAGCTATTACCTATAAGTTTATAGAGCAGCCATTTCAACAAAAACTAAGCGCCAAAAGAGTAGTTAAATAGCTCTATATCTTGCGCATAATAACGCTCTACAAAACGCTCGGTAATATCACAATAATAGTCCGTATAGTATTTAGCTTTAGGCTGAAAAACACTTTTAAATTTTGATGTTGTTTTATTTTTATGAGGCAGAGCAAGAGGGCTGCCGGTAATTGCCTTACTCACTTTAGCAAAGTCACTTGATAGCGTCTCAAAACGACCAATAAAATCGACTAAAAGCTCTCCTTGACGATTACAAACAAACTCAGCCTGCGGTATCACATGCCTGTACAGATCATCACCAGAGGCATAATTATCATCTTTCTCGGTTGGGAAAGACTTTAATAAAAAGTCTTTAAAAGAGCACTTATAGCCTCTGTATTTATATTCAGACAAAATGCGCTCCCAAGGATTGCGCACAAAACTAAACCGATATAATTCAGAAAAGCGCTCCTCAGTTAAATATCCGAGTTCAACATATTCATTTGCTGTTAAATGGGCCAGCCTAGGAGGGCCTAACTCTTTATTAGTATTAGCCTTAAGTAAGAATGGAGCACGTTCATGCCACTCAAACCCAGCACGCTTTAAAAACACACTTTCAATACTTTGCCCTGCTACTTTTGGAATATGAACAAATAAACATTTATCAAATTTAGAAATCATCGGCACTCATCTTAAATACTCGTTTATAAACAACGAATAAACTCACTAGGTTTTTCGCAATCATTGAAGCTGCAACAAGGCACGCCGCAGCAATACCACCATAAATAGGCGTAAATACCCACAACATTAATAAAAATAAAATGGTTATAAATAAATTTTGATATTGGTGTATTCTCTCATGCCCTGTCATTAATAAAATAACAACCGCTGAGCCACAACTTAAATTAACCCATTGGCCAATGGCTAATATTTTTATATACGTAGCAGCTTGTACATACTCTTCACCTATTAGTGAAAGCATAATATCAATACAAAAATAAACAACGAGTATTCCAGCCGTCGCTATAACGGTTAGTAAAATACGTGTTTCTCTTGCTAACTGCTTGATATTATAAAACTTACCCGCACTAAAAAAGCGAGCATAGTATGGGCTACATACCGCATTAACAGCCTGTAAAGGGTAACTAAACAGTACCGCCACTTTCAAAGCAATGGATAGCATTGCAACATCAGCCAAGCTAGCGTATTTAGCAACCAATAAATTAGCCAGCTGCTGTGTTAGCAATGCTGAAAATGCAATGACAAAATAATGCTTATTCGCCTTTCTTAATTTTTTAAGCGGAAGCGTTTTTAGGCCATCAAAGCTTGGTGTGCAATAAAAGAGAGAGGCCACGTAGGAAAAAATTAAACTAACAGCTGTACAACCAAGTACTATTTTAAACGCATGTAATGCTGTATCTGGCTTGAAAAATAGCGCGGTTAATAAAATTAGCAGGTTACTAATAAAACCAGAAAAACAAACACTATGAATAATTTTGTGTCGTGAATTTAAAACTGACGAATTAATGCTTTGCAATGCTAACAGTAAGGTTTGCATACAGATTAAGGGCAATAAGTCATTTAACCTTTCGACAGAAAACCACAAAGCTATCTGTGTATCAAAAGATAAAACCAATACCGTTAATAAGCCGCAGCTTGATAAAGCGATTACATGACTTAATACGTATAGCCTACCCAAATCTAAATCATTAAACTGTGCGCCAAAACGAACAATTAAATTTTCTAAGCCTAACTTTGCCAAGCCCGACATTAACAACGACATACTCAGGCACAAAACAAGCAAACCAAATTCGTTAACGCCAAGTTGTTGTGCAAAAAGCGCAAATACCCCCAAACTGGAAAGTGCAGTAAGTAACTTAATAGAAAAAGAGCCGGCAATAAATGCACTTAATGATTTAATTAACATCAATTGGGGTATAGCCAAAGAGCTCAAAATCAAAATAATATAATTGGTTAATCTTTTTATACTGAGCGCTTGTTAATATAGGTAAGCTCACTTTTTCAGAGCGGTTAATAAATTCTAAACTGTTTGGCAAATTATGCTTTTTAGCAAAAGCAGGCCACTGCTCAGCTAGCTTTTCAAAATGTAAAACGGTATCTATATTTAAGGCTAAATCGCTTTTGCATACAAATAAGTACTGCGGCTTAAACAATTTGTGCTGCATTATAAAGTGCATATCTAATAATACATCGACAAAGCTGGCAAAGTCATGGCTATTACTTTTAATTTTATCTGCTAATAACTTATCACTTTGTGAGCCATTACCACCTTGCAAGCTGTACTTATAAGCTGAAAATAATCGCTCTAACGGATGCCTTACAATGGCAAAGCGGTGATACTTTTTATAAAAGTAGTCATTCACCTCATTGTAATACCCCGATTCCACATGAAAGCGCCCGCCACTATCGCCTAAGGCTTTCATAACACTTGAGCCCGCATTTTTGGGAATATGAATAAAAATACACTTATATTTGTGCATATAAGGTTTATAAGGATACACGCAAAAAGGGAAGCGCTTTAATAAACGCTTTAAAATGGTCATTTACTGCCTCAACTTAGCCAAAAGAGTTTCATCAAAGCCAACCACGTTAGCTAATTGAGCATCATTGGCTGTTTTATTATGTAGCCATAAACTGTGTGCTTGTGTGCCTACAACATGCAAATAATCTTTATAAGGCGTAGGGTTTGCAACCAGTTTTATTTTTATGCCTTTTTTAAGCGTCATAAATTTAAACCAAATATCATCTGCCGTTGGGCATAGTGCCATGCATAGTTCGGTATTAGTTACTTCTTCGGCAAAGCAATTTTCAGGGTACAGCACTCCCCCTATGCCAATAGGCATCAGTAAATAACTAGGTAGTTTCTCATTGCTATCAAACTGCCATTGCGAATAAGGAGCAATATGGCCAGTAGAGTCAAACGTAACCTTATGGGCTCTGTGGCAAATAATAGCGCTTGGGTAAACTAAATGTTGTTTGTAAAGTTGCTCAATTTGATTAACGGGGTAAATAATATCGTCGTCAAAAGTAATAATGGGTACACCCAACTGCAAACGTAAACTAGGAATCAGCTTTTTGTAAGAGCGCAAATCCTCACACCAGTTAAATGTAATATATGATTCTAGTTTTTTTAGTTCAGCGGTTAGTACTTCGCCATGGGCTAACCATACTATAATTTGCTGTGGTTTAACTGTTTGGTTTAATAGACTGTATAACGTGTAATGCAGCGTTGCTATACGCTTGCCATAACTGGTTAGTGACACAACGCAATCAATACTCTCAGCCTCACCATTTTCAGCGTTGAGCGTAAGACCTTGCTGAGCCAGTAAACGCTGTTGGCTTATTAAAAGCTGCTGATGTAAAAACGCTACCCGCTGTTTTAAATAGCGCTTGGAAAAAAGCCAATATTTAACTCGTTGCCACACTTTTTTATCCAACTAAAATCAATATTTTACCAAAAACTCTTTAGCAATACAGTTTGTAAAACTAAATAGCCGCAAATAAAAGGCAGTGCTTTTTTATACAAACACAGCCATTTACAGGGACTTGTTTATTAAAACAAAGCAGTACCAAAATGATTTGCGTATTGGCTAATGTGTTTTTTAGCAAAACCAATCAATGACTCAAGCTGCTCAGTTGCTATTACGGGCACGTTATCTTGCTGATTAAACAACTGTTCTAAATGGTGCCAATATTTTAAGTTTAGTTGTAACAGTTGCTTTTCAAGTGAGTACACTTCAGCCATTAACGCAGAGTCTGTTAAGTTATCATTTAAAGCGACACTTTTCACAACCGTTGTAAGCACGTCTCGTAATTGGTTTATATTCGTTAAATCAGGGATAGATAAACTATCAAGTGTAATGCCTTTGTCTATTTTTATAATGTTAGGGACATATTTGGCCAAATGTTTTGCGCTAGCAGACACCGTCTCATTGCCAAACGGGTTATTACCCAAAACCTGCGCTTCCCGCCCATCGGCCAATTGCATGTTAACAGGTACGCTAAACAAAAAAGGTGAGCTCAAATCAACAAAGCCATAAATTAATAGCGTACTTAGCGGATCAAAATAGTTGTATTGTACGAATAACTCATCATTTTCACCTTGTCCTGCTGGTGAGCTAATACCTATTCCTTGACTGCTATCTTGATAGTAACTTGAAGCTAAACGATGGTTAATAAAATCGATTACCGATAATAGCCCAGCTTCAGAATCGCCTTCTACTTTAATATTTTGACGCGCTAATTGTTCTTTTTTATAGCCAAATATCCGTGCGCCAAGAAAGCTGTCTAACAATAACTTATCTTTTTTATTTTCAAGCTGTAGCTTATAAAAATTCATTATTTTAAATACATGTTTTTTCCCCGCCACCAAACTACTCAAAAGTTCTGGATGATTTGCCAAGCTAAAAAACACTGAGCTTTGCTGCCACTCTTTTAACTTATTAGTTTGATTATAAATGTCTACCATTAGTGCCATAGTATCATTAGCAGCAGAATTGCATTGTTGATTGTGTGGCTTACACAATAGGTTATTATTATTTACCGTTAAATCATAATCACACAATAATGGCATACAGGTAAGCGGTATATTAATTAAGGGGGTATTTTTAATTACCGGATAAGGGGTTTTAATCGATAAACCATGTTCGTTTGCCACAATATCAATTAGCGGGCTAAAAAATGCCCCTGCTTGTTCATTGGTATTGATTAACTTGTTTATTTGCTTTACTAGTATTTTATTACTTCCTTCAACGCGATAGTTTTCACGCTGGGGGGTAACTCGTTCTGTCGTGGTTTTTGGCTGCTCACTCATCAGCTCATCATACCAAGGCATAGCAGCAAACCGCGCCTTATTTGCCACTAACAAGGTCTTTAATTGCTCATTATAGCCATGCTTTTTAAGCACATTCATTAACAAGGTGACATGTGTATCTTTAAAACTACTAAGTATTAGTTGTAGTTTTTTTAATGTACTTTCAACTGCTTGAATATTACCTACCTGTATTGCGGCGTCTAGTTTCATTATATGCGCATTATCTGAGTAATCGGCAAGACTCAGCAAAGGGTCAATATAGTCAAGTACGTCGCTTGGCTGGTTATTTTGAATTGCCGTTATGCAGTATTGCTCACGGGCAAAAGCATTGTTTGCACTTGGGTCTAAATTAATTGATTGTTTGTAGGTATCGAGGATTAAATCTGGCTGCTTTAACTGATTATAAGTAACAGCTAAGTTATTTAAAAAACCAACTCTTGTTGCATTGCTTACAGAGTAATTAAGTAGCTTTTTATAAATAATCACACTTTGTTTAAGTTGCTTTAAATAAAAGCAGCAATGGGCTTCTAGCTCCAATAATTCCAATGACTCACCGTGTTGTTTAAGGTGTTTTTTAATTAATTGCTGCGCTTTTTTATATTTTTTTTTAGTGATTAAATCATTAATTAAGTCGATGGCCATATTAAAACCTATTATTTATTAACATAAAAAAAGCGGGCATAAGCCCGCTTTTTATTTACAAAATACAACTAATATTAGTTGTTAGTTTTGTAAGAACCTAAGTTGATGCGTGAAGAATCAGAGCTATCTACTTTAGCGCCTGCAAACACGTGAACGTCACGTGAAGGAACGTTAGTAACAACTTCGATTGCTGCTTTAAAGCCAGTTGCAGATGCATCGTAGCCTTCAGCTTTAAGCGCGTCAGTTACAAGTGAAAGGATGTTACGAACACCTGGTTTAACATCTTTTAAGCTAGCAGCTGGAAGTGCTTTCCAAGTTACGTCTTCGCCTTCGATCATGTAACGCATGCTTACATCACCAACGCGAGTTCCCGCATTTGTGTGGCGTAAGATTGGTTGCGTGTTAGGACCAAACGGAATGTATGGTAGTACTACTACTGAACCGTTAAGTTCCCAAGCACCTGCTGAAGATGCAGCTAGAGCTGGCATGTTAGCTGCACCGCTACCGATAGACTTGTCGCTTAACACGTCTACTTTAGCTGTGAAAGACTGTACTGGAATCATTACGTTTTCAAGTTTACCTTGGTCGTAACCAGGTACTGTGAAAGTGAATGCAGGAGCAGCATCAACAGGAGCAACTACAGTAGTTTTAACTGTTAACTCAGTATTAGTAGAGTTAAGTGCGTAACTAGCTACAGTATCGTTAGTACCAGCGTATGCTACAGCTGAACCGATTTCAGTAGAAGATAATTTACCATCTTCGTTTGCATCGATGTCATCATCAAGCATCCAAGAGAAATCACCAGCAATAACGTAAGTAGCAGTAGCCGGTACTAGCTCTAGGTTATCTGTGTTTTTCTCTACTTTAAGAGTAAGTGTATCGCCAGTGCCGTTAGCAAATTCTTGACGATCTTTACCAACATCGATGTCAGCGTCAAAAGCAGTAGTTACTTCAGCTGAGTACTGTGGTACAAGCGTAGTAATTACAGCAGCTTTTGCTACGTCAAACTGAGTACCAGATGTGTTAGTAGCAAATGAGTTAATTGTTACTGAAGTAGAGTTGCTAAGACCAGTAGAGTCTAAGAATAAACCACTTAGTTGTAATGCAGCACCGCCACGTACGAAATCGTTTTGAGCGTTAGCACCTTGAACAGTGAAACGAACTTGGTCTTCTTCGATATCTAGCACGTCGAATGTAACGTTACCTGTTGAAGTACCTAGTGTATCAACAACAATCTGAGGAGAAACTGTTTTAGAAGTATCTAATTTAGCACCAGAGATTTTGAATGTTAGTGTATCTTCGTCTTTGTAACCACCAATACCAGCAACAACTACTGGCTTGATTTCGATAGCTTTAACTGTTGAGTACTCAACACCGTCTTTAGTAGTAGCTGAAGACGTTTCAGCCGCTAAATAAACTGTACAAGCTTTAGCTGCTGTATATTCAACAACATTATTTGTGTTACCTTTAGTAGCAGTACCAAACGTAGCAGTGTGATCACTACCTGTAGTAATAGTTGCTGTTTCGATTACTGTAGCACTATATTCAGTGGCTAACTGTTCACAGTTATCATCAGTAGCACCACCAAAAACATTATCAACACCAAGGCCTGACTTTTTATCACCAATGCGCTTAACAAGAGCGGTTGCAGCATCAGCAGCAGTTGTAGCATCAGCAGATACGCCAGTTTTAACTGTTGCAGCAGTAGCAGTGATAGATACACCAGCTACAGCTAATGCTAGTAGAGTTTTCTTAAACATAATTTCATTTCCTTAAGTTTCATGAAACTGGGATAACAGTTTATTAATTTGTTAACTGCTAACCCACATATTTTTATTTTACTTAGGCCGTCGCCTAAGCAACAGCCAAACAATTAAAGCGTATAGATATTAACCCTTTAATGTCAACTAGTAATTGTTTGACTGTTCAATTTGCAATCAAAAGGTATTCCCTTAAACAAACTAGTTTAAATGATACAAATTGAACAACATGCAATTAACAAACTTGTTAACGCCAAACGAGTGTACTTAACTTTTTTAAACTAATCAACCTTTTCAGCTTAATTAAAACCATAAAAAATAGGCTATTTTTTCAGCTAATTAAAGGCATTTATAATGCATAAAGCGCACATAGTATAAAAAGCACATGACAAATTTATGACTAACATTAACTAACGTTAATGGTGCACTACGTTATGGCGTTATTAACCTTTGCAATATAAGGTAGTTGAGCAAAAAAAACTAGCTTTGCTACAAAAAACCATACTTTTAAACGAGCCAATTATTGTGTTTAACTATATAAAACCAATAATAAACTTGGCCAAGTAAACCTAAGTTTAACTAGTTAATTTTTAAGTTACTAAATGACGATTCAAATTGCTGTTTTAAATCATCCCACTCTGATGCGTTTTCAATCACCCGAGGGGTGACCATTAATACTAACTCTGTTTTATCGCCATCAATAGTATCGGCTTTAAATAACTCACCTAAAATTGGAATGCTTGAAAAAAACGGCACTGATGAATCTTGTGTGGTTCTGTTTTCGCTAATTAAACCGCCTAAAATAATGGTTTCGCCACTTTGTGCCACGACCTCAGTTTTTATCGTGCGCTCAAATACACTTGGGTTACCCGATAACGTAGAGCCATTTTTAACTTGGTTAGAGATTTTTTGGTCTATTTCCATCAGTACTATCCCTTGGGCGTTCACTGTGGGGGTAACACCGAGTTGCACACCCGTTTTACGGTATTCAATCGTGGTGGTTTGCCTGCCTGCATCGTCAAGCGGTGCACTGGTGGTTGAGCCAACAATAGGAATATCAGTGCCTATACTAATATTGGCATTCACGCCGTCTCGCACCACTAATGAAGGACGCGAAAGTATGCGTACTAACGAGTTACTTTGAAATAAACTAATATTTAGAGCGTCTACCCCGCTGGTTAGTGCGTAGGTTAAGCCTCCAAATGTTCCTGTATCACCCATAAAGGCACCCGAGGTTGAGGCGCTATAACGACCTTTGCTTTTTAAAGCAAATTCAACGCCGCGTTTAAATTCGTCAGTAAGCGATACTTCAGCAATGACCACTTCTAGCATAATTTGCTTTGGTAAAATATCTAAGCGTTTAACGAGTGGTAATAACTGTTGATACTTTTCGCCGGTGGTAAAAAATATCACCGAGTTTGAGCGCTCATCAATCACCATTTTTAAATCATCTGAGCTGGCACTTAATGCCCCTCTGCGTCTTGGTGTGTTACTGTTTTCACTAGAGGCTGAGGTGGTGTTACTTAAACGAGCACTACCGCCACCAATTAACGCCTCTAAACTTTCCCCCATATCTAGAGCGCGAGAGTATTGTGGCTGATAAATAAAGTACTGCTTTTCGGCGCTGTCTATGGGTTTATCTATTTGTTTTGCCCAGTATACTGCGCGCTCTATTAGCGCTTCACTGTTAGCAAAAAAAACTATTTTACCCTGCTTTTCAATGTTAACTGCAGTTACCGCGCTTGAGGTATCGCTACCTGTACCAAACTTAATGCCCTCTTGCTTTAATAACTCAGTCAGCTTATCAAGCAGCTCCATACCATTGACGTAAGTGGATTCATAAATACCAATTCGACGATTAACAAGCGATGGGCGATCAAGTAATTGTATTAGCTCTAATGCCTTTATTATTTCATTACGTTTACCAAAAACATTAATGCTATTACGATCGGTATCAGTTGATGACTTAACCCCTATCATTTGTCTTAAGGTGTTACTCATAGACATTTGCAGGCCATACTCATAAGGCACCATCTGCACGATTTCGCCAGATGTTTGCGGAATATCTGATACTTTATTACCGTACCCATAGGTAACGTCTTTATTACCGGTGTTATTATCTTTTTTATGGATGTAAAAAATATTATCACTAAAACGCACTGTATAACCGCGCTCATCTAATAGCTTTTCAGTTAAAAGGTATAACTTACGTTCAGTTAATGATTGTTGAATATTTAAAGTAACCGTTTGCGTATCATTTTTTATATCATCAGCCAGTATATAGCTCACTGCAAGTTGTTCACCTAACACTTGGTGCAGGTAATCTTGAAGCGTAAGCCCATCAGAGGCTATTTTTAATTCACGCTTATCACTAAACTGCTCTATCACATCGTCAGTAACCTGCGCTTTTTGTTCTGGTGTTTTAAATCCTTCAACATAATTAAACCGACCACTTTGCTGTTGTAGTTGTTGTTTTTTCTTGCCGTCAACTAATTCTGCATTTTCAACAGTGACTACTTTATCATTCGTTTTTAAGTATGACGTTTTTGGCTCGAAAACGTTGGATTGAATTTCTTGATTCGTTGTTGTACATGCAACCAAAGCAAAGCTGGTTACTACACACAGGCTTGAAAAGTGAACATTTTTCATAATAAACCTTTATTGACTCTTAGTTGCAGGCGCAATGTCTTTAAACATAGATAATATAATTTCTTGCGTTTGCTGCTCATGTTGAGCAGTTAGTTTTACTTGGGTATTATTTAATACTTCGAGTGTATAACCGTACACTTGATTTTGATCGTCAAAGCGTTTTAGTTCATGCTGCTGTTCTTTAATATTCATCACATCAATAAGTGCCACTTTTTTATTTGTTTGCTGCAATTGAATAATCGCTTTTAAAGTCAGCTTGTTGTTATCAATAAATACCTCGGTTAATAAGCCACTTTGCCTTAGTTGCTGCTCCTTGGTTAAACCTTCAGGTTCTGAGGCTGCAGTGTCTTCTGTGGCATTGGGTTTATAAACGTCATACAAGGCTATTAACTTAGCGCCCTCTTGGGCTGTAATATTATTTTTAACCTTTGCTTGCTCTATTGAAACTTCATTAATCTCAGCTTTATTAGAAATAGGCTTAATAATACGTACTGATAAATCATTTACAATCCACATCAGTGCAACTACAACACTGGCGATAATAACAGGCTCTTTTACCCTTAATAAGAGGTCATGTTTATTTATCATCTAGGTTACTCCCCTCTAGTTGCATATAATAATTACGACTTAGGAATACTGAGATAATACCTAGCTTGCCCGCACCTTGCCCACGAAATGAGAAGTTTGTTTGTGGTGTATCAGTTAAATATTGATGTTTTTTTAATGCGACTAAGTAATTTATAACTTGATAACCGCTACCCTCAAATGAATATTCAATATTATATTTAATCACTTTTTGCCCATCAGTGGGAAAACTCTCTTTCCAACCAATTCGCTTACTACGTAGGTCAAACTTTGCAAGCTCTGTTTCAATTATTTGTTGTTGTTCGCGTTTAAATACACTCTCTTCTTGCCAAGAATAAAAATACGGGGCGACATTTAGCAGTTTTTCTTCTAAATTAGCGGCTTGCTCTTGCAACGTTGCTTTGTTGTTAAGTAACGTATTAGCTTTGCTTAGCTTTCTTTGTTTAAGTTGATGCTCTGCTATTACACTGTCTTGCCAATCAATAACAGGCACAAGTATAAATTTTAGTAAAATAAGTACACCTATAAGGTATAAAGCGAGCGCATGCTTTTTTAACTCAGCCATTTTGTTCTGGCTCCTCTAAGGTAGGTTCTTCATTTTCAGGTATTATTAATTTTTCAGCGAGTTTAAAGCTAATAACAAAGCGCTCTCTTGCTCTACTTTTTATGACTGCGAAATCAAATTTAGCATCATCAACATTTGGTTCTGCGGCAATTAAATCTAAGAAGTCAGATGCTTTTTCAATTTCACCCCTTACGATATAACGACCATTTTCATAAATAACGCTTGTTAACCTAACTTGTTCAAAAACTGGGATAAGTGACACTAGCAGCCCTGTATAATCAGTTTGATTGTTAAGTATCTCAATATAGGAAAGGTAGCTTGCCTGCTGCTCTTCAACTTCAGATTGTAACCTCAGGAGTTCGCCTAGCTGCTGTTCGATAGTAGAGGTTTGATAATCTAGGTATTCTGTTTTTAATATTAAAAACAATGAGCTAACCAGTAGATAAGCACTAACAATAGCGACAGCTGGTAATGAAAGACTGACTAAAAGTTTACTTTTATCCGCTTTAGCTTTAAGTGAGGTGAACGCAACTAGCTCTTTAAAAGTTAATTGTTTAATGCCACTTTCAAAACGTGCTAGTTTGCCTTTTTGACTGAGCGTTGTTGTTGTTTCTAATTGCATGCCCACCGACATAGCGAAGCGTTTAGCTGTATTAATCACTCCTTTCAATTGGCCGCTATATGTTACTTTGCCAATTAAAGCAAAAATAGTCGAATTAACCCCTTCCTCAACTACTAACGCTTCACTCTCTCGGCACTTTTTAGTAATTAAAACTGACTCAGGAATTATGAAAAAAGGATGGTATTTAAAATCAGGTAACTGCCAGCGATTCACTATGCTTTTATCAGATTGAATTTCGCACACTAAAGTAGCTTGGTTAACTTCGGTTTGAAGCTTTAGTAGTTGTCGTAGCTCTTTTTTATCTACCACTGGGAGTGACATATGCTCCTCTGCATAGCTGCCACATGAAATGATCAATATTTTAGGCTTCTTCTTATTTTTAATCGGCTCTAAAGTAAGACCTTCTTGTTCAGTGTAAACAAACTGATAAAAATTTCCGTCATAGTAGCCAACAAAACGCCATAAGGATTTTAATAAACCGCGTATCCGCTGTTTTATTGAGTTAACATTTAAAAACATAATGATTAGTTGCGCTCTAACAGTAAGTCGTAGGGGGGAGTCTTGTTTTTTGCATAAGGAGAAATTTTTAATACAAAGTTTTTACTCAGTGAAATATTTTTATAGTTTATAAGCAGCTGAACACCAAGTCTATTCGAAGATGCAAACCTTATACCGTCTTGATATTCAATGCCGGTATATTCTTTAAAGTCACCAATATTTAATTTACCTTGCTCGCGTAACTGGGTAACAAACTCTGCCTTTTCTAGTGTACTCATAGAGGCTATAAGCTCTTTACTAGCAGACATAATATTTAAATCGCCCCGCGAGAAAACACTCAAGTTACTATATAGTACTTTTTTTTCATCTTCGGTTAAAACAAGCGCTTTTTCTATCTCTGTTATATCAACTATTTTGCCGTTTCGGATATTACTTGACATAAAGCTATCATTGCCTAGTTCTCGAGGGATGTTATCAGCATCAAGCCAATCTAGCAAGGTGTCCGTTATTTGCTTTGCTCTTTTGGGAGAGGCTCCAGAAGATGTTAATAGTTTGACTAAACGAGCGCTTGGAAAAAAGTTTACATTCAGTAATGCGGATTGATCTTGAATTTTTATTTTTACATTTTCTGACAATGGAAATGCCTGGTTATGAAAATTCCATTTGTCCTGTATTGCTCTACTCGCGGTTTGCGAAATGCTCTCGCTACTACCAATTGCAGGGTATAACAGAGACTCAGTTAACAATGTATATAACAGCTCATTTTTAGCTGAGTGCAATAATATTTCAGCCTCAGCTCTTTGTTGAGCAAGCATAGAAAGGTGAATATGCCTAGATGCTCCTTGATTCAAAAATAGAGCAAACACCGACAATAATGCAGTAATCAGTAGCACTTGAATCAGCGCGATACCTGCGGCTTGATTCATGAGTTATTTCCTAAATATAGGGTGGTATGCTGCAGCGAATCTCTGCCAGAGTCAACCTCGATCATCATTGTTTCTGAGTTAATTGTTAACGTAGTCATTATATTTAAAGGTAACAACTGCTTATTAATGCCTGAGTATTCATTTGTTACTTTTGGTTGCTCTTGTGCTTCTTTTTGTATGGACATAGAGGGCAAGTTATCCCAACCTCGGTAGGAAAAGACAAGTTCATCTATGTTTTCAAGTAGCAAGTAGTTATGTTCAAATGCGATTTCTTGCTGAGTAGTAAAAATAGACTGGTTTTTAGTACTGACTGACTGGTAAATTAAATTATACTTTTTATTTTCTTGTTGCTCTAATGTTAACCTAAAAATTTCAGGGTATTTACCAGAAAACAACCCTTGTTGCGTCACTCCAAAAAGCTTATTTTCATTGCCAACAAAAAGCAGACCTGGCCTTTTATTTTCTCTTTCATCAATAATAATATACGGGGCTACACCATGCAGTATTCTGGAAAGTAATGAAATTCCCTTACTATTTGCAAGCGTTTTATTATAAGTACCCACTTCTTCTTGCCATCGATTAGCTAACATTTGATAGCTGAAGGTGCCGGTAAAAATTAAGGCACTTAAAATAGAAATGGTAATTAACAACTCTATAAGTGTAAAACCTTTCGATTGCACTTTAATCACTCCAGTTTAATCCTGAAAAGTTATAAACTTGCGATGTTCCTTTATAATTAAGCTTTAGCTCGACTCGCCAGAGATTATATTTTTTCTCAATTTGTACAGATTTGCCTGAGTCAGGATCAAATAAATCAGGGGGTGACTTACTTTGCACAAGTACTGCATGCCAATTTGCTGTAACACCTAGAAGAACAAAAGTCCCAGAATCTTCCTGTTGAGCGCTATTACCGATGGTTTTTAATTTTCTTTCTATTTTATCAACAGCCGTAGAGACAACACTCGTTAAATGCATATGCTTTTCTGCTTTTACTGTTGAAACCAATACCCCTTTATAAACAACACCTACAATAGCAATTGATGAAAATAATATAACACTCGCGACAAGCACTTCTATAAGCGTAAATCCTGACTGTTTCTTTGTGTACTGCATGTCAGAAGCCCACATTATTTTGGTTAAATGCGTAAGGTTTATTTATTAAGTCGTTTAAATTTATAGTTAAAGGCTCGTCTCGGTAGTTTGCATTTATAGAAGTCAAGGAGACAAAACCAATATTATTAAACACGATCTCTTGCGGTTGAAAAAAAAGGTAGTCAAAGTTTTTGTTATAAATGATTGTTTGGTTATCTTCAGAAAACACACTAAGCTCTTTTCCTGCTAATTTAGCCGTTAATTGCATATCTGAAAAAAAAGCTCTTTGACTTACTGCTACTAACTCTCTTTTTAAATTTAGTAACTCAGCCTTAGCTTGTGCTTTGTCTAGCTGCTGCATAGTCAATGGCCCCACTAAGCCGACCAGGAGTGCGACTACAGCCATTACAACCATGAGTTCGATTAATGTAAAACCTTTAATTTTAAACACTATAATCCAACATCATTCATAGAAACCATGCTAAGTAGCATAATTACAACAACACCGCCTACAATCCCCCCCATGATGAGTATCATTAAAGGTTCTAATAATGTAGTCATTTTTTCGGTCCAACTTTCAAAGTCCACCCTTGAGCGATTGGCTATTTCTTCAAATACTCTTTCAAGATTTCCTGACTCTTCACCAACCTCGAGTAATGAAACAAAAAAAGCTGGATATATAGATGTTTGCTGTAAAGCTGGTGAAAGTGAACTACCTCTTTTTACTTTTTGTTTTGCGATTTCAATCTCTCTGCGCAAATGATAGTTACGAATATTACCTGCCGAAAGCCCTAGGGCTTTGTCTATAGGGATACCCGACTTAAGCATCATAGATAAGCCGCTATTGAAGCGGATTCTCTCGATAGTTATAACAGCATTTGAAATAATGGGTAACTTTAAAGATACCCCTTGCCACCACCGAAGTATTCTTGGTTGTTTTAATGAATAAATGCAAAGAAATATAGATAGTATGAGGCCCACAAATAAAAAGCCTTGGTATTGGACCATCCAGTCACTCATACTAAGCATAAACGATGTATACCAAGGCAGGTCATCAGCCCCTGCAAACATGCTCGCCATTTTCGGTATAATAAAGTTAAATATAAACACTACGCTCATTATACAAACCGCAAAAATTACGATTGGATAAGTGAGTGAGCCTATGATTTTACTGCGCAGATCTCTTTTAAATTTTAAGTCTTTTGCTAAGTCGGCAAACACTTCACTCAGATTACCTGATGCTTCACCGAGCTCAATTAAGTTACAGTACAACTCATCAAATACTTCAGGGTAATCTCGACAAGCAGATGATAAGCTATTACCCTTTTTTATCTTTTTATTTAAATCATCGAGTAACTTAGCCAAAGATGCTTTAGCTTTAGTTCGCCTGATAATATCAATCCCTTTATCTATACGAACTCCTGATTCAAGCAAAAGGCTAAGTTCTGCAGTTAAAAACTCAAGATCAGCAAGCGTAATTGCATTGCTCTTAAATAATGAGATTGCATCTGCTTTTACTTCTTCTACATGAGAAGGAAATAACCCCATTGCTTGAATTGCTGTAATAGCTGCTTGCTTGCTATCAGCTTCAGTTTCCCCTTCACTTTTTGCACCTGAGTGGTCGTAAGCTTTGTATTTAAAAAGCATAATTTAGCCTGCCACCCGTAAAACTTCAGCAATCGTTGTTTGCCCTAATACAGCTTTGTAAAGGCCATCTTCAATCAATGTTCTACGTTGCATATCATTATTATGCTTTTTTGCTTTATTTATAAAATCAGAATCTTTAGGGATGGATTTAATAGTATCATCACACGCTAAATATTCAGTAACTGCCATCCGTCCTTTATAACCTGTGAAAGAGCAGTGCTGACATCCTTTGCCTTTTTGCAAGTTTATAGCTTTAATACCAAAACGTTTTATGAAGTCCTTAAGCTTATACTTCTCGATTAATAATGTTGAATCTTCTTCTGGCTCAGAGCAATGGGAGCATATTTTTCGTGCTAATCGCTGGGCAACAATAGAAACAAGTGCAGCATTAAGTAAAAACTCTTCTACACCGAGATCCAATAAACGGGTATATGCGCTTGCAGCATCATTTGTATGCACTGTACTAAAAACTAAGTGACCAGTTAGCGCCGATTGCAATGCTATTTGAGCAGTTTCTTTATCTCGAATCTCCCCAAGCATTATAATATCAGGATCTTGACGGACTATAGAACGCAGACCCGCAGAAAAGTCAAAACCAATATCGCTATTAACTTGCACCTGATTTATTCCAGGAAGCTGGTATTCAACAGGATCTTCTAAGGTTATGATTTTAACATCGTCATTATTAAGCGCATTCAAGAAAGTATATAGAGTCGTTGTTTTACCAGAACCCGTTGGGCCAGTTAGAAGTACAACACCCGAGGTTGTTTTTATATCCTCTTTTATACACGCTTCTATGTCACTAGATAGACCTAGTACAGACATGTTATAGCGAACATTATCTTTACGCAAAAAGCGCATTACAACAGATTCACCATCGTTAAGTGGTAAAGAAGAAACACGGATATCTATTTCTTGATTAGATATTTTTAGCTCGATCTTACCGTCTTGTGGTCGTCTTTTTTCCGCGATATCCATACCCGAGAGTATTTTTAATCTTGTTACTATAGGTAATTGCATTTTGGGCGCTAGACGCTCAACCTCATGCAATACGCCATCAACACGATACCTTACACGATAGGTTCCTTCATAAGGCTCTAAGTGCATATCAGAGGCTCCCTGTCTCAGTGCTTTACCAATTAAGGAGTTAAGCAAGTTAACAGTAGGCGCCTCTGATGCAAGCTCTCTTAACTTTTCTTCTTCGTCAGAGGTTACTAGATCATCAGAATCTAACGCATCATCTATGTTTAATTTAGTAGCTAAATTTTGAATATCAGTTGCTGATGCAACATACAACCGAGCCGAAATCTCATTTTCTGCTAACCAATTATTTACAGATAAATTTAATGGGTAAAGACACGCAAAGCTCCACGTATCTTTATCTAATAATACCCAGTTATTTTTTAGTAAAAATTCTTTTTCTTTATAGCTAAGCGTTGGCAGCTCTATATCTTGCCACTCCAATAAATCAAAGAGCGGCAATTCTAAGTATAGCGAGAGCAAATGTTGAACTTGATCATCTGGAAGACTCCCCATATTAACCAAAATTTGTTCAACTCTACCACCATACTTTTGTTGATAATTTAAAGCTTTAGATAAATCTTGTTGTGTTACATTAAATTTATCTAATAGCAATTGTTCAATTGTCATCATTGGTGCACTATATCTGCATTATTATCTTCACCACCTTCTTTCCCATCAGCACCGTATGACATTAAAGTATAAGGATTAATTTTATCGTTATTAAGACTATAGACATATGGATTACCCCATGGATCTAAAGGAACATCTTTAGGTAAGTAAGGACCATCCCATCTAGGCTCATCACTACTTCTTAGTTGCTCTAATTTTGATGGGTATCGACCCAAATCAAGCCTATATGTATCAATAGCTGTTTCGAAGGCCGACATTTGAGTCGCTGCAATGCCTCTTTCTGCCGTGCTCAATTTACCGAAAAATTTGGGGGCAACTAAAGATGCCAAAAGTCCTAAGATTACGATAACTATGAGTAGTTCCATCATAGTAAAACCATTGTTTTTTTTCATTTTCATTCCATACACCTTTATAATTTACAGTGAACTAACCGCAGCTAGGGCTACACCCATTTGATAAAGTATTTGTGTTGCTGTGCTCCACAAAGTTAAGTTATCAACGTGCTCTGTGTCTAATGGCACCACGACTGTATCTCCTGGCTCTAGTATTTCAGAGCGATCAACACCAAACCAAGAATTATTATTTGGTATTTTAACTAGGCCGCTTGCTTTAATAATGTAAACACGATCTTCGTCTGCACGCTGCTTAAAGCCACCACTTCTACCGATGTAGTCATCAACCGATAAAGCTGAATCAAATAAATGTGAGCTAGAGAAGTTAACCTCACCAACAACATTAATACTGTTTTGTTTGCTTGGAATATAGAGCGTATCGCTATCTTCTAGGGGGATATCTAATTTACCCTCCACAATAGCTGGTAAATTTATAACTAAACGACCCACCGCTTTCACTTTAGCCAAATCATTAATCAAGCTATTCATGTCTTCATAACTCAGCGATGAGTCGGTGATTGAGCTGTTAAAGCTTTTAGAAGTAATATCTCTTCGCAAGTCTTCTGACAACTTGTTTAGCTGCTGTTGCTGTTGAAAACGTAGATTTTCGCGTGTAAATACAGCCCCTTCAGGGTAAGAATAATCTGTAAACCCTCCAGCCCTTTTTATTACTTCTCGTAAACTTTCACCTTTACGAATATCGTAATCACCAGGAAATTTAACTTCACCATATAAGCTTACTTTTAGTCCTTTCTGCCAATTAGGTATTGGGTAAACATTGATTGAATCTTTACTATGGACCAGAAACTTTTCTTTTGTAGGATTACTAACTGCTTCATCTAAATTAATATTAACATGCTCTAACATTGCCGCATTTTTTGGTGAAAAACGCGTTATCTCTGCACTTTCAAGAAATGCTGACTCTTTTAGCCCCCCTGCAGATGCAATTGCCTTATTTATATTGGCATTAACCGGACGAGGATAAATCCCTTCATGATAAACCTCACCACGAATTGCGTAAATTTGCACTTTACTTTTGTAACCCGCCTGCTGATTTAATTTAGCAAGTATAGGCTTAAGGAGTCTTTCTCTGCTGAAATATGAATACTCGTCATCTTCTAATTCAACTTTTTTATTTAAAATTTCCGTAATTGCGGTAACTCTATTTTTATCTTCTTCGGCAAGTTGTTTTTCAACTTGCTCAGCAAGCTCCTTATCTAAGGAGTCACCTAAATCTATAAATTCATAAAATTGTTTTTGCTCAAAATCATCCCATAAAGCCATTTTTTCTCTTAATTTAATTTGCTCTTGGGTTAAAGCTAATGAGTCTAATGCTATTTCCTCATCCTCTTTAGATTGAAAGCGACTAAAAACAACCACTTTGTCACGTGCTTTTAGCTCTATATCTTGCTCAGGATTGTTAGCAATCGCTTTAAGTGGTGAAAATTGATGCACCTCTATATCACCTTTGATATTTACTTCCCTGATTATAAGAGCGTATTCATAATCTGCTATCGGAAGTAAATCACTCTTGATCGAGGTAAATAGTTTGCTAACTTTATCTCCTTCGCTCCACGAATAATTACCTGGATATGTTACAGCACCGAGTAAAGTTACTGCATCGTTTAACTCTTCACTTGATGAAGGTACCTTTATTTTATCACCGTTTTTAGCAATATATTTAGAATCTGAATTTGTTAAGTCTATTTGCAGAATTGTTTTGAAACTATTACCAGTATAGCGTTCTACAACTGTTCTTTGTGGATAAGCGGCTCCATTAAAGCCACCTGCCATCTCAATTAAATCATGCACTGATTCATTATCTTGTAACTCAAAAATAGCTGGTCTACGAACCTCACCATCCACAGTAACCTGTTTACCTACAGTCGGAATAAAAACTACGTCACCTGGCTTTAAAATTACATCATCTGAACTATCACCACGAATTAGCAGATCATACAAATCGAGAGTTTGAATTGTTTTACCAGCTCGTTTTAACTGAATATTACGTAAAGAGCCAATTTCAGAAATACCGCCACTTACAAATAAAGCATGTGAGATAGAAGACAGTGCGGGAATGGTATAAGCACCTGCAAGATAAGCTTCACCTAAAACCATTACCCTAATACTTCTAGTTTTTCCCATAGAAACGAATGGCTCAACACCAATCATTTCTTTTTCAACCTTAACCTTTATAAGTTTAACTACTTCACTGTATTGCATACCCGAAACAGACACTGGCTGCAATTTATCTATTGCTAAACGCCCCTCTCTATCAACTTCAACTTCTTCACTCGATGACTCTTTACCGTATAAATTTATAGTAAAAGTATCGCCAGGCCCTACAATGTAACTATCTGGAACTAAAGCATTTTCAGAAGGGGTAAATGTTGTTGGCTCACCGGAGAAGAGCTCATACCCAAATGGCTTTGGTTCATCTGATTTCGGTTTAAATTTCTCTTCTTCAGTTTGAAACTCCTCATCATCTATTTTAGTTTTACTATTTCGAGGAAGTACTGAAGGTGTTAAAAGTTCATCATCAGAATCTTTATCTTTTGACTTTTTTAAAGCACTTAAGTCTATACCATATTTTTTTGCTAAAGCTTCCTGTTGAGATTCTGGCAATTTTTTAAATTGCTCTAACTGTTGTTCAGTTGGCTGAACTCTTTCTTCAGCCCCTATAGCCGACGTAGAGGTAAGCATACTGAAAAATAGTACTGCCGAAAAAAAATTAGTTAACTTCACAAAGCTTCCCTTTAGTAAAAAAGATAAAAAATATAAATATTCGCCGCATACTACACCATTTTATAGATAAAAAAAATGGGTAAGCACGCTTACCCATTATTATGCTTTTTGTATGCTTAAAAACTGTAAACAAGTGTTAGTGAAGTCTCTGTATCTGTTGCTTCTTTGTCATCAGCCACATCTGAGTTGTTGGTTATATTGTAAGCCACTTTCATTTGCAGTGAGCCATTGATTTTAGTAAGTAATGCGCTTTCTGAACGGGTTTTAGTATTAGTATCACCGTATTCTACCGACACTAACTGAGTAAAACGCGCGTTGTCTGAAATTTTCCAGCTAAAATCTACTTTACCTAAGGCAATCACTTCGCCTTCGTATTCACCCGCTAATGAGTTGCCGTTTTCATCAACCTCTTCGCTAATATCTGGATACTTAAAATACTTATAACCCGGACCAATTTCAGCGTTTAGCTTCATGTTTGTCTCGTTTAGTAAACGTAAACCATAACCCGCTGAAATAACTGATTCACTTCGGTATGCGCCAAAGTAATCAGATACGTGCGACCCATAAATAAATAAATGAGCATGCTTTTCGTTTAATTTGTAATTACCCTGCGCTGAAATAGAGTACTTTTCGTTAGTACGCTGTTTTTCTTTTGTGCCAGCGTCGTTTTCTACTTCATCTTCTTTGTAGATGCCGTCTAACTTATACTCGTTATTCCAACTTTCTAAGTTATGCAATACTTTAATACCACCTTTTAAGGTCGTTGTTTCGGTATTACCACTGGTAATGATAGCGCCCACTTCACTGGTTACTTCCCAGGTTTTTTGTTCTTCTTCTGATGCAAATGCACTGGTTGTAGCTGAGGCTGCTACTAAAATTGATAAAAGCTTAAGTTTCATTAAAAAATAACCCTGTAAAAAATATTCATGCTCTTTAAAGCAGCGCGCACGTTAGCAAACCTAACGTGAGCATTACCTTAATAACTTTTTAAAATTAGTCTTGCTTGTGCAAATGCACATCCATTTGTGGAAATGGAATGGTAATATCAGCGTCGTCTAACGCTATTTTAATGTTTTCCATTAACGACCAGTATGTTGGCCAGTAATCTTCTGAGTTAACCCAAGGGCGTACGATAAAGTTAACGCTTGAATCGGCAAGTTCAGAAACCGATACGTTGTATGCAGGATCTTTTAAAATACGTGATTCGTTATCTAGTACTGATTTAAGTACTTCTTTTGCTTTACGTAAATCGGCGTCGTAGCCAACACCAATCACAAGATCAACGCGACGCGTTGCTTCGCGCGAGTAGTTAATGATTGCATCTGACATTATTTTTGAATTGGGCATTACAATAACTTTGTTGTCAGGAGTGCGCATTTCAGTAGAAAATATTTCAATTTTTTTAATCGTACCGGCTTTACCGCCAGCTTCAACGTAGTCACCAGATTTAAATGGGCGTAGTAAAATAATTAGCACACCAGATGCAAAGTTAGATAGCGACCCTTGCAGTGCTAAGCCAACCGCTAAACCTGCGGCACCTAAAATAGCAATAAATGACGTGGTTTCGATACCAATTTGTGACAGCGCCATTAAAATAGTGGCTGCAAATACAATGGCATACACAATACTAGATACAAACGATGAAACCGCTACATCTACTTTCTTCTTGTCGAATGCTTTAGCGGTTAAATTTGCACAAAACTTGGCAATTCGGCCACCGAGTAAAAATATAACAAGCGCTATAACTGCTTGAATACCATAGTGTAAGATTAAGCCTGAATTTTCATTCAGCCAATTGAGTATTGAATCCATATTAACTCCTGATAGCGTTATTAAGCAGTTTAGCGGTATTGTTTGTAGTATTGTAAATCTTTAATAGGTGTTTGCAACAACGTTTTACTAAGGGGTTAGGGGTTCTGGCTGCCCGTTGCCCGTTGCCCGTTGCCCGTTGCCCGTTGCCCGTTGCCCGTTGCCCGTTGCCAATAGCTTAAATATAGAATACTTATAATAAGTTTAAATTTTTTTGATTTTTTGCTTCACAAGCATGGGGATATTATGTATTATGCGCGCCACACCAAACAAGGTGTATGTAGTGGCGGTTGTAGCTCAGTTGGTAGAGCCCCGGATTGTGATTCCGGTTGTCGCGGGTTCGAGCCCCGTCAATCGCCCCACTATTTTCTAAACTCCCTCAGTAATGTTCAAAGTTAGCTTCTTAATTATACCTGGCCTTCATAAAACCAAACCTAAAATAAATAATACTAACTCGTCTATTTGCGTAATCTTATTCACATTTTTACTTCTCGTTTGCTTGTATCCTTTAATTCATACTTTTATAAAACTTTGATGCGACATGAAGTCACTGCTAAAGAAATATTACAAATAACACCAGTAGTAGCAGGTTTTCCCCGCACCACACAGCCCGTTGCCCGTATTTGACGCTTTAGGCGCGCTGAGAACATGTTATATTCTCAGCGCCTCATACACTTGGGTATTTGCTGCCCTTGCTTAAGTTGTTAACCTACTTTAAAAGAAAGACCTAGTGATGCTAATGCTTTAGAGTGTTTTTCAATCGCATCAGACTCTGTACCTACACTGTGCGCTTGGGCTAAGTTTTCTGACGAAGCGGTACTAATATTTGAAATATTACGGCTGATTTCTTGTGATACCATGCTTTGCTCTTCTGCTGCGGTTGATATTTGTGTTGCTAAATCAGAAATATCAGTAATTGCAGCATATACTTTTGAGACGATATCTTGGCTATTTCGCGTTTCTTTAACACAAGTCTCTGCCGCGTTTTTACCCGCTTCCATTGTTTTTGACCAATTGAGTAACGTAGATTGCATTTCAGATATAGAGACTTGAATTTGCTCTGTAGCAGTATGCGTTCTACTTGAGAGTGCTCGCACTTCATCAGCAACAACCGAGAACCCTCGACCATGCTCACCAGCACGCGCAGCTTCTATAGCCGCATTAAGTGCAAGTAAATTTGTTTGATCGGCAATCCCTTGTATTTCTTGCATTATGCCACCAATTTTTTCAGCCTCTATTGCTAGCCCGCTCGCTGAACTTGCCGAGTTATCCACCTCGTTGGCGAGTAACGATACTTCACGCATGGTGCCTGACATCGCTTGCGTTGCGCTTTCGCAGTCTTGGTGAGCTTGTTGCACTCGTTGGTTAGTTACTAAAGTATTTTTTGCTACTTCATCAATTGAATGCACCATTTCTTCAACCGCTGACGACACTTGATGTAATTCTGATGCTTCTTTTTCAACACCGGCCTGCGCAGCTTCAGCACAAATTTTTAGAGAATCAGCACCTTTACTCAAGCTTAAGGTACCATCAATAATCCGGCCAACAATAGTAGTGACTTTACCCTCAAGTAATTTAATCTGAAAATCACTATAGCTGAGGCTGTCGCTACCAGAATAAATATGCCGAGATACGCTATCTGGACCTGCTTTGGTTTTTTTGATTGTGCTTTGCGAACGAATTAACTCTTCATAAAAAATAACAAAAGGCAGAGGAACAAACAGTAAACATAACCAGAACATATAGCTTGTTAACCAAGCAATTAAAGCTGCCCCTCCAATAAATAGAGGAAGCTTAAATGCAGCTAATTTTTCACTTAAAGGCGTAATTGATTGACCATTATTTAAACGTTGGTATAGCTTTTCTGCTCGGTTTTTATATTCTGGAAGGAGTTGTTGGCGAACTGATTGATAACCTACTTTTTTACCGTTTTCATAAATAGGGGTTACAAAGGCATCAACCCAATAATAACGCCCATCTTTACATCTATTTTTTACCGCTCCTCGCCAAGCGGTATCGCTTTTTAAATTGAACCACATATCACCAAATGCCGCTGGCGGCATATCAGGATGTCGAACCATGTTATGGTTTTTCCCTGTCAATTCATTAATGGTGTACCCTGAAACTTTACAAAAGTTATCATTTGCATAGGTGATAACCCCTCGTAAATCTGTTGTAGAAACTAACTCTTCGTCAATGCCGAACGAAACTTCCTGGTCTACCGTTGCTTGATTTCTTCTACTCATAGTGGGTGCTTTATTATTTTTTAATGGGTGAATTTGCGGGATGTTAATTTAATAATGTGTAGAACACAATTGTACATTATTACTATATTTCAATAGTTTTAAAACTACTGAAACTCCATTCTACTTACTCACACATAAAAATAAACAATTAAAAAACATAGGGTTACAAAAAAGCCGCATAGTGGAAGAATAATTGATACTGCATATAATTGCGTTTTTAAAAAGGATATAAGCAAAATAACATCTAACTAAGAATAGTTTAGACCCTAAAATAGAGAAATACCAAAAATCATTCCTTAAATAGGGGCAAAAAAATGCCACCAAAATGGTGGCATTTACACACGGGGTTATTTCTACTTATAGAAATTCTTTACGTTTTGTTTACTTAAACATTTTTTTGAAAGGTAGCATTTACACCCATTTCAAGCAACTTAAAACGCTAAACGGTTAACTCATCGGAACAGTTTATAGAGTTAAACTCTAATACATACGTATTTTTCTTCTAGGTATTCATCTAAACCTTGGTGACCACCCTCTCTTCCAAGGCCTGATTGCTTTACCCCACCGAACGGTGCTACAGGGTTTGATATAACCCCCTCATTTACACCTATCATGCCAAACTCTAACCCTTCGCTTACACGATAGATTTGTTTAATGTTTTGGCTATAAAAGTACGCAGCTAATCCATAAGGGACGTCATTAGCAAGCGCAAGGACTTCGCTTTCTTCATCAAATGGGCTCACCGTTAATACAGGGCCAAATACTTCTTCGTGATAAATATCCATTTGTGTAGTGACATTAGTAACTATTAATGGGTTTTGAAAGCTGCCACCTAAATTGCTGTTATCACCAATTAGCGTAGCGCCTTTATCGAGAGCATCTTTAATCAGTTGTTGTACTTTCTCTTTTGCTTTGGGATAAATAAGCGGGCCTATGTCGGCATTTTCATCAAAACCGTTTGCAACCTTGAGCGCAGCGACTTTGGGTGTAATTTTTTCAAGCACTTCATTTAATATACTGCGCTGGATGAAGATACGATTTGCCGCCACACACGCTTGGCCACTATTTCTAAATTTAGCCGCCATTAGCCCATCAATAGCGTCATCAATATCGGCATTATCAAAAATAATGAACGGCGCATTGCCACCTAATTCCATTGATGTTTTTTTAATTGTCTGGGCACACTGTGATAGTAACTGCTTACCTACACCTGTAGAGCCAGTAAAGGTGAACTTACGTACCACCTCTGAGTCAGTCAACATTTTACCAACGTCTTTAGCGTTTTGTGATACCAACACATTAAATGCACCTTTTACAAAGCCAGCCTGATCAGCTAAATACGCTAAAGCAATAGCACATAGTGGTGTATGTTCAGAAGGTTTTAAAATGAAACTACAGCCAGCAGCATAAGCAGGGGCTACTTTTCGAGTTACCATAGCCACAGGAAAGTTCCATGGTGTTATACCGGCAACCACGCCAATAGGCTGTTTATAACTGGTTAGGCGATGCTGGTTATCGGTTGCAGGGATCACATCCCCATAGCTACGTTTAGCTTGCTCAGCAAACCACTTAATAAAGCCGGCGCCATAATCTATTTCACCGAGAGATTCTTTAAGTGGTTTCCCCTGCTCTTTGGTCATAAGTGTAGCTAACGTTTGTTTATGTTTAATCACCAACTCATACCAACGCATCAAAGTTTCACTTCGCTCGGTTGCATTGGTGGCTTTTAATTTTACAAACGCGCCTTTTGCCGCATCAATAGCTGTATTTACACCTTGCTCGTCAATGTCGCTTACATCAACAATACTTTGTTCGGTGGCGGGATCATCAACGCTAAAGCGTGTGCTAGTTTGATAAAATTCACCGTTTATAAACGAGTCTGAAAAAATAAGATCACTCAAAATACACCTCCGAAATGGGTTTTGGGCTTCGGGCTTCGGGCTTCGGGCTTCGGGCTTCGGGCTTCGATATATTAAAAAAGCCTTGTGGTTAACGCTACAAGGTTTTTTAATTTACCCGCACCTCGCAGCCCGTCGCTCGTAACCTTTAAAAAAAACGCGGGTAAACCCGCTGCTACTTAATACAAACAAAAAAGCCGCTGTATTAAACAGCGGCTTTTAATATAATAGTCGTTAATTAAAAACTAGTGTTCTTCATTAACGATATTGAGATTGTACTTAGGTATTTCAACCACTAAGTCTTCATCTCTAATAATTGCTTGGCAACCTAAACGTGACTCTGGTTCTAAACCCCAGGCTTTATCTAGCATGTCGTCTTCTAGGTCGTCACTTTCATCTAATGAGTCAAAACCTTCACGGATCACTAAGTGACAAGTTGTACATGCACATGACTTTTCACAGGCATGAGGAATGCTAATGCCATTTTTAAGCGCGATATCAAGTACCGTTTCGCCAGCGGGCGCTTCTATTGCAGCACCGTCAGGACACAACTCCGGATGGGGAAGAAAAACAATTTGTGGCATTCTAATCTCTCTTATATATTGTCTACTGACTGGCCTGTTAAGGCTTTTTTAATTGATGCATCCATTCTACGCGCGGCAAAATCACTACTCGCATTGTCCATTTTTTCAATGGCTGCTTTAATTTCGCTTGGCTCTTGTGCACTCTCGCGTACTTTTGCAAGTTCGTTTATTTCCACTTTTAGCGCCGCTAGTTGCTCAGGCTCAAGTAAATCGCCATCAGCTGCCAAAGAGGCTTCCATTGCTTCTATTACACGAAGCGCTTCAACTTGTTGCTCTTTAAGCATACGCGCTTGCATGTCGCCTTTAGCGTTACTCATCGACTCTTTAAGCATATTAGCAACTTGGTCGTCAGACAAACCAAACGACGGTTTTACTTGTATTTCTGCTTGAACGCCAGTTGATTTTTCCATGGCTGATACGCTTAGTAAACCATCAGCGTCTACTTTAAAGGTAACGCGAATATGCGCAGCTCCCGCCGCCATAGGTGGAATGCCTTTTAAGCTGAATTTTGCCAGCGATCGACAATCGTCAACCAGTTCACGCTCACCTTGTAATACATGCAACGACATAGCCGTTTGACCATCTTTAAACGTAGTAAATTCTTGCGCACGTGCAACTGGAATAGTGGTATTGCGTGGAATAATTTTTTCAACCAAGCCACCCATGGTCTCAAGTCCTAGCGACAACGGTAACACATCCAGCAATAACATGTCTGAATCTGGCTTGTTACCAATTAATACGTCAGCTTGTAATGCTGCACCCAGTGCAACAACACGATCAGGATCAATTGAAGTGAGTGGTTGTTTATCAAAAAACTCGCCAACTTGAGTACGTACCAACGGCATGCGGGTTGAACCGCCAACCATCACCACTTGTAGTACTTCTTGGTTTTCAATACCGGCATCTTTTACTGCACGACGACATGAGCGGAGCGTTTTTTTTACCAGTGGCATAGCCAGCTCGTTAAACTTCTCTCGCGTTACTTCAACCATGTATTTTTCATCGTCAAACTCAAGACCAACATTTACTTTTTCGTATTGGCTGAGTGCTTCTTTACAGGCTTTGGCTTTATTTATAAATAAACGTAATACCGAAGGAGATAAGCCCGTCACGCCGGTTTCTTGTTTTAAGTAGTCAACTAATAATGAGTCAAAGTCATCACCGCCTAGACTTGAATCGCCACCAGTGGCCAATACTTCAAACACACCTTTATTTAAGCGCAGTATAGAAATATCAAATGTTCCGCCACCTAAGTCATAAACAGCAATTATGCCTTCTTGGCCTGAATCTAAGCCATAAGCAACCGCAGCCGCGGTTGGCTCGTTTAATAAACGCAGCACATTAATGCCGGCAAGTTCAGCCGCATCTTTAGTGCTTTGGCGTTGTGCATCATCAAAATAGGCTGGTACGGTGATAACCGCGCCTAAAATATCTTGATTACCAAAGCTTTGTTCTGCACGTGCTTTTAGGGCACCTAAAATATGGCTTGATGCTTTTACTGGGCTGATTTTCCCGGCTTCAGTTGCTATCGCAAGTGCGCCGTTATCATCGCAAAATTGATAAGGCAGTTGGCCGTAGCTTTGCTCTATTTCGGCTTGGGTTTTACCTAAAAAGCGCTTGACTGAAATGAGTGTATTAACCGGATCGAGTGTAGCTGCTTGCATCGCGTCTGCACCTACGGTTATGCCACCAGCTTGGTAACGCACTACAGACGGCAACATTGCTTCGCCTGACTCATCAGTAATAGTACGAGCTTCGCCGCTTTGTACGGTTGCCACTAATGAATTCGTGGTACCTAAGTCAATTCCAATTGCTAATTTATGTTCATGTGGTGCCGCGCTCTGCCCCGGCTCAGCAATTTGCAATAATGCCATAATGCTCTTTAAACTCGTGTTGCTCGCTTTGCAGCAAGTGAATTAATCGTCAAATAAACTGTCTTCAATGCGTTCAAGTTCGTCGCGTAACTTATAAACAAACTTTAGCTTACGGATACTGTCTGCTGCTTGTTGATATTGCTGCTCATCGTTACTTGCTAACTGCTCTGCCAATTGCGCACTGTACTGCTGATCAAGCTGCTTTATTTGTTTTTCAAAATGGGCAATAGCAGAGTCCGGATCGATTGTGGTCGCTAACTCTTCAAGTTCTTCTCGAAGCTCCATTTGCTGCATTAAAAACATGGGATCTTGCAATGTTTGCTGCTCAGCGCGAATATCAACGCCCAGCTCACTCAACATATATTCAGCACGTTTAACGGGGTGCTTGAGTGTTTGCAGTGCATCATTAATTTCGGCAGTACTTTGTACGGCCATTAATTTATCACGACTGCTAGCATTAGCATGGCGATCAGGGTGAACAGCACGTTGAAGTTCTAAGTAGTGCTTGTTAATCGTTGCTAAATCAATATTGTAGTCAACGGGAATTGCAAATAACTCAAAATAACGCATAACTTCTCACAAATGACAAAGCCCTACATTAATTGGCAGGGCTTAGTTATACCCAAGTAGCTTAGGTATTCAAAACAAGTTTGAGCTTAAACGGTAAAGCTTTCGCCACAACCACACTCATCAGCTTGATTAGGGTTGTTAAATTTAAACCCTTCATTTAAGCCTTCTTTTGTGTAGTCGAGCTCGGTGCCGTCGATATAAACTAAGCTTTTAGCGTCAACAATTAAGGTAACGCCTTTAGCTGCAAATGTTTCATCGTCATCGTTTAGCTCATCAACAAACTCTAATACATAAGCAAGACCTGAACAGCCCGTCGTTTTAATGCCAACTCGCAGGCCTATGCCTTTACCACGGTTTGCTAAAAATGATTGTACGCGGTTTGCTGCCGCATCTGTCAATGTCACTGCCATGAATATCTCTTAGTTTGTATGTTTGCTTTTGTAATCTGCAATTGCTGCTTGAATTGCATCTTCTGCTAAAATTGAGCAGTGAATTTTCACTGGTGGTAATTCTAGCTCTGCGCTGATATCAGTATTTTTAATAGTAGACGCTTCGTCTAGTGTTTTGCCTTTAACCCACTCTGTTACCAGTGAAGATGAAGCAATTGCACTACCACAGCCGTACGTTTTGAATTTTGCATCTTCAATCACGCCTTCTGCAGACACTTTAATTTGCAGTTTCATTACGTCACCACATGCTGGTGCGCCTACCATACCCGTTGCCACTGACGGATCGTTTTTATCTAGAGCACCTACGTTACGTGGGTTTTCTACGTGGTCGATTACTTTATCACTGTAAGCCATAATTCTATCCTCACTACCTGCTAGGTATGGGCTCCACTAATTAGTGGTGCGCCCATTCAACTGAATCTAAATCAACACCTTCTTGGTGCATTTCCCAAAGAGGAGACATTTCACGTAAACGACCAATCGAGTTTTTCATTAGCTCAACGGTGTAATCAATCTCTTCTTCGGTGGTAAAACGGCCAATACTAAAACGAATTGAGCTATGTGCTAATTCGTCGTTACGGCCTAGTGCACGTAATACGTAAGAAGGCTCTAAACTTGCAGATGTACAGGCTGAACCTGACGATACCGCAATATCTTTAACGGCCATTAGTAACGACTCGCCTTCAACAAAGTTAAAGCTGATATTAACAATACCAGGTACTGATTGGTCTTGTGTGCCGTTAAAGTACACTTCGTCCATATCTGTTAAAATGCCGTCGATTAGGCGTTTACGTAACGCACTGATGTGTGCGTGATCTTTTTCAAAATCTTGTTTTGCAATTCTAAATGCTGCGCCCATACCTACTAACTGATGGGTTGCTAATGTACCAGAACGCATACCACGTTCATGGCCGCCACCGTGCATTTGTGCTTCTAAACGTGCACGTGGTTTACGACGAACATACAAAGCACCTACGCCTTTAGGGCCGTATACTTTGTGCGCCGAGAATGACATAAAATCTACTTTGGTTTGTTGCACATCGATTAAAACTTTACCTGCGCTTTGTGCAGCATCTACGTGGAACATAATTTTACGTTCGCGACACATTTCACCAATGGTGTTGATATCTTGGATTACACCTAGCTCGTTATTTACATGCATGATACTTACAAGCACGGTGTCGTCACGCATCGTATCTGCTAATTTTTGCAGATCAAGTAGGCCGTTTTCTTCAACGTCCATATAAGTTACTTCAAACCCTTGACGCTCAAGCTCACGACATGTGTCGATAACTGCTTTGTGTTCAGTTTTAGCGGTAATAACATGCTTACCTTTTTTCTTGTAAAACTGAGCCGCACCTTTAATAGCAAGGTTATTTGATTCTGTTGCACCCGATGTGAATACGATTTCACGTGGGTCTGCATTAATTAAATCAGCAATGTCAGTACGTGCTTGGTCAACGACTTCTTCAGCTTGCCAACCAAAACGGTGTGAACGCGATGCTGGATTACCAAAATTACCGTCCATAGTCAGGCACTGCATCATTTCTTTGGCAACTCGTTCGTCAACGGGCGTAGTTGCTGCGTAATCTAAATAAATCGGTAACTTCATTTCTCTCTCCGCTGCAGGTCAACCTTAAAGTTGACAGCTTACTTGAATATTTTCCAACTGCTTAATTGCATCATTAACGCTGTTTTCTTGGCGAAGAGCGACCGCTTTAACGTCCGACTTTTCAACCAGTTCAGCTAAGGTAATATTATTTAAAAATTCTTCAATTCGTGCGCTTAAGTCTGACCACAATGTATGGGTTAAACAACGCATACCACTTTGACAACCAGTATTGCTTCGCTGACACCGAGTAGCGTCAACAGATTCATCTACCGCATTGATAACATCGCCAACTGAAATTACATCGGCCTCACGTCCTAGTAAATAGCCCCCACCAGGACCTCGAACAGAACTCACTAGCCCATTTTTACGTAAACGGGCAAATAACTGCTCAAGATAAGACAAAGAAATTTCTTGGCGCTGCGAAATATCTGCAAGCGCTACAGGGCCTATATTTGCATGTAGTGCAACATCCAGCATGGCTGTAACGGCATATCTGCCTTTTGATGTTAACTTCATAACGCCCCCCGCACAAAAGAGTGCAAATTTTAATTACCAGAGTAGATTAGTCAAGTATTATCCTAATAGGCTAGCCTCAAACGGCCACCGATAAACTTGTAATACCCGACTATTTTGGTCAAGTATTGGGTCTATTGTAATTACCTGAGTAATTTAGTCAAGTATTAGTGGAGTAATAAAGGGCGCTATTTATAACTAATTACTATTTTATAGACTTATTAATTGAGGTAAGAATACCTCGTAATATGTTCATTTCAGCATCTTCAGGGCGAGCACGATTAAACAAGCGACGTAGCTTAGTCATTACCATGCCTGGATGCTGCTTAATGATGAAGCCTGTTTTAAACAAGGTGTCTTCAAGGTGTTCGTAAAACAGCTCTGTTTGTTTAGACGATGGATATAGGGTTTCTTCTTCTTGTTGTTCCGCTTTAGGCTGTTGATTTAAAAATGCCATACGCGTTTCATAACATAAGGTTTGTACTGCCATCGCTAAATTTAGCGAGCTGTATTCTGGGTTAGCAGGAATACATACATGGTAATTACACAGTTGTAATTCTTCGTTTGTTAAGCCACTGTTTTCACGACCAAATACAAGTGCTACAGGGCCATTTACAGCTTCGCCAACAAGCTTTTCACCACATTCACGCGGCTCAACCATAGGCCACGATAATGTACGCGAGCGAGCACTAGTACCGATAGTTAATGCACAATCAGCAATGGCATCGGCAACCGTATCAACAACAACCGCATTACCAAGTACATCTGTAGCACCTGCAGCCAGTGCGCTGGCATGACTATCTATTTCACAAGCAGGATCTACAAGGTATAACTTTGATAATCCCATGGTTTTCATGGCACGTGCCGCAGAACCAATATTGCCAGAATGTGATGTGTTTACTAAAACGATGCGGATATCATCTAAGATCATTACAGTGCTACTTATCGAGTACAAAAAAATTGCGCAAATTCTAGCATGAAAACGCGCTGAGATCCTATATTCAATAGTCGAGATCTAAAAGATCAGTTCGGGGTTCGGCAGGATTGTGTTTGGTATTAATTAAAACGCAATTCGTCATTTATTTATTCATCACCTAAAACTTCAACTCTTGATAGAGCAAATTATAATTGGCAGTTACACAACATTAATTATACCCTCGGAGCCTTTACCCTATGCGCGGCATAAAGCCCCGCCTACAAAATAGTGTGCGCCACCCCATCAGCCTTAGTTTACCTCGCTCACGTTTTAGGCTCGAAGCCCGTCACTCGTAGCCCGTTAACTTAAACCATCGCGGCTTTTACATACACATCAAAGCGGTTCTTCTTGGTTTTGATTTGCATACTCGGGGTTTTATCATTTAAAAATGGCGCGTAATCGGGACGTTTAACCACTACACGCTTACTGGCAAGTGGGTAAGCAAACTCGAGTAAATCATCGGCGTCGGTATCGCCACCCACTAACTCTTGGAATACCCGCATTTCTTTTTTAACCAATGCTGATTTTTCACGGTGCGGGAACATTGGATCAAGGTAAACCACATCGGGCATGCTGTCACATTGGGCAAGTAAGGTATGGCTTGAACCAAAGATAAGGCTCATATTTTGCTGCATCCATGGGCCAATTTCACTATCGTTATAAGCACGTTGTAAGCCATCATATAACAGTGCAGCAACCACGGGGTGGCGCTCATGTAGAATTACTTTACAGCCTAGCGAGGCTAACACAAAACCGTCGCGTCCAAGGCCTGCTGTGGCATCGAGTACCACTGGCGTTGCGCCCTTATTAAGACCAACTGCTTTGGCAATTGATTGCCCTTTACCACCACCAAATTTACGCCTATGTGCAACGGCACCAGTTACAAAGTCTACGTTAATAGCACCTAATTTTGGCTCGTCAGTTTTATACAGGCTTAGTCCTTTATCATCGTAATGCAAGCTAAAACCACTGCTTTGCTCTGCCCATTGAGCAAGCCCAAAGCGTGCTTCTAACTCATTTAAATAAGGTCGACACTCTTTAAACGCACACTGTATAACCACTTCACACTCCGATGATAAATTTCACCGTTATTATACCCAAACAAAGCCAATATACGATCTCTAGTTTAAAACAACTCAATATCGTTATTTTCACTCTCAGGTTCTGGCTGCGTTTGTTGTTTACTTAGTTGTGTTTGAGTAATTAAGTCATCACGCTGTTGAGTGGTTGTTTTTAGCTGGTGCTTAATAAAGGCTAAATCATTAGTGGTTGCAACCAGCTGCTGTGATGTATGACTAAGCTGAGTTATTTGCTGATTAAATTGCGAAGCTGGTATCTCGTTGTGTGTTTGCATTAGCGATTGGAGTTGCTCAAGCTGCTCTGTAAGCTGGCTAATTGCACTCGTTTGCATGGCGTTTTGATTTTTAAGCTGGGCAACAATATCTTTAAAAGCAAGGGTTAGCTCATTGTCGCGCATTAGTCGATATTGGTGCTGCTGTATAGTCACTACTTTTTCGTTAGTTACTTCTAAAATATGTGGAAATAAATCTTTATAGCGACCATAAAGTGATGGCGTATCTACAGGCATATTTTTAATTAATAGTGAAATATTAGGGTAATTAATAATAGTACTATGACCAATATCAACAAAGCGTTCTGCATTTTTATGCTGTATGAGTAGCTCTTGCTCTAATGGGCATACGCCTGTTTCTTGGCTATAAAACATTCCCTGGTTATTTTGCCAAAAAACAACCACGACATTGAGGTGTAATGGAGTAAAAAACCCTAAAAAGTATTCACTTAATAATTCTAAATTATCGGCATGATAGCTTTGACAAACAAAACGCATAATGCGCCCCATGTCACCGGTCTCAATCATCGCCATTTCAGCTGTTTTATTGGCCTTTGCTATATCATACTGCAGTGTTGCACACTGCTTGCGATACTGGTAAAGAATTTTAATGCGTGCCATCAGCTCCTGTGCGTTAAAAGGCTTCAAAATGTAGTCAGCCCCGCCAACACTAAACCCTTTAATACGTTCAGCTTGCCCCACTTTGGATGATAAAAACATTACCGGAATATCTGTTGTGGCTTTATTTTGTTTAATAGTTTGGCAAACCTCATAACCAGACATCCCCGGCATTTCAACATCAAGCAAAATAATATCGGGGTTATATTTAATCGCTTGTCTTATGCCATCTTCACCATTTTTGGCGTGGATCACTTTGCAAAACCCAGCTAAAGATTCTTCAATAATATGGTGCATTAATTTATCGTCATCAATTGCCAGTATTAACTTTGCCATGCGTTAGTCCCTTTTAGTACTTTGTTAAAAGCATAGTACGCCATGTTAAAACTACTAAAATTTATTCAAAATATTCTTTAACAGCGCTGTATTTTAGGCAATAAAAAAGCGCCTCTGGGGCGCTTTTGTAATTATATTTTAATCCGCAAAAATCAACAGACCCTAAGCGGCGATGCCGCTGTGGCGCAGTAGTGCATCTACACTTGGCTCACGACCGCGGAAGTTTTTAAACAGTGCCATTGGCTCTTCGCTGCCGCCTTTTTCAAGAATATGCTGCATAAACGCTTGGCCAGTTTGTGGATTAAAAATCCCCTCTTCTTCAAATTTAGAGTAGGCATCAGCCGAAAGTACTTCAGCCCATTTATACGAGTAATAGCCTGCACTGTAACCGCCCGCAAAAATATGACTAAAGCCATGCTGAAAACGGTTAAACGCTGGCGGCTTAATGACTGAGGTACGACTGCGTACATCATCAAGTACAGCTTGAATGTTACATGGTTTGTCTGCCACGTAGTCATGGTGAATTTTAAAATCGAATAACGAGAACTCAAGTTGTCTTAGCATTTGCATACCTGAGTTGTAATTTTTAGCGGCCAATAGTTTATCTAGTAGCTCTTTTGGTAATGGCTCACCGGTTTCGAAGTGGCCTGAAATAAAGCTTAGGGCTTCTTCTTCGTAACACCAGTTTTCTAAAAACTGACTTGGCAATTCAACGGCATCCCATGCCACACCATTAATACCAGCAACAGGCGCTGCATCTACTTGAGTTAACATGTGGTGAATGCCGTGACCAAACTCATGGAACAGTGTGGTTACTTCATTATGGGTAAACAAAGCAGGCTTATCGCCAATCGCTTTATTAAAGTTACACACTAAGTAAGCAACTGGTGTTTGAAGTTCACCATTAGCACGCACTTTACGACCCATACAGTCATCCATCCACGCACCACCACGCTTGTGGTCACGGGCGTATAAATCTAAGTAGAAACGGCCACGTAAAGTATTGTTGCTATCGTAAATTTCAAAAAAGCGCACATCTTTATGGTAAGTATCAATGTCTTTTTGCTCTTTAACAGTAATACCAAACAAGCGGTTAACAGTTTCGAACAAACCACTGAGCACTTTATCGGCAGGGAAGTATGGGCGTAATACTTCATCTGAAATCGCGTATTTTTCTTGCTTTAGCTTTTCGCTGTAATAACCAAAGTCCCATGCCTGTAGTTCACTAATACCGTGCTGTTGCTTTGCGTATTGTTGCAACTCTTTAAGCTCTTGCTCTGCTTGTGGCTTAGATTTAGCTGCTAAGTCTTCTAAAAATGAAAATACCTGTGCAGGTGATTCTGCCATTTTTGTAGCTAACGATTTTTCGGCGTAATTATTAAAGCCCAGTAATTGTGCTAACTCATGACGCAGTGCCAGTTCTTCACTCATAATCGCCGAGTTATCAAACTCTCCTGCATTTGGACCTTGATCGGATGCACGAGTAGAAAACGCGGTGTATGTTTCTTTGCGAAGTTCACGGTCGTCTGCGTAAGTCATTATAGGTAAGTAAGAAGGGAAATCGAGAGTGAATACCCAGCCTTCTAAGTCTTTACTTTTTGCTGTATCGGCCGCTAATGCCAGTGCTGACTCTGGTAAACCCGCTAGTTGGCTTTCATCGGTAATATGCTTATGCCATGCAAGCGTGGCATCCATCACATTATTACCAAATTTTGAAGCAAGCTCTGATAAACGCGCACTAATTTCACCGTAGCGTTTTTGCTGCTCAGGATTTAGTGCAATGCCTGAAAGCTTAAAGTCACGCAATGCGTTGGTAACGGTTTTTTGCTGAGCGGTAGTGAGTGTTTTAAATTCATCGCTATTATAAATAGCGCTGTAAGCCTCATATAAGCCTTGGTGTTGGCCAACAAAAGTAGAATATTCAGAAATAAGCGGTAAACACTGCTCATAAGCTTCGCGAAGTTCATCGTTGTTCATCACCGAGTTTAAATGTGATACCGGTGAAAATAATCGCGATAGTTTATCGTCAGCTTCTTCAAGCGGTAGTACTAAATCATTCCAGGTGAAAGATTGCTTTGCTAATACGCTTTCAATCGCACTGCGACAGTGCTCGATACCTTTTTTTAATGCCGGTACTACATGCTCAGGCTTTATTTTTGAAAAAGGAGGAAGTCCTTCAAGCCCAATAAGGGGATTTGTTTGTGCATTGCTCATAGTCATTCTCAGTTTATGCAAATATAAAAATGAAGTTGGGGCAAAATACGTAAATACAAGGGGAAGTGTTCAGCTCTTAGCTTAATATACGCTCGACTAATAATACCTTGATCTTAACTAGCTTGATTTTCGTTTGATGGTAGAGGTTTTAGCAAACCTGAACAAGTGACTTGTTCATCGCATATGATATTATCGGTAAAACATTGTTAAACACATTTAGAGGATTAAACATGGCTCAGCATTTTGATTACATTGCAATTGGTGGCGGTAGTGGTGGTATTGCATCAGCTAACCGTGCAGCAATGCGTGGCGCAAAAGTAGCATTAATTGAAGCTAAACACATGGGTGGCACCTGCGTAAACGTAGGGTGTGTTCCTAAAAAAGTAATGTGGCATGGCGCTCAAGTTGCTGAAGCAATTAATCTTTATGCTCCTGATTACGGTTTTGATGTTGAAGTTAAAGGCTTTGATTGGTCAAAACTAGTAGAAAGCCGTGAAGCCTATATTGGCCGTATTCACAAAGGCTATGATAATGGTTTAGCTAAAAATGGCGTAACTGTGATCAAAGGTTTTGCAAAGTTTGTTGATAGTAAAACCGTTGAAGTAGATGGCGAGCACTATACTGCCGATCACATTTTAGTTGCCGTTGGTGGCCGCCCTACTATTCCTAATATTCCAGGTGCTGAACACGGTATTGATTCAAACGGCTTTTTTGAGCTGAACGAACAACCTAAACGTGTTGCCGTTGTTGGTGCCGGTTATATTGCCGTAGAAATTGCCGGTGTTTTACACAGCTTAGGTACACAAACTCACTTATTTGTTCGTAAGAGCAAGCCACTGCGTACTTTTGACCCATACATTATCGACACACTGGTTGATATTATGGCAAAAGAAGGCCCAACACTGCACACTGAGTGTTCACCAAAAGAAGTGGTAAAAGAGGCTGATGGCAGCTTAACGATTCATTTTGAGAATGGTTACAGCGAAAATGTTGATCAGGTTATTTGGGCTATAGGCCGCACGCCAACAACCGATAAAATTAACCTTGCTGCAGCAGGCGTAGAAATAAACGAAAGCGGTTATGTAAAAGTAGATGAATACCAAAACACCACAGCTGAAAATGTATACGCTGTGGGTGATATTATCGAAAATGGTATTGAGCTTACACCGGTTGCTGTTAAAGCGGGTCGTACTCTATCGGAGCGTTTATTTAATAAAGAATTGCCGAACGATTTAAAAATGGACTACAGCCTAGTACCAACCGTAGTATTTAGCCACCCACCTATCGGCACCATTGGTTTGACTGAGCAAGAAGCGATTTCTCAGTACGGCGGCGAAAATGTAAAAGTATACAAATCAAGCTTTGCGGCTATGTATACTGCAGTTACTCAGCACCGCCAAGCCTGTAATATGATGTTAGTGTGTGCAGGCGATGATGAAAAAGTTGTGGGCTTACACGGTATTGGTTTTACCGTTGATGAAATGATTCAGGGTTTTGCAGTCGCAATGAAAATGGGCGCGACTAAAGCCGATTTTGATGCGGTTGTAGCATTACACCCAACCGGGTCTGAAGAGTTTGTTACCATGAGGTAAGTTCGAGGTTCGAGGTTCGAGAAATAAAAAAACCTTGCGGTTAACATCGCAAGGTTTTTTTATTTTAAATGACCAACTTTACGCGGGGTAAACCCGCTGCTACGTAATTTCAGCCCGTAGCTCGCAGCCCGTTAACTCTAACCTTCGTATTTTAAGCTAAATGCTCTCGGGCTAAATACTCTAACGATTGCATTTCTTGTAAGCGACTAATACAGCGTTTAAATTCAAAGTTTAAATTGCCTTGTGTATACAGCTCGGTAATCGGTTTTTCTGCAGAGATAATTAACGTTACATTACGCTCATAAAATTCATCTACTAACGCAATAAAGCGCCTTGCTGCATCATCATTATTTTGCCCTAGCTGTTTTACATTAGATAAAATCACCGTGTTATATAACCGGCTTATTTCCATGTAATCAACTTGGCTACGGGCAGTTTCACACAGTTCGCTAAATTCAAACATAACGATGCAGTCAGATACTTTGCGAGTGTTGATCATCCGCCCTTCTATTTCTATTGGGGTATCTAGTTTACCGACTTCTGGCGAGAGCTTGTCAAAATATTCGAATAGGTTTTTATCGGCTTGTTCATCAAGCGGGCTATGAAAAATTTCTGCTTGCTCAAGAGTACGTAATCGGTAATCAACGCCTGAATCTACATTAACTATTTCAGTATGCTTATTCACTAAGGCAATAGCTGGTAAAAAACGGGCACGCTGTAAACCATTGCGGTATAAGTCGTCAGGTATAATATTTGACGTGGCAACCAGTACAATACCGCGAGCGAATAATGCTTCCATTAAACCACCGAGCAACATAGCGTCGGTAATGTCTTGAACAAAAAATTCATCAAAACAAATTATGTCTGTTTCTGCTTTGAAAATATCGGCTACTGTTTCTAAAGGGTTGGCAGTGTTATTTAACTTTTTAAGTTCATCGTGTACTCGGTGCATAAAGCGGTGAAAATGCACTCGCATTTTTCTATCACCCGGTAACGCTTCATAAAAAGTATCAACAAGGTAAGTTTTACCACGGCCTACACCACCCCAAAAGTATAAACCTTTAATTGGAGCTGGCTCTGCTTTATTAAAAAGCTTTGCAAAAAAACCTTTAGATTGTGGTTTTGCTTGTGTTAAATCGTCGTATAAACGCTGTAAATGACGAACTGCATTTTCTTGTGCTGCGTCATGTACAAAGTCATCGCGTTGAAGGTCTTGCTGGTATGTTTGCCAAGGAGTCATATCTATTTACAGTTAAAACACAGTTTAATTTGTAAAGCATATTAACACGCATCAATACTCAGGGTATATTAGACTTAGTAGCATTTTAATTTTTTAGTTATTTTCGCATAGAGGTGAATTTATGGGTACATTTACATGGGTAGGATTAGTGGTAGTAGTTGCTATTGCTGCATTTTTCGTTGGTGCCTTTGTCACTAAAAAACAGTTTAAACAAGATGAATTAGAGCAACAAGCAGAGCAAGCTAAGCATTCGCTTGAGCAGTATCGCCAAGATGTTGCCGACCATTTGGCGAATACTGGTAAGTTAGTAAACAAAATGAAAGAAAACTACGATCAGTTATTAAGTCATGTTGAAGAAACCAATCAACTGTTACTCGAAGACAGAAATAAAGCCCCTGCTGAGCCGTTTTTCTCAAAAGAAACCACAGAGCAATTACAAGCGTCATTAAAAGAACGTAGTTCAGATCGCTCAAACGCCGATGCTCAACCAGCGGATTATGTGTCGGGTAAGTCAGGTTTATTTGCAGGTGATGTGAATACTTCTAAAGCATCTTGATGAACTTTTTTTTGACCCCATAGTCTTTAAGTAATATACCTAGCCAAGTGTGAGCTAGGTATACAGCTTTGATACTTTTTTGAGGCTGCTTATTGCAGCCTTTTGCTTTTTAAGTGGAGTAAACCCTGACTATGAAAATGAAATTATCACTTATCAGTGCTGCTATTTTATCTACTAGCTTATTATTAAGCCCAACCGCCTCGTTTGCTAAGTTGCCGGTTGCCGTTAATGGTCAACAATTACCAACACTTGCCCCTATGCTTGAGCAAATCACGCCAGGTGTAGTGAGTATTCAGGTTTCAGGCTCTAAAGAAGTGCGTCGACGTGGTGACCCACTCGATTTCTTTTTTGGCAACCCGCAGCCACGTAGCCAAAAGCGACAGTTTAGTGGTTTAGGCTCTGGAGTTATTATTGATGCCGATAAAGGCTATGTGGTTACTAACAACCATGTTGTACAAGACGCCGAAAAAATGGTGGTTACCCTCGAAGATGGTCGCGAATATGATGCAACAAAAATTGGTAGCGATAAAGAGTCTGATATTGCGCTACTACAAATAGACGCAGATGAATTAACCGCGGTAAAACTTGCTAACTCAGATGACTTACGTGTCGGTGATTTTGCTGTAGCTATTGGTAACCCTTTTGGTTTAAGCCATACCGTTACCTCAGGTATTGTTAGCGCATTAGGTCGTAGTGGTTTAAATATTGAAGGTTACGAAGATTTCATTCAAACCGATGCCGCGATTAACCAAGGCAACTCAGGTGGCGCTTTAGTTAATTTAAACGGTGAGTTAATTGGTATTAATACCGCTATTTTAGGTGCATCGGGTGGTAATGTGGGGATTGGTTTTGCTATTCCATCAAACATGATGAAAAACCTTGTTGATCAAATTGTAGAGCATGGTGAAGTACGCCGTGGCTCGCTAGGTATTTCAGGCCGCCCTCTTGATGCAGGCCTTGCCAAAGCACAGCAGCTTGATGTTAAACAAGGCGCTTACGTTATGCAGGTACTCGATGACACAGCTGCCAGCAAAGCCGGTATTAAAGCAGGCGATGTGATTATTAGCATTAATGGCAGCGAAATTAGTGGCTTCCATGAACTGCGAAGCAAAATAGCCACCTTAGGTGAAGGCCGTGAAGTGCAGCTAGGAATTTATCGTGACGGTAAAGTTAAAAACGTTGAAGTTACCCTAGATGGCGCATCAGGAATTACAGCTGCAGGTGAAGAATTACACCCAGCATTCCAAGGTGCAACACTAGAAAATGTGAAGAAAAACAAAATGAAAGGCATTGAGGTAACCTCGGTCGATCCTCGTTCACCATCAGCACGGGTTGGCCTTGAAGAAGGCGATGTTATTGTGCAAGTAAACCGTCAACGGGTAGAAAGCATTCGCGACATGAACCAAATTATCGACGATATTCAAGGTAATATTGTGTTAGGTGTTAAACGCGGACGCGAGTCTATCTTTGTATTAATTCAGTAATAATACAATAAAAGTAACAGCGGCACTTGCCGCTGTTATTTTTTTTGTGCCATCATAAAGGGATTGCTCACTAACAATAAGAATACCGTGCTAAAACTTCTAAAATTTGTACTTCCTCCTTTGTTTGCCGGTTTAGGCATTGCTTTTTTAGTGGTTTTTTTCAGCCCTAACATGCGGACTGCATTACTACCTAATGTTCCCCTGCCAAGCGCAATGACCACAAGCCATTTAAGCTTTTCGGATGCGGTTAAACGCGCGGCACCATCGGTCGTCACTATTTTTTCAGAAAGCATTTCTAAAGAGCCACGCTACAAGCGCCAAAATACGGTGCAAGAGCTCGGATCTGGCGTGATCATGTCACCCGATGGCTATATATTGACAAACTACCATGTGATCAATAATGCCGACCAAATACTGGTGATTCTTACCGATGGGAGACGTTTTTTTGATGTACAACTTATTGGCTTTGATACCATTACCGATTTAGCATTATTAAAAATAAATGCCAACCACCTCCCTGTTATTCCTGTTAATGACAACTACACCTCGAATGTAGGCGATTTGGTGTTAGCAATCGGGAATCCATTAAATTTAGGGCAAACAATTACTCAGGGGATCATTAGCGCCACTGGTAAGCAAAAAATTACCGACAGTCCTTACAATAATTTATTGCAGATGGATGCCGCTATTAACGTGGGTAATTCGGGGGGAGCGCTGGTAAATTCTAATGGCGACTTAGTAGGGATCACCTCAGCCCAATTTAAAACCCGTGAGAACTTGAACATTCAGGGAATATTTTTTGCTGTACCTTACACCCTTGCTAAAGAAGTTATGGGTAAACTTATTCGCCATGGTCGTGTTGTTCGTGGTTATTTGGGCTTTGAAGGCACTGCAGTAGATAGTACAGGCAAAGAGGTCAATGATAGCTTAACGCCTGTCGCAGGCATGCGTATTACCAATCTCGACCCTCTAGGTCCTGCATGGCAGGCGGGTATAGAAGAGCAAGATATTGTAATTAAAATTGCTGGGCTTTCAGTGGCTAATCCACAAAATGTATTAAAAAAGATAGGCAGTACCGAGCCAGGTAAAGAAATTGAGTTTGAGCTATACCGTAACGGTAAAATACAAAAAATAATGGTGAAAGTAGCCGAGCTCGAAACCAAGCTATAAAGCGCTTGTTTATATTTTGGCATTAGACATAAAAAAACGCGATATATAATCGCGTTTTTTATGCGTTAGAATAATAATTGTATTAATATAACTAATTGCTTTTGCGTTTGATGTTAGCACCTAACGCACTGAGTTTATCTTCAATACGCTGATAACCTCTATCTACATGATAAATACGATCAACAACCGTTTCACCTTGGGCCACAATCCCCGTTAAAATAAGGCTCGCTGATGCTCGTAAATCGGTTGCCATAACCTGCGCACCCGATAAGCTTTGAGTCTCACCACAAAAAGCCGTATTGCCTTCAAGGCGAATATTAGCGCCCATACGTTGTAACTCAGGCACATGCATAAACCGATTTTCAAAAATAGTCTCGGTAATGGTCGCACTGCCGTTAGCCACTACATTTAAAGCGGTAAATTGAGCTTGCATGTCGGTTGGAAAACCTGGGTGCGGCATAGTTTTAATATTAACCGCTTTAAGCTCTCGGCCTCGCATATCAAGATAAATACTATCCTCATGCACTTCTAGTAGCGCATTGGTTGCACGCAGTTTTTCAATTACCGGCTCAAGTGAATGAAAGTCGGTCATTTTACACAGTACTTCGCCACCGGCCATCGCGGCTGCAACTAAGAAGGTACCGGTTTCAATACGATCCGGTAATATGCGGTGCTCACAACCAGATAAACGCTCAACCCCTTCAATCTCAATACGGCTAGAACCTGCACCAGTAATTTTAGCGCCCATTGCAATTAAGCAATTAGCTAAATCGATGATTTCGGGCTCGCGCGCTGCATTTTCTAAAACAGTTTTGCCATCTGCAAGTGTTGCCGCCATGAGTAAGTTTTCGGTAGCACCGACACTGATCATTTCCATGAAAATTTCAGCGCCTTTTAAGCGTCCATCTACTTTGGCATTAATATAACCATTTTCCACAGTTATTTGCGCGCCCATGCGCTCTAAACCTTGAATATGAATATCAACTGGGCGTGCACCAATAGCACAGCCACCAGGCAAAGATACTTGAGCCTCACCAAAACGAGCCACTAAAGGCCCAAGTGCGAGCACTGATGCGCGCATTTGCTTTACTAATTCATAAGGCGCTAACGTACTATTTACCGTGGCACCATCAATAATCAGTGAATCACCTTGCCACTGAACATCAGCGCCTAAGGTTTTTAATAAGGCTTCAGTAGTTATAATATCGCGAAGCCGCGGTACATTAGTAAAGGTACTCTTGCCCTCGGGCAATAAGGCTGCAAATAAAATAGGCAGTGCCGCATTTTTAGCGCCAGAAATAGTTACTTCACCAGCCAGCGAAGTGCCACCTTGAATTACAAATTGATCCATCTAAGGGGCCTTATTTATTGCGGTAAAATGAATTTTTGCTCACGTTTCCACTCAGTCGGAGTAAAAGCGCGGATAGAAACAGCGTGAATGGTACCATCTGAAATAGTATTCATTAATGGGCCATACACTAACTGTTGCTTTTTAACACGACTTAATCCGTCAAAGCATTCACCAACTGCAATTACTTCATAATGACTGCCATTGGCTTTTACATGCACTTCAGCTAACTGAAGTTCGTCGCGTAATAATGTTTCGACTTGACTCGTTTCCATAACTCTCACTCAAATAGGGTTGTAACCTGACCCAACTGCATAAGGTTTTGCAGTTGTTCAGGTGGGTTTTGCAATTCAAGGCGAATGCCTTGCTGCTTAAATTCTGTAAAAGAGTGAATTAACCAAGCTAAGCCGGCTGTGTCAACCCTTGTGACCTCACTTAGGTCAAAATAAAGGGTTTTATGCTTAGTTTGTCGCTTAGTGTTCAGAAGCCGTTCATTGCCAATTGAGTTATGAGTCAATTCACCAGTAACTCGTAAATGCTGCTCATCAACTTGGCTAATTGCCAATTTACTCATTTGTATCGCTGCCTCTAAACTGAACCGGTAGCTTACTTTTTTGCTCTAATAAGCTGCTAACATGGTCAATACCTTGTTGGCGTAAAATCCCCTGAAGTTCACTTTGTTTTGCATCAAGTAAACTAATCCCTTCAGCAATCATGTCGTAAGCTCGCCACTCACCGCTTCGGTCTTCACGTACTTTAAAATCAATTTTTATATCAGGTTTACCTGCTTCAACAATTTTGGTTTTTACCACCACCACGTCTTTACCTTTAAACGGTTGCTCGGCAGCAAATTCAACTTGTTGATTAGTGTATTGGGTAAATACACCGGCATAGGTGGCAACTAAGTACTCTCTAAACGCACCAATAAAACGCTGAATATCTTCAATTGCTTTTGCTTTTTCTGCCTTGTCGGTAATTGCGCGTACCTTAGACACTTCGCTACCTAACACTCTTAGTGCTGCATATTTGTAGTCGATGTACGGCATTAACTCTTCTTCAACAATAACACGTAAATGTTCTTTATCTTTTACTATTAATGGTTGATCTTGAGTAATTCGTGCAAAGGTATTGTCAGCAACTTGACGTACCATTTTATTAGGATCAGTTAATTTTACTTCTGCTGCTTGCACGCTTTGTAATAGCATTAAACTTACCAGCGCAATACTTACTAAAAATGTTTTCAACATAATAATTACTCACTACCTTGGTTGAATAAGAACTGGCCAATTAATTCTTCAAGTACCAATGCCGATTTGGTATCAGTGATTGAATCGCCACTTGCTAATGCTTTGCTTTGCACCCCAAATAAATCATCAATAGCTTGGTCTTGTGCACTGTTTGCAACATCTTCGCCTAAACAACGTTGCTTAGCTGAATCCGAGGCGATCACAGGGTTAATACCTAAATATTGCTCACCTAAAATACCCGAGGTTAAAATTGAGATAGAGCTGGTATCTGAAAAACGACATAAATACTGCGCATCAATACTCATGTTCACCACAGGTAAAAACTCTTGCGGGTGTACATAAATTGACTCGACACGACCAATAACAACTCCCCCTACTTTAATGGGCGCGCGAGTTTTTAATGAGCCTATATTTTCAAACTTGGCGTTTAATGTGTAGGTTTCACCTGAGCCGCTAATACCTGAATTAGCCACTTTAAGCGCTAGCATTGAAAATGCTAAAATACCCAGTGCGACAAAAAAACCAACTAAAATTTCTAATTTCCGTGAATTCATTATTTAATACCCTATTAGCTAGTAAACATTACCGCTGTCAAAATAAAGTCAAAACCTAATACCGCCAGTGATGAATGTACCACTGTTTCTGTTGTTGCCTTGCTGATCCCCTCTGATGTAGGAATACAGTCATACCCTTTATAAAGCGCAATCCAAGTTACAACAATCGCAAATACGATACTTTTAATTAAACCGTTTAGTATATCTTTTTCAAACGACACCTGAGATTGCATTATTGACCAAAAGCTTCCGGTATCAACGCCTAGCCAATCAACACCCACTAAGTGAGCACCAATAATAGCGACCGCTGAAAAAATTAACGCCAGTAGCGGCATACTAATTAAGCCAGCCCAAAATCGCGGCGCAATAATACGTCTAAGCGGATCGATAGCCATCATCTCTAGCGACGATAATTGCTCGGTGGCTTTCATTAAGCCGATTTCAGCAGTTAACGCACTGCCTGCCCTGCCTGCAAATAATAACGCAGTAACTACCGGTCCAAGCTCACGTAACAAGCTAAGCGCTACTAACGGACCTAGGCTATCTTCTGCGCCATAATCAACTAAAACGGTATAACCTTGCAGCGCTAAAACCATGCCGATAAATAATCCCGACACAACAATAATCAACAGCGATTGTGAACCAACCATGTAAAGTTGGCGCACTAGCAGAGGCGTACCTTTTTTAAAATTGGGTAAATGCCATAATGCACTTGCTAGCATGTGAGTGGAGCGCCCAAGTGCAGCAAAACGACCTAGTGTTTTATGGCCTATTTTTTGTAGTAAATCCAACATTACTGCGGCTCTCCTAACAGTTCATCTGCATAGGTTTGTGCTGGATAATGAAATGGTACAGGCCCATCTGATAATCCTTTTAAAAATTGTTGCACAAGTGGTGATTCGTGCTGACGCATTTCATCTGGCGTGCCGCTACCAATCACACCTTGATCGGCAATAATAATAACGTGGTCGGCAATGCTCATTACTTCAGTCACATCGTGCGTAACAATTAAAGAAGATAAACCAAGTACTTCATTTAAAGATTTAATAAGCTTAACCAACACTCCCATTGAGATAGGATCTTGTCCTGCAAAAGGCTCATCATACATAATCAGTTCAGGATCAAGCGCTATAGAGCGAGCCAAGGCTGCACGACGTGCCATACCACCGGATAACTCTGAAGGCATTAAATCTTTAGCACCACGTAAGCCAACTGCTTGTAGTTTCATTAAAACCACTAAACGAATTAAATCTTCACTGAGCTGTGTGTGCTCGCGGATAGGAAATGCGATATTGTCGAACACCGACATATCGGTAAATAATGCACCGCTTTGAAATAACATACTCATACGTTTACGTGCCGCGTAGAGCTCTTTACGGGACATGGCAACTATGCTGTCGTTTTTAAATAAAATATCACCGGAGTCGGGTTTGAGCTGGCCACCAATTAAGCGCAGCATCGTGGTTTTGCCAATTCCGCTTGGCCCCATAATGGCAGTAATTTTACCTTCTGGGACATCAAAGCTCATATTTTTGTATATGACCCTATCGCCTCTAGAAAAGGTAACATCCTTGACTTCTACTATTGATTGCGACAAGTCGCTCTCCATAACAATATTCTCTCATATTTCTATTTTAAGGGTTTTTTGGTCAAGATGGAAAAAACAATTCGTAAGATTTTGTAATAGCCACGCAAAAACAGCTATAAGACTGCGACAAATTGACTTAACCGATGCTTAAACAAGCAAGTTAACCCATTAAATAATTATTTTAATAACCGCCTAATGTATTACAGCTTACTCTTTTACTTATACTTTTATGGTGGCTTTTGTTACTATTCGCGCTATCTGAATTTACACTAACTGGCTTATCACAATGGTTACCTCGTTTGTCATTTTAATTCTCGGTTTTGCGGCTCTCGTATGGAGTGCGGACAGGTTTGTTTATGGTGCGGCGGCACTGGCTAAAAACTTTGGCGTACCAACATTAATTGTAGGTTTAACAGTGGTAGCTATGGGCTCATCGGCCCCTGAAATGATGGTATCCGCTTCGGCTGCTTTGGCAAATAAAACCGATACAGCCGTAGGTAATGCAGTTGGTTCAAACATCACTAACATATTATTAGTATTAGGTATTACAGCGCTTTTAAGACCGCTTTCAGTCTCTTCAAGTACATTAAAACGAGAAATTCCACTGGTATTATTGGTGTCTATCGCTACTTGGTATATTTTTTCAGATAACTACTTTTCGTTTTTTGAAGGCGCAGCCTTACTCTTTGGTTTTGTTGTTTTTATTGGTGGACTTATTTTTGTATCACTGCGAGCAAAAAACCAAGACGACCCCTTTGTTAGCGAAGCCTGTGATGAAGTACCTGATAATGTCCCAACCAAAAAAGCCGTTTTTTGGTTAGTCGTCGGAATGATTTTACTTCCTGTTAGCTCACACTTTTTAGTTGGCTCAGCCGTTGATATTGCAAAATATTTTGGCTTAAGTGACTTAGTAATTGGTTTAACCATAATAGCCATAGGCACCAGCCTACCTGAACTTGCTGCTTCCATTGCGGGTGTTCTTAAAAATGAAGATGATCTAGCACTGGGTAACATTGTTGGCTCAAATATTTTTAATATTCTCGCGGTGTTACCGCTGGCAGGATTAATTAACCCATCAGTTATTGACGCATCAGTAGCTAACCGTGATGTTTTAATTATGATCGGTGCAACCTTGGCACTTATTGCTATGTCATTGAACTTTAGAGGTCAAAGACGTATCAATAGACTAGAAGGTGGCGTACTCATCGTCGCATTTATGATTTACCAAGGTTATATTTTTAGTCAAGTAGGGTGATCCATGGCAACGCTAAATTTTATTCAACAAGGCTTGCGCGTCCTTGATATAGAACGTCAAGCACTCAGCGATATCGCACAATACGTTAATGAAAGCTTTGATCAAGCGTGCCAATTAATGTACGACTGCTCAGGCCGTATTATTGTTATTGGTATGGGTAAGTCGGGCCATATCGGTAATAAAATAGCAGCCACTTTAGCGAGTACTGGTAGCCCCGCATTTTTTGTACATCCTGGTGAAGCGAGTCATGGCGATTTAGGTATGATTACATCAAATGATGTGGTTATGCTTATATCTAACTCTGGCGAAACCAGTGAAGTGCTTAATATTATTCCGGTATTAAAACGCATTGGCGCAAAAATGATTGCTATGACAGGCAACGAAACGTCAACCATGGCAACATTGGCAAATGTGCATGTGTGTATTAAAGTTGAACAAGAAGCCTGCTCATTAGGCTTAGCGCCAACAGCAAGTACCACAGCAACACTCGCTATGGGCGATGCTATGGCGGTAGCATTATTAGAAGCCCGTGGTTTTACCGCTGATGATTTTGCACTGTCGCATCCAGGTGGCAGTTTAGGCAAACGCTTACTCTTAACCTTAAAAGATGTAATGCACAGCGGTATTCACACGCCTATTATTAATGAAACGCAAACCATTAAAGACGCCTTAATTGAAATGTCAGCCAAAGGGCTTGGCATGACCGCTATTATAAATAGTAATCAGCAATTATCGGGGTTGTTTACCGATGGTGATTTACGCCGTATTTTAGAGCAACGTATTGATATACACAGCACAGAAATTAATGTTGTGATGACAAAGTCATGTACAACAGCCACACAAGACATACTCGCGGCTGAAGCACTGAACATTATGGAACAAAAACGTATTAATGGTTTAATTGTGATTAATGAGCATAATCAGCCCATTGGCGCACTAAATATGCAAGACTTACTAAAAGCGGGGGTGCTATAAATGCAGTTTGAAGATCTTTATCAGCCGTTAAGTGATGATGCAAAAGCGCGCGCAAAAAAAATAAAATTATTAATTTGCGATATTGATGGTGTATTTTCTGATGGACGTATTTATCTTGGCAACCAAGGTGAAGAGCTCAAAGCATTTAATACTAAAGACGGGTTTGGCATTAAAGCCCTTATTAATAGTGGTTTTGAAGTTGCCGTGATCACAGGTCGTCACTCAAAAATAGTTCAACAACGTATGAGCAATTTAACCGTACAACATATATACCAAGGCCAAGAAGACAAACTCATTGCCTATCAAGAATTAAAACAAAAATTAGCGCTCAGCGATGAGCAAATAGCTTACATTGGTGACGATGGCCCTGACATGCCAGTGATGGAAAAAGTCGGGTTTGCAGTAGCCGTAAACGACGCCCACCCACTGATTAAACGTTTATCGCATTATGTCACTCAGTTGCCAGGCGGCTTTGGCGCAGTAAGAGAGTTAACAGATTTACTGATGCTTGAAAACAATAAGCCACTTACTAGCCAAGGAACCAGTTCATGAATGTAGCTCGCATAATACTGAGCATCTTATTCATAAGCTGTATGGTTTGGCTTTGGTATCCTTATTTTTCTCAGGTAGATATTATTGCGGATGAACAAACTCAAACTATTGCTAAGCCTGATTACACTGCGATTGAGCTAAAACAAACCGCTTATAATGAGCAAGGTAAAATAAGCCACAAAGTAACTGCGGTAAAAATGGAGTTATACCAACAACTTGGTTTTACCTTTTTTGAAAAACCTATATTTACGTTATACAACGAGCAGCAAACATGGCGTATTAACGCTGATGAGGCCACCCTCTACGACGATCGTCAACTCGTATTAGAGGGCAATGTAAAAGCGCTAAATTTAGCCGATAACGCCATGATCGATACGATCACAGCCGATAGCATCAATGTAGATATAAAACTACTCACTATGCAGTCAGAGCAGCCTGTCGTTATTACAGGACCTAATTTAAAAATCACAGGTAAAGGCCTTGAGGCCGATTTAAAAACCGAAGTGATTAAACTTATTAACCATACGCGAACCCTATATTATGACCAATAACCTATTTAAAATTCTAATTGTTCCTTCATTACTGATTGCATTTCATAGCCATGCAGAGGAAACCGTTGAAGCTCCTGCTGCTAATCAAATTTCAATTAGTGCTGACAGACAAGAAGGTCAATTAAAAGAAAACGTGGGCATTTTTGAGAAAAATGTTGAAATTATTCATGGTAATCGCCGCATTAACGCTGACCGTTTAGAAGTACATAAACGTGATGACTTAGGTGAGAATAAGCAACTTTTAATTGCCACAGGCAGCCCTGCTTATTTTGAAGAAACACAAGCTGATGGCACCATTATGAGCGCCAGTGCGAATGAAGTGCGTTACGATGTTTCGCAGCGTTTTTTAACCTTAATCGGCGAAGCCAGTATTGCTCAAGCAGGTCAAAAAATAACTGCTAAAAGTATCACCTACGATATAGAGCAGCAGTTAATTAGCGCAGAAAAAGACGAAAACTCAACAGACCGTGTACACACTATTTTAGTCCCTGTTGAAAACAAAAAAGAAGACGATAAAGGCCAACCATGAGCACATTAAAAGCAGAGCTATTAGCGAAAAGCTATAAAGGCCGTGAAGTGGTGAAAAACGTTGGCCTAGAGGTTGAAGCTGGCAGCATTGTCGGCTTACTTGGCCCCAATGGCGCAGGTAAAACCACGACTTTTTACATGATTGTAGGCCTTGTACCGAGCGATAAAGGCAAAATATCAATCGATGATCAAGATATCACTTTATTACCAATGCACAGCCGAGCTCGCCTAGGGATAGGATATTTACCACAAGAATCATCGATTTTTAGAAAGCTGACGGTCTACCAAAACTTAATGGCTATTTTAGAAACACGCAAAGAGCTTAATAAGCAGCAACGTGAAGATACCTTAAATAATTTACTTGATGAATTTAGTATTCAACATATTCGTGACAGCCAAGGTATGGCCCTATCAGGTGGTGAGCGCCGCCGTGTTGAAATTGCGCGAGCATTAGCAGCAAATCCTAAATTTATACTATTAGACGAACCCTTTGCAGGGGTTGATCCTATCTCTGTATTAGATATTAAAAAAATTATAGAACACCTTAAAAATCGAGGAATTGGCGTATTGATCACAGATCACAACGTACGCGAAACTCTTGATGTTTGTGAAAAAGCCTACATAGTTTCTCATGGAGAGTTAATTGCATCAGGCACTCCAGAATATGTATTAAACGATAAAACGGTACGCGATGTTTATTTAGGCGAGCAGTTCAAGCTCTAATATGTGTGTTATTACACTAAGCATCTGCTAATATTAATTATACTAATTTAAAAGGATTGTTAGAGATAAATGAGGCAATCATTACAGCTGCGCATGGGCCAGCAACTTACAATGACTCCACAGTTGCAACAAGCAATTCGCTTATTGCAACTCAGTACATTGGATCTCCAGCAAGAAATTCAAGAAGCGCTCGATAGCAATCCCTTGCTTGAAGTTGAAGAACAAGATTACAGTGAAGATGCTGCGGGTAAAAACGAACAAAAAGCCGATATCGAAGAATCAACGCTAAGTGCTTCAGCTGATGAAAAACCTAGCGAATATGAGCAAGATAGCGGCGAAGCCATGACCAAAGACACCATTAGCGATGATATGGCAATGGATGTTACATGGGATGAATACATGAGCGCAGCACCTGCCTCTTCATCAGGACCAATGCCTGAAGATGAATCAATTTATCAAGGCTCTTCAACTGAAACGCTACATGAATATTTAATGTGGCAATTGCAACTGACACCGTTTAGCCCTACTGATGAAGCCATCGCGATTGCTATCGTAGAAGCCGTGGACGATTCGGGCATTTTAACTCTTAGCTGTGAAGAAATATTAGAGAGCTTTAATCAAGAGAACGACATAGAAGATGAAGTTGAACTTGATGAAATAGAAGCGGTATTAAAGCGTATTCAGCTATTTGATCCGGTAGGAATAGCCGCGCGTAGTTTACAAGAGTGTTTGTGTATTCAATTGAATCAGTTTGATCAAGACACGCCTTTTTTAAACGAAACAAAAATGATCTTAACTGATCACATTGATTTATTGGCTGCGCGTGATTATCGCACGTTAATGAAGAAAACTAAGCTCAAAGAAGATGAGCTTAAAGAGGTCATGACGTTAATTCACACCCTTAGCCCAAAACCGGCAGACACTATCGTTAGAGAAGAGTCAGAGTACGTTATTCCTGATGTGTCGGTTAAAAAAGTGAAAGGCCGTTGGGTGGTTGAACTAAACCCAGATAGCATGCCTAAAATTAGGGTAAACAGCCAATATGCAGCTATGTCTCGTACGGTCAAATCAAGTGGCGATAGCCAGTTCATTCGCTCACACTTACAAGAAGCTAAATGGTTTATAAAAAGCTTAGAGAGTAGAAACGACACGCTGCTTAAAGTAACCAACTGTATTGTGCAGCAACAACAGGCCTTTTTTGAACATGGTCCTGAGGCGATGAAGCCTATGGTACTTAATGACGTAGCCGAAATGGTAGAAATGCACGAGTCGACTATTTCACGTGTTACTACGCAAAAATACATGCATACACCACGCGGTATTTTTGAGCTTAAATATTTCTTTTCCAGCCATGTAAGCACTGAAAATGGTGGTGAATGTTCTTCAACAGCAATACGCGCATTAATTAAAAAATTAATCGCTGCAGAAAACTCAGCTAAACCATTGAGTGATAGCAAAATTGCAGATATATTGGCTGAGCAAGGAATTAAAGTAGCAAGGAGAACTATTGCAAAGTATCGCGAATCTCTAGCTATTCCCCCGTCAAATCAACGTAAAAGTTTGATTTAAGGCGTACAACAAAGAGGAAAATGTTTATGCAACTGAATTTAACTGGTCGCCATGTAGATATTACCGACTCGCTTAGAGACTACGTAAATAGTAAATTTTCGAAGTTACAGAGGCACACTGATCACATAACGAATGTGCACGTTATTCTCGATGTAGAAAAACTAAACCAAAAAGCCGAAGCAACCGTTCATGTTAGTGGCGCTGAGATTTTTGCTTCTACTGAACACCAAGATATGTATGCCGCTATAGACTCGCTGATTGACAAGCTAGATCGTCAAGTAATTAAACACAAAGAGAAACTTGCTCGACACTAACACTATGAAACTAAGCTCACTTATCTGTCAGGACTGCAGTAAAGCTGCGGTCCTTTTTAATAGTAAAAAAAGAATTTTAGAATTTATCAGTGAATTGGCTCACAATAAACTGCCCTATTTAGCTCAACAAGATATTCTTAATGCATTAACAGCAAGAGAAAAACTAGGGAGCACAGGTATAGGCCGAGGAATTGCAATTCCTCATGGTCGTATGAGTGGTGTACAAGAGCCTCTTGCACTTATATTAGTGAGCGAAGCGGCTATTAATTTTGATGCAATAGATAATCGACCGGTCGACATTTTTGTTGCCTTAATTGTACCCGACGGTGACAATAAGCAGCATTTAAAAACCTTAGCCACTATAGCTGAAAAGCTCAACGATAAAGAATTTTGTAAGCAATTACGGGCGGCAAAATCCGACAATGAGCTGTACCAGATCATTGTAAGTCAACCGTAGCAATAATAAAGGGTGATAAATGGAATTAATAATTATAAGTGGTCGCTCAGGTTCTGGTAAATCTGTTGCGTTACGCGTTGTTGAGGATTTAGGTTATTATTGTGTAGATAATATACCTTTAAATTTATTACCTTCTCTTGTTCGTAGTGTTTCCGACAGCTACAATAAAATAGCTGTAAGTGTTGATGTGCGTAACTTACCTAAAGAACAACAACAGTTTAATGAAATCATTGAATATTTGCCTGGTTTTACTAAGCCAACGGTGTTTTATTTAGACAGTGACGATCAAACCTTAATCAAACGCTTTTCAGAAACACGCCGTCTTCATCCTCTTTCTATTGATTCTCTGCCACTTGATTTAGCAATAAAAAAAGAAAAACAACTCCTTGATGTACTCATTAATCGTGCCGATTATATGATTGATACCACAGGCTTAAGTGTGCATCAGCTTGCTGAGTCTATCCGTGAAAAAATACTCGGTAAAAAAGACAAACAACTGATCATTACCTTTGAGTCATTTGGCTTTAAACACGGTATACCTAAAGAAGCCGATTATGTATTTGACGCTCGCTTTTTACCAAACCCACATTGGGAGCCTGAACTTAAGCCGCTTACAGGGCTAGATCAACCAGTAAAAGACTACTTAGCCAGTCACAGCATAGTACAAAAGTTTACATGGCAAATTCAAACATTCGTGCAAACATGGCTGCCTCATTTAGAAAGAAATAACCGTAGCTATTTAACCATTGCCATTGGCTGTACCGGTGGTCAGCATCGCTCGGTTTACTTAGCGCAAACTATAGGTGAAAGTTTTGCAATGAGTCATCCTAATGTGAAAATTCGCCACCGAGAACAAGAATAAAGCTTGAGAGAATATTAATGCGGTTAGAAAGTACATTTTTAATAAAAAACAAATTAGGCCTGCATGCCAGAGCGGCTACTGTGCTGGCACAGCTTTCTGTGCAATTTGATGCCTCAATCACGTTATTTCAAGACGATAAACAAGCCGCTGGCGACAGTGTACTAGCTCTTATGCTACTCGAAAGCAGTCAAGGCAAAGAAGTTAGGGTAGTATGTGAAGGCCCTGACGCAGAACCTGCACTTAATGCAATTGGTGAGCTCATTGATCAACGATTTAATGAGCAAGAGTAATCCTGCTCATAAGCTAAGGTTAATAGTGGTTGAGGTAGTTTACTGATATAAAGTAAGATAAAGCGATACCCCATCATCGTGTAATAAAATTTAATTAAGGACGCCAATGCCTGAAGCTTTAGAACAAGATATTCCACTACAACAACTAAAACAGGTGACTAAGTCACTAAATAGTGGTCAATTTGTTCAAGTTAGGCGCATGCTAGCAAAAACGGCACCTTGTGATACCGCACTTCTTTTAGAATCATCTCCCCATAAAATTCGTCGTATGCTCTGGCAACTGGTTGATCCCGATGTGCAGGGTGATGTACTTGAAGAGCTCTCTGAAGACGTACGTTTGGGCATTATTGCGCAAATGGCACCTGAGCACATTGCTGCTGCAACAGAAGACATGGGCCATGATGATTTAGGGGAAGTACTACGTAGCCTACCAGACACCGTATATAAAGACGTTGTTAGCGCCATGGATATTCAAGATAGAGAGCGCGCAACACAAGCACTATCTTACCAAGAGCGCTCTGCTGGCGCCTTGATGAATATCGATACGGTAACTATTCGCCCTGATGTGACTCTAGATGTTGTACTGCGCTATATACGCTTACGTGGTGAACTACCTGAGGGCACTGATGACTTATACGTTGTAGATAAACATAACTGTTTTTTAGGCGCCTTATCGCTGAGCACTTTATTAACTAATCCCCCTGAAAAAATTGTTCAGGACTTGATGGATGAAGAGTGTGAATCTATTCCTATTTCAATGGATGAAAGCGAAGTAGCGCAACTATTTGAACGGCATAACTGGATATCGGCACCAGTTGTCGATGACAACGCGCATTTGCTTGGTCGTATTACTATTGATGATATCGTTGATGTTATCCGTGAAGATGCAGAGCATAGCTTATTAAGCTTAGCGGGTCTTGATGATGAAGAAGATACCTTTGCGCCGGTCTTAAAAAGCTCTAAAAAGCGCTCAATTTGGCTAGGTGTAAACTTACTAACTGCATTGCTGGCTGCAATTGTGGCGAGCTTTTTTGAAAACACCTTAGCTATATTACCAATTCTTGCTGTGCTCAATGGCATTGTCCCGTCAATGGGTGGGGTTGCAGGCAGCCAAACCTTAACTTTGGTTATTCGCGGTATCGCGGTGGGCCATATCAACCAAACTAACCAACGTTTTTTATTATTAAAAGAACTCGCTATCGGCGCGATTAACGGTATGGTTTGGTCTATCCTAATTGCCGGTGTCGTTGCGCTTTGGCAATGGGATTTCAAACTCGGTGGTGTTTTAGCGTTTGCTATGTTTATGAATTTAGTTGCAGCAGGTATTGCGGGTGCTAGTATCCCACTATTGCTTAAAAAAATGAAAATAGATCCAGCCCTTGCAGGCAGTGTGGTACTAACCACGGTAACTGATATTGTTGGTATATTTGCCTTTTTAGGCACTGCAACTTGGTTATTGATTTAATTTTTTTATAAACGTTTATAAACAAAAACACCGCATCAATACGCGGTGTTTTTGTTTAAGCCGATAGTTACTTTACCTTGCGCGCTGGCGATTACCGCCCACCTTAGGTTTAGTGTTGGCTTTTTTAAACTGACTAAAGCCAGTATGACGAGTAAGCGCTGGACGACCGCCTTTACTGCCTTTACTGCCTTTGGCTTGCCTTTCATCTCTGCCTTCTTCTGGCACTAAACAATTTGGACCTTTACCAATGAGTTTAGCTTTGCCCATGTTACGAAGAGCTTCGCGGATCATCGGCCAACCGGCAGGATCATGGTAACGTAAAATTGCTTTATGCAAACGACGCTGGCGCGCCCCTTTTGGTACCGCAACTTGCTCTGTGTTATTTTTAATATTACGTAACGAGTTCATTTCAGTATGATAAATGGTGGTCGCATTAGCCATCGGTGATGGGTAAAAGTTTTGCACCTGATCAAGCTTAAAGTCATTCGATTTCAGCCACAAAGCCATATTAACCATGTCTTCGTCTTTAGTCCCTGGGTGAGCAGAAATAAAGTATGGAATTAAATACTGCTTTTTACCCGCTTCTTTAGAGTACTTATCAAATAGCGCTTTAAATTCATCGTAAGCCCCCATACCAGGCTTCATCATCTTAGATAATGGGCCATCTTCAGTGTGCTCTGGTGCAATTTTTAAATATCCACCAACATGATGAGTTACTAGCTCTTTAACGTAACGAGGATCACGTACGGCAAGGTCATAACGCACGCCTGAAGCAATTAAGATCTTTTTGATCCCTTTAACCTCACGCGCCTTTTTATATAAATCGATAGTTGGGGTATGGTCAGTATCCATATGCTTACAAATATCAGGGTACACACACGACAAGCGGCGACAGGTACTCTCTGCTTTTTTACTGGTACAACGCAGTTTGTACATATTTGCGGTTGGTCCGCCTAAATCAGAAATAACCCCAGTAAAGCCTGGCACTTTATCTCTAATTTGCTCAATCTCTTCAATAATCGATTCTTGAGATCGGCTTTGAATTATTCGCCCTTCATGCTCAGTAATAGAACAGAACGAACAGCCGCCAAAACAACCACGCATTATGTTTACCGACGTTTTAATCATATCGTAAGCAGGGATTTTGTCGTCGCCATAACTTGGGTGCGGAATACGCTGATACGGTAAACCAAACACATCATCCATTTCTTGGGTTTCAAGTGGATAGGCTGGCGGATTCACCCAAATAGAGCGATCGCCATGACGCTGAAACAACGCTCTTGCACAACCAGGGTTGGTTTCTTGGTGTAAAATACGCGATGCATGGGCATACAATGGTTTATTAACACTGACCTGCTCAAAAGCGGGTAACTTAACGTAAGTTTTTTCCCATGGCTTAGGGCGCGCAGGCTGTATGGTAATTGGTTTTGCAGCTTCGGCTTTTAAATCAATGCCCGCTTGCTTAAATTCTGATTTAGCACAACCCGCATCATCCGCCCCATAAGGATTAGGAATAGGGTCTATTTTACCAATTTTATCAATGGCTGTTGAATCGCTACCACGCCAACCGGGTAAAGGCTCTTTACGAATAACCGCCGTGCCTCTCACATCTTGTATGGTATCCATGGTTTCACCCGCAGCGATACGGTGCGCTACTTCAACCAATGGACGTTCGGCATTACCATAAATTAAAATATCACCCTTAGCGTCAAACAATACACTACGGCGTACTTTTTCTTGCCAATAATCGTAATGAGCAATACGACGCAAGCTGGCTTCAATGCCCCCTAAAACGAGTGGCACATCTTTATAGGCTTCACGACAACGTTGCGAGTATATTATCACGGCACGGTCAGGGCGTTTACCACCAACATTTCCCGGGGTATAAGCATCATCGTGGCGCATTCGTTTTTCAGCGGTGTAACGATTGATCATCGAATCCATGTTACCGGCTGTAATACCAAAAAATAAGTTAGGCTTACCCAATTCCATAAAGGCATCTTTAGAGTTCCAATCAGGCTGAGCAATAATGCCCACTCTAAACCCCTGCGCTTCTAGCACACGGCCAATTACGGCCATCCCAAAACTAGGATGGTCTACATAAGCATCACCGCTAATAATAATAATATCGCAGCTATCCCAGCCAAGCGCGTCCATTTCTTCGCGTGTTGTTGGTAAAAATGGGGCTGTGCCATAACACTCAGCCCAATACTTAGGGTATGAGAATAAGCCGCGATCAGCTTTTAATGTGCTCATAAAATTGGCCGTTCAATAACAAAAGGCGCGAATTATACCCTATCGACATCCACGTTGATATAGCACAAAATGAAAGCACTGATTAAAAATTGTTTACCTTTATCGCATTACTAAAACAGATAAATCATCTAAGCTGATTACTGCTAATGTCTGCTTTTAGATTTATTTAAAGTAGATAAACTAGATGAAAATGATCGACTCTAGGCTAAACTATTAAATAAGCTGTGATTATTAATAATTCATAGATGCTGTAATATTAAAACCAATGAGGCATACCTATTAAACTACTTAAACAATTAATGCAGTTTTCAGCCATCTTGCTGTTGGCGTTTGTTGTTGTGGGATTACTTTTACCACAAAACTATCACGTGCAAAAAAGCATTAAAATAAATGCCCGCCCTCCTGTTATAAAGTCATTAGTGGAAGATTTTACTCAGTGGTACAAATGGTCGCCGTGGCAGCAAATAGATCCCAATATTGAATTTAGTATTGGTGAACCTAGTGCTGGTGCGGGAGCCTATCAATCTTGGCAAGGAAAGTGGGGGCAAGGCGAAATGACAATCACTTCATTAAGCGCCAATGAAGTTGTATTTAATGTATTATTTAATCAAGAACATATTATTACTAGCCGATTACTATTTAGCCCACATGCAAAAACTGTAACCTGGCATATACAAGGACAAGCAACTGTGCCGCTTATATCTGGCTATGTTGCTATATTTGCTGAAAATATATTAAGCAATATAGTCACCCTTGGGCTAAATAACTTAAAGACGGTAGCCCAACTCAGTGATGCACAAGCAATAATGGAAAGCCATGACAGTAAAAACCGCACAAGCCAGAATTAAACTTGCCAATATTATTGAGTCACTGTTAGGTTACTCGGTCACAAAAGTGAGTAATACGACTGCAGCTGATGAACAAATCTATAATACGCAGGGTAAATCAAAGTCTCTTTATCGTATTAATAGCGAGCATTCAGTATTAGCGCGAGCACAAAAAAGACAAGATCTACTGCTAATAAAACAACAACAAAATATCGAGACTATTTTAGCCTTAGCAATGGAATTTTGTCCTGATGTAGCCTGCGCTAAACAACCTGATGCCGATTGGGTAGAGCACTTTATTGCCTTGTGTGAAGATACCTCAAATCAATCAATGCAAACATTATGGGCAAAAATTTTTACTGGCGAAACTATTAGCCCAGGTACCTTTTCTATAAAAAGCTTACAAACCCTCAAACATATGACCCAGCGCGAAGCGGATTCATTGAGAAAGTGTGTGTCTATTTCAGGGTATAACGAAAAAGATAGTAGTCACCTAATATTTTTAGGCTATTACAAAAAACCCTCGTTATTTGATTTATTAGGTAAGGGAAATAAAGTGTCATTAAGCATAGGTAAAAGCGGTGTGAGCTTCCCTGATGTATTGACCTTAATGGACTTAAACTTGCTTTATCGTAAAGAGATTGAATCCGCTGCATTAAAAGCAGGACAAGAGATAACCCTCTCCTTTTTAACTCAAAAACTAACTTTAAAAGCAAAAAGTAACGACTTAGTACTAAGCTATTATAAGTTTACCCAAACCGGTGATGAACTGTTTAGACTAATGAATTACCCAATTAATAAAGTGTACAAACAGTTAATTGGTGCAGCATTTGAAGGGGAATTTGAATTAGTGTGGCATGCTTCAAAGTAACTAAAAAAAGCCACACGAGGTGGCTTTTCATTAAACTAATCGGTGCTTAAAAATGAACTTGTATGCCAGCAAATGGGCCTGATGCATCAATATCAGTATTAATATCATCTACATCATCAAGTTCTAAAACCATAGAGCGGTAGCCCGCTTTAACCGCAACATCAATCGCTAGGTTATCAATCAACTCCCAAGCAATACCCATTTGGTAATCTCGTACTTTACTGTCATCAATAGCTAAAAAGCTACCTTCAGCAAAAACACTTAAACCACTAAATGGTAAACCTGCTTCAAAACGTCCATATGCTAAAGGAACTACACCTGAGAACTCTTCTATCTCAGTGAAGTTAGCACCACCTTGTTGTGATGTACCCGTTACCACAACTTCACCATCAAACTGCTTAGCATTAATACCTAAATCAATTGAGATTAAGTCGTTATCAAAAATTTCATAGTAAAGAATATAATCAATGTGCGATAAGTCAGTAACTGAATTAACATCAGTACCTACAACATAATCAGTGCCATTAAAAGTAAATGTATCTTCAAGTTGTGTTGCGCCGTTTAGTTCAAGCTCAGTGTATTTTAGTTTTAAGTTTGGTACTAGCGGTACTGGATGCTCAAGTGCGGCGTAATAGCTAACAAAAGTCTCATCTTCAAAGTTGAAGTTTTGTAGGGCATTATTATTATCAGAAAAGCCACCATCATTATCTGCTTTCCAACCATCAACTCCTACATATAAACCTAATACAGTGTCGGCTTGTGCTACAGGTGCTAAACATGCCATTGATAAGGCTGCTGCTATACAATACTTTTTCATTTTTTATCCTTGCGCTAATAATTCGCTAAGTTCAATCAGTGCCGCATTGGCTCTAGAGATATAATTTGCCATAACGAGTGAGTGGTTGGCGACATAACCGAATCCGTTGCCGTTTAGAATTATTGGGCTCCAAACTGTTTCTTGAGTCGCTTCAAGCTCGCGTATAATTTGTTGTAAACTAACACGGGCGTTCTTTTTATCAAGTACTTCGGCAAAATCATATTCAACTGCTTGTAAAAAATGCAGTAAAGCCCAAGTAGCACCACGTGACTCATAAAATACATCATCAATTTCCCACCACGATGTTTTTACTTGTTGTTGTAATGGCGTATAAGTAGCTTGAGTATTTGAAGAATTGCCTGCTAAATCGGTATTTACTTTGTCTTGACCTACACTCGCGCTCAAACGCTGGCTTAAGCTACCTAAGCGTTTTTCTGCTTCTTTTAACCAACTGCGTAAATTATCTGCACGTGAGTAAAACTGGCTATCGCGCTCATGCTGATTCGCAATTTGAGAACGGTAAACTAATAAGTAATCAATACCCTTTTGATATTCGCCCTCAGCACTTGGCCATGCCCATGCTTCAGAACTAATATTAAATTGTGGCTGTGCTTTTTTAAGCGCTTCGTGCTCAGTTGATTGTGACTGTGAACGACTAAAATCTTTTCGCATTGATAATGCTAAATCACGCACCATTTCCAACGCGCCATACTCCCAAGCAGGCATGTTGTCCATTATTACGCTCGGTGGCAGTACATCATTTGATAAATAACCGCCTGACTTAGTCAAGAGAGTATCAGCGACGGTAATAAGTGTTGAAGTGGTTACATACCCTGTTACTGGTTTTTCACTACGTTGCTGTGCTTGCTGTTTGGCATTTTGTACCACATCAAAACGTGCAGGCTCTATGCTCCAGTACACTGCAATAGCGTAAAATACGACAAACAATAGTACCAATGCCGTTATTATTTTTCCTTTATGCTGTGACATTTATCCCCCTAATGATGACTATGATCTTTCGATGCTTTTACCGGCTCAGCTTGCGATGCTAGCGAAACTACTTTCGCATTGGTGAATACTCGATTCCCGTCTTCAAAATATAGCGTGAGTTTGCGTTCTTGACCTACTTTTAACGGCTCTTGCGGTTCAAACACCATTAAATGATAGCTCCCAGGCTTAAAATCGAGTTGCTGATGGGCCTTAATAAGCAGTGATTCTACTTTTTGCATTTTCATCATGCCATCAGCGTGGACGTGCTCATGAATCTCAACACGACCCAACCCATCTAAGGTCGCTCTTGTAAGTGTTGCCGGAACATTACTGTGGTTTTCAATGCTGAAATAGCCCACGCTGGCTTTGGTGGCTGGTAAAAACTCTCTTACTTGCGCATTTGTTACTTGTAATTGCGCAACAACACTATCGTGCTCATGTCCTTCGTGCGCCAATAACGAAGACGAAAAAACACCCACTATTAACGCACTTGCACTCAAAATACATTGTTTAATCATCAGTAAAATCCTTGTTAAAACGAAAAAATATAGCCCAAATCTATCATAATTCCCTAATATTAGGCAGCTAATTTAAGTTCAAGAAGCTACTTTTTTGTTATCTGCGATTAACCAGCACAAGCCTGCCACAAACAATAATGGCCAAGCAATCATCAATGATCCGAATAAAAAGGCTAATATAGTTCCAGCCAGTGCCACCATCGCCGCGCCAACAAGCCCCATAGTTACCAAAGCAGCAATCGCAATAACAACAATAATGGCGATTAACGCCCCAATGAGCTCAATACCTGTCCAACTAATATCTGAAATCCACAACGGAAACTGCCATACATCAAAATGAATTATCGAACCGCTATTAATTAAAAATAATGTAACAATAAGTAGGCATACGGCGAAAGTTTTCATGTTGCTCTCCTTACACTGCTTTTTCTTCAAGACAACAGTGTGCGATTAAATAACCTAGCGCCACTGCAAACGGAAAACTTAAAAATAATAAAACGGTGACTAAACGAGTAGACCATACCGGAAAGTCTAATCGGTAAGCTAACCCACTACAGACACCTGATATTTTTTTGTTAAGCGTATTTTTATACCAACGACGATGTGTATTAAAATTATTCATAACAATCTCCTTAGGCTGTTTTTTTATCAGCGGTGTTTAAACTCGCTTTTAAACTTGCCAGTTCTGCATCAATTTTTTCGTTTTTAACCAGTGACTCAATTTGCATTGCCGTATTGCTCGCTGTATCTGTCAGTTCATACGCTTCAACTTGCGATTCAACACTCTCAACACGGCGCTCAATTTGCTCAAATCGTGATAAAGCAGTAGCCACTTTATCGCTCTGCAGCTGAGTATTTATCTTAGCTCTTGCCTCAACCACATTTTCACGCTTTACAAGTTGTGCTTGCTTTGCTTTAGCCTGTGCCATTTTTTGCTGCAGGCGTTCACAGTCCTCTGTGATTTTTACAATTGATTGCTGCAATGTCTCAAGTTGTGTTTGTAAGCACTCTATGCTTATTTCGACATTGTGTTTTTCAGCTAATGCTGATTTCGCTAAATCGTCACGATTTTTTGCAATGGCATGTTCGGCCTTTAATTGCCAATTTGTGAGCGCTTGTTGTTTATTGCTTATTTGACGCTTAATATTTTTTTCTTCACATAATAGTGCTGCCGCGGTGCCACGACACTCATTAAGTGCCTCTTGCATTTCGGTTAGCATCAAATTAAGTAGTTTTTCTGAATCTTCAGCTTTATCAAGCATAGCTACGATATTTGCTTGAATGACGTCGTTTACGCGATTAAATATACCCATGTTATTCTCCTGATGATTTTTTATTTATACATCAACAGGATTCCAAGAGTTATGCCAACAACTTAAAACTCTTTTATTTTCGTTAAATATCAATAATTTAAATTATTTTGGCGGGTAAGTTAATGACTAGTCACTGAATACAATTAAGTCGAATTGGCTAATAAATTATATTTTTGACTAAAATTTGGGATCAAAAAAAGCCACCTGAGGTGACTTTTTCTATAAAGAGTATCTGTTATGCCAATTCTATTAAATTGGCATTACTCGGGTACGTAACTTAGTGCCTTATCCATAACACTTAAATCAGCTTGCTTACCATGACCATTTTCAGATAAGTGGCGTCTAAAGCCACGCGCACCAGGCTGCCCCTGAAAAATACCCAGCATGTGACGTGCAACATGCCAAAAATTAGCCCCTAAACGCATCTCTTCTTCAATATAATCATACATAGAGCGTACAACATCATGTCGAGACTGAGTATTAGCCGCATCACCATAAATTTTTTCATCTACTTCATTAAGCATAAATGGATTACTGTAAGCCTCTCGGCCCACCATGACCCCATCTATGTACTGTAAATGCTCAAGACTTTGCTCAATGGTTTTAACACCACCGTTAATACTTAAATCAAGTTGAGGGTAATCTTTTTTAAGCTGGTAAACTCGGGGGTAGTTAAGCTCAGGAACTTCGCGATTTTCTTTCGGGCTCAACCCTTTTAGCCATGCTTTGCGCGCATGAATAATAAAGTCATCACAGCCAACCTTATGTGAAGCCTCTATCAAAGCACATAAAAATTCATAAGAATCTTGCTCATCAATACCAATACGAGTTTTAACCGTAACCGGAATATTCACTTCACTTTTCATTGCAGCAACACACTCTGCAACTAAATTAGGCTCGGCCATTAAACAGGCACCAAAACGTCCATTTTGCACACGATCTGACGGACAACCTACATTAAGGTTTATTTCATCATAACCACGCTCACCAGCAAGCTTGGCACACTGTGCTAGCGCTTGCGGATCTGATCCACCTAATTGCAATGCCACAAGGCCTTCGTGCTGATTAAAATGCAAGTAGTCACCGCGGCCGAATAAAATAGCGCCTGTAGTGATCATTTCAGTATAGAGCACGGTGTGTTTTGTCATTTTACGATGAAACGTACGACAGTGGCGATCAGTCCAATCAAGCATGGGTGCCACGCTAAAGCGTCGATTTAAAGTACGTTTATCCAAAATGTGATCCTCAAAAATTTATAATTTAAGCACAGCTTAAACGGCGCTGCATTTTACACAAAAGCCCTATGCGCAGCAATATTAAGCAAACACTTGCAAGCCAAAGTATTGCGCAATACCGTTTAAAATATTAGTTACTGCGACTGAGCTTAAAATTAACCCCATAATTCGACTAATAATACTCGCCCCACTATCGCCTATTATTTTATGTACATGCGTAGCAAGTAATAACAAAATCAGTACCACCACTAAAACAGCTAACATCATTGATGAGGTAATCATTTGTTCAACCCAAGTATATTCCTCATTGCGTGTCATTAATACCGCACCTAACATGGCACCGGGACTGGCTATTGATGGGATAGCGAGCGGAAAAATAGCGGTTTCAGTGCTGTCTCTAACACTTTTAATTTCAGCTTCAGGCTTACTTTCACCAAAGGTCATGGAGAGTGCAAAAATTAATAAAATTAAACCACCTGCTATTTGAAATGCCGAGAGCGGAATCTCAATCACATTCAGTAATTGCTCGCCAGCAACTACAAAAAATAACAGTACTAAAGCAGACACACCCACGGCCTTAAAAATCACTTTACGCTTAAACTTGTCGTCATCTCCACGAGTTACGGCGATAAAAACCGGGATTGTGCCAATTGGATCGATAACCGCAAAAAAGAAAATAAATATAGCCAATAGTTCATGCATTAATGAGTACCTTTTCATTAAATCGGTTAATAAAACGCTGCAACTACAATACAGTATGTTAGTATATCACGGCAGCGTAAGGATGAGAGAAGATGAATATAGAATCACTCGTAAGTAAAGCAAAACAAGTGTGCGACAACCGTGGTGCGCGATTCACACCAATTCGCGAGAAGGTATTTCGTTTATTGGCCAGTGCTCAAGGTGGTGTGGGTGCATACGATTTACTTGAACAATTAAAAGTCACTGAAACAGGCGCTAAACCTGCAACGATTTATCGTGCTTTAGACTTTTTAGCCGAACTCGGTTTTATTCATAAAATTGAAAGCACCAATGCATTTATGCTGTGTCATCATTTTGATCATATTCATCCTGTTCAGCTATTAATTTGTGATAGCTGCGGTTTTGTTAAAGAGCTGCACTCAACAGTAATTTCACATGAGCTCAATAACTTAGCAGCCGAAAGTGGCTTTGTAGTTTCCGGACAAACAATAGAAGCACATGGTAAATGTGACTCTTGCCGAGCATAGATAAGCGACTATAGCTATACTTTACGTATAACCTTTATCAGTACCAATTTAAGGACATCTAATATGAATGTAGAGTTCATTAATCCCTTTTTAGCTTCTTTGATGAATGTATTGAGCACTATGGCTCAAACTCAGTTAAAACCAGGCAAGCCACGCATTAAAACCGATGAGATAGCCTGTGGTGATGTATCGGGATTAATTGGTATGGTTGGCCCTCAAACTCGCGGTTCATTTTCAATTACCTTCGACGAAGGTTTAGCGCTGACCATTATGGAACGAATGTTAGGCGAACGACCAGACGACATAAATGAAGAAGTAACCGACATGGTCGGTGAAATAACTAATATGGTTACCGGTGGTGCTAAGAATTTACTAGGTGAAAAAGGCTATGATTTTGCCATGGCAACACCCATTGTTGTGTCTGGTAAAAACCACACTATTACTCACAAAAGTGACGGCAAAAAAATTCTTATGCCGTTTACCAGTGACGCAGGTAATGCAAATATAGAAGTGAGTTTCGATAAGCTATGAGCTGGTCGCAAACCACAATTACATTAAAGCCTCGCTCGCGGGGCTTTCATTTAATTGATAACGACATACTCAATCAACTCCCACAAATAAGCCAATTTAAAGTTGGTTTATTACACTTATTTATTCAACACACCTCAGCCAGCTTAACCATTAATGAAAATGCCGTTCCTACCGTGCGTATGGATATGGAAAGCCACTTTAATCAGTTTGTTCCAGAGCGCCAGCCTTATTATCGCCATGACTATGAGGGCGATGATGATATGCCTGCCCATATAAAAACCAGTACCTTAGGTTGCGAATTAACTATCCCGATTAGTCACGGTCAGTTAGCGCTGGGAACTTGGCAAGGAATATACTTAGGTGAGCACCGTGATCATGGTGGTTCAAGGCGTATTATTACAACTTTGCAAGGCGAAGCGTTTTAGGTTTTAGGTTTTAGGTTTTAGGTTTTAGGTTTTAGGTTTTAGGTTTTAGGTTTTAGGTTTTAGGTTTTAGGTTTTAGGTTTTAGGTTTTAGGTTTTAGGTTTTAGGTTTTACAACATAGGTCACTCTCACACATTGAACACTTTAAAAAAGTTACATAAATTAAATTTATAGTGATTCGCGTATGGGTCATTGTTTGCTATTTGAGAATGAATATCTGAAAAGTAAATAAGATTGGAGCGGTACACGAGGCTCGAACTCGTGACCTCGACCTTGGCAAGGTCGCGCTCTACCAACTGAGCTAGTACCGCATTATATGTAGATTCTAGGTTCTATCAATTTTAAACTTTCATCTTGAACCACAATTTCTTTTGGTTAGAAATTGGAGCGGCACACGAGGCTCGAACTCGTGACCTCGACCTTGGCAAGGTCGCGCTCTACCAACTGAGCTAGTGCCGCATTCAAAATAGTCAGTAATTTGTCCGTTGGTGCGCGACATGTCGCGTCCTACATCCTGGCAACTGAGCTAGTGCCGCATTATATCAACTTTAACTTTTTGTCTTGTGCTGCAATTTCTTTGGTGAGAAATTGGAGCGGCACACGAGGCTCGAACTCGTGACCTCGACCTTGGCAAGGTCGCGCTCTACCAACTGAGCTAGTGCCGCATTCAAAAAGTCAAAGCCCAAACACACTAACCCCGCGGGGGTTATCGTCTTGAGCGGGGCAGGATTCTACAATAATTAGGGGGCTTTGCAAGTATTTTTTATAAATTAAAAAACTTTTCTCGGTAAACCTTTAATTCCATAATCGAATCTTTAATGTCGTCTAACGCTAAATGCGATCCTTTTTTATTCACTTGAGCCAACACATCTGGTTTCCAACGACGAGCAAGTTCTTTAATGGTACTGACATCTAAATTACGGTAATGGAAGAAGTCTTCAAGCTCGCGCATATACTTATTCATAAAGCGGCGGTCTTGGCCTATCGAGTTACCACACATAGGTGAAGCACCCGCTGGCACCCATTGCTTTAAAAACGCGAGAGTTTGTTCCACGGCATAAGCTTCATCAAACGTGCTTGCCTTACAGCGTGCCGTTAATCCAGATTTGCCATGCTGAGTTGTACACCACTCATCCATGCCATCCAGTAGTTCATCACTTTGATGAATGGCAATCGTTGGCCCTTCGGCTAATATATTCAGTTCAGCGTCAGTGACAACAGTTGCAATTTCAAGTATTTTGTCAGTCTCTGGTTCAAGTCCGGTCATTTCCAGATCGAGCCAAATTAAATTTGATTTATTAATAGTCATAATTACCTTAAACGGTGCTTTTCTTTAGATCCAACGCATTTCGATATATCATATTAGCATCAACCGTCGAGCTAAAGCTTTTTTTGGCAAACTCGGCATTTAACTCAGGTTATAGGCCTCAAGTGGCAAAACAGAAAAAATTAAGTAAAGGCCAATCCCGTAGGATCAAGGCCAATCATCAAAAGCGTTTATCGAATGCCGATAAAAAACCGGCAAAAGTCGGCGCGCAAGAGTGGCAAACAGATAATTTAGGTCAAGTGGAAAATGCGATTGTTATTAGCCGCTTTGGGCAACATGCCGACGTAGAAACCCAAAATGGCGATGTTCTTCGCTGTAATATTCGCCGTACCGTATCAAATTTAGTATGTGGCGATGAGGTATTATTTCGTCGTGCAAAAGTAAGTGAAGGCGATTTAGCGGGGGTTATTGAAGCAACTCAAGAACGTCGTTCACAGTTAACGCGCCCTGATTTTTACGACGGTGTAAAAGTGATTGCCGCGAATATAGACCAAATTTTAATGGTATCAGCAGTATTGCCTGAGTTTACGCCAAGCATTATTGACCGCTATTTAATTGCCTGCGAAGACATGGGCATTGAGCCGATTTTAGTCCTTAATAAAATTGATTTAATTGATGAAACTGGTTTAAACGACATACAACAAATACTCGATATTTACCGTAAACTTAATTACCAAGTGCTGCTAGTTAGTAATATAACCGGCGAAGGCATTAATGAATTAAAAGAAGTACTTGTAGGCAAAAACAATATTTTTGTTGGCCAAAGTGGTGTGGGTAAATCTACCTTAGTAAACACTGTGCTGCCGGATGCTGAAATTTTGACTAAAGAAGTCTCTGAAAACAGCGGTCTAGGCCAGCACACCACCACAGTATCGCGTCTGCATCATTTACCAAGTGGCGGTAACTTAATTGATTCACCGGGTATTCGTGAGTTTGGTTTATGGCATTTAGATGTTGAACGAGTCACTTGGTGTTTTAAAGAATTTAGAGAGTTTATAGGTGGATGCCGTTTTAGAGACTGTAAACACTTAAACGATCCAGGCTGTATAATTCAGCAAGCAGTCGCTGATGGCGATATCTCAAAGTTACGCTTTGAAAGCTATCACCGTATTTTAGAAACCATGGCCGATGGCCGTGCCGGCGCGCGTGCGCCTCGCGTATAATTAGGGAAAAATCTGTGAGTTTAGATAAATTTAAAATCGCCATGCAATATGCTATGCCAAAGCACTTTATTTCTCGTGTAGTAGGTAAGCTTGCAGCTGCAAAAGCGGGCGCATTAACAACAACATTAATTAAATTATTTATTAAACAATACAAAATAAATATGAGTGAGGCTAAATATTCTGACCCTGCTCACTATAAAACCTTTAATGAATTTTTTACCCGCCCGTTAAAAGACGGTGCTCGTCCTATGGTTGAAGATGACGATATTATTATTCACCCTGTTGACGGCGCAATCAGCCAGCTTGGCGATATTGTTGACGGCCAACTAATCCAAGCTAAAGGCCATGATTACAGCTTACAAGCGTTGTTAGGTGGCTCACAAGACGACACAACGCCGTTTTTAGGCGGTAAATTTGCAACTATTTACTTGGCACCAAAAGACTACCACCGTATTCATATGCCAATTGATGGCACGTTAAGCAAAATGATTTACGTACCGGGCGATTTATTTTCGGTAAATCCACTTACCGCGCAAAACGTACCGAATTTATTTGCCCGTAACGAGCGTGTAGTAGCAATTTTTGAAACTGAAATTGGCCCGCTTGCTATGGTCCTTGTAGGCGCAACCATTGTTGCTAGCATAGAAACTATTTGGGCTGGCACAGTCACTCCACCAGCTGGCAGTGATGTGTTTAGCTGGAACTACCCAACTAAAGGCGAAAACGCGATCACCCTTAAAAAAGGGGAAGAAATGGGCCGCTTTAAATTAGGCTCAACAGTTGTGCTTGCATGGGGTGCAGATAAAGCCGATATTTTTGATGATCAACGCCCTGAAACGGTAACCCGTTTAGGCACTGCGTTTGCAAAAATTAACGATTAAACAAATCGTTAATTAGAAATAAAAAACCGCGTTATTTAAACGCGGTTTTTTAATTTCTGTAGGTGTGGGGATTGCTGTTACGAACATATTCATAACGTTTCTCTAAAGCGTAGCGGCCTCTTAACCTCTTTGTGTATAACTTCCCTAAGACTTTATTGCACAAAGAGAAAAAAGTGGAGTAAATGAGAAGACACCAAAGATTAAAAGCGAGCAAGTAAAAGTTTTTACTTCCCATCACACTCTTTACAGTTTAAATCTTTAACTACTTTAAAATGCTGTTGCTTTAAGCTTAATGCGTCAAAGGTTATAAACAAACTCCCACCAAAATGGCCTAACAGCATATTAAGAGTTAGCTGTGCCTGCATAGAGCCAATTACACCAAGTAAGGGACTAATAACGCCCGCATTGTCGCAATTAACAACAGGGTTAGCATCATTTTGTGGAAATACGCAGCCATAGCAAGGGCTATCTGTTTGCCTAAAGTCAAAGCCCATTAATTGCCCTTGGGTTGCTAGCGCTGCTGCAGAAATTAGTGGTGTTTTGTTGTTTACGCAAAAACGATTGACGGTGTAACGAGTCGCAAAGTTATCAGAGCAATCAAGTACGATATCGGCGTTACTGAATAGTGCATCACTGTTAGCATCGCTCAACTTTTGCGAGTGAGTCACTATGTTTATTTGATTGTTAAGGCTCGCAAGCACCTTCCCTGCTGCATTTACTTTTTGCTGCCCTAAGTGATTCACTTTATACAGTATTTGCCGCTGTAAATTAGAGAGTTCAACGGTATCGTCATCAATTAATATTAGTGTGCCGATACCAGCAGCTGCTAAATAAAGTAGCGCAGGGCTTCCTAGCCCGCCTGAACCTACCACAGCAACGGTTGCCGCTTTAAGTGTTAACTGCCCCTCAAGCCCCACCTCTTTTAATAATAAGTGGCGGCTATAACGTAGAGTTTCTTTGTCGCTGAGCTGCTGCGTTTGCATGTTAGCAGGCATTCTCATTTATCACCGATTTTAAGGTATTGATTGCCTCTACATAATCATCAGCCTCGGTAATAGCACGTACCACGGCTACACTGCCCACGCCCGTTTTAGCAACCTCTTGCGCCCTATTTAAATCAATTCCACCAATAGCCACAGTAGGATAACTTTGCATTAATGGCACAAATCGAGTTAGTTTTTCAAGCCCTTGTATCTGGCCTGTCATATCTTTGGTGGTAGTAGGGTAAATCGCGCCAAAGGCCATGTAGCTTGGACGGTAATTATGCGCCCGAAGCATTTCATAAAAGCCATGGGTAGAAAGCCCAAGTCGCAGGCCTGCTTCTTTTATGGCCGCTAAATTTGCGCTCTCTAAGTCTTCTTGTCCTAAATGCACACCATAGGCGCCATGTTTGATTGCCAGCTGCCAGTAATCGTTAATAAACACATGCGCACTGTATTGCTGACCCAAAGCGACCGCGCTTGCGACTAATTGTTCAAGCTCATCTTCGCTTTTATTTTTAACTCTTAACTGCGCTGTTTTAATACCATTTTGTAAGCATTTTTCTAGCCACTCTACGCTATCGACTACCGCATAAGCGCCAAGCGCTTTGCTTTCACACGCAGCAAAGTCAGCTGCCATATTAAAATCAAGCGGTACATCAAAGTCTAGTTCATCACCCAACCAACTACCCGCTTCAATCACTTGAGGATAGTGCGCTAGGTCAGTCGGAAACGACGTTTGTGCAACAGGGCCGATCCCCTCGCCATAGCGAACTGATTGCTTTAAACCTTGGTTTATATAGGCTTTAGCTAAAATAAATGCATCTTTTAACGGGTAGTCTTTTGCAAGGCATGCAGCAATAACAGACGCCATACTACAGCCAGTGCCATGATTGTGCGGAACCTGAATTTTTTCATTACCCAACCAGTACTCTTCATTACCTTGTGAGCAGTAATCAATACAGTAACCACTTGGGTAATCCCAATGCCCGCCTTTTATAACCACCGCTTTGGCACCCCATGCCATTAGTTTGCTTGCTGCTTCTTTAATTGCTGCGGGGCCAATTAAATACACACCTGTTAATAACTGTGTTTCATGGGTATTAGGGGTAATTACATCCACCAGTGGTAATAGGCATTCTTTAATCGCGCTTACAGTGTCTTCTTCTGTTAGTAAGTCACCGCTTGAAGCAATAGCCACGGGGTCGTACACAATCACCGGCGGGGTTGGCCACTTCGCTTTGTAATGGCTAATATGCTCACTGATCAATTGAATTTGCTGCACGTTAGCTAACATACCAATTTTAATTACTTTGGCTTTCATGTCTTTTTCGAGTGCCAATAACTGCGACTCAATCACATCAGTAGAGACAGCATTAATCGCCTCAACACCTAAACTGTTTTGTGCTGTTAGTGCGGTAATCGCAGTACAACCGTGCACACCAAAGCTTTGCATTGCTTTAATATCAGCTTGAATACCTGCGCCACCGCCGGAGTCTGAGCCCGCAATCGTCCATACTACATTGTTCATAATGACCTACTTCCTAATTTTTTACGTTTGATGCCAAAATGGCATACCCATTGTGGGGGTTGATGGGGCCGCAACGTCTTTTTCTGGCATTGCTTTGGCGTTATAAGCAAAGCGCCCTGCTTCAACAGCTGCTTTAAATGCACGTCCCATGGTAATAGGGCAACCCGCGCCCGCTATGGCTGAATTTAATAATACCGCATCATACCCTAATTCTAAGGCTTGGCAGGCATGCGATGGTAAACCTAACCCAGCATCTACAATTAATGTGCTGTTAGGTAAACGCTCCCGTATCGCCTTTAAGTTATAACTATTTAATAATCCCTTACCGGTACCAATTGGCGCGCCCCATGGCATTAGCACCTCGCAGCCTAATTCATCTAAACGTTGGCAAAGCACTAAGTCATCGGTGCAGTAAGGCAGTACTTTAAACCCATCTTTAATTAAAATCTCAGTGGCTTCAAGCAGAGCAAAAGGATCTGGCTGTAAGTTATAGTCATCGCCAATTAATTCCAGCTTTATCCAATCGGTAGCAAATACTTCTCGACACATTTTAGCTAAATTAATGGCCTCTTTAACACTGTGGCATCCTGCTGTGTTAGGTAAAACTTTGAGCCCTGTATTCTTTATAAGTTGCCAAAAATCATCTCCTGCAGCTACGCTTTGCTGGCGACGTAAAGACACAGTAACAATATCCGCTCCTGAAGCATTAATTGCTTTAGTCATCGTCACGGGAGATGGGTAAAGCGCAGAGCCAATCAGTAATCTACTTGAAAATTGCTCGCCATAAATAGTGATATTATCGGGAGGTAACATAATGGTTACCCTCCTTGAATCGGAGATAACACATCAATGCAATCACCATCATTAAGTGTGTAGTTAGCATGTTGCTCTTGAGGTACAAACTGGCCATTAATGGCTACTGCAAACGGTGCTTTAGCACCATACTCAATTAAACACTGTTTTAGTTCGCTTCTTGTTAGGGTGAGCGCTTTACCATTAATTATTATATCCATCATTCCTCACTCTATTCTGGCAACAGCATCAGCAACTAAACTCGGCGCGAGCATGTAGCCATGGCGGTATAATCCATTAATACTAATTACCTGCCCTAATTGTGTAACTTGTGGGCAGTTATCGCTAAACGCAGGTCGAAGCCCGGTTTGAATATTTAACAGTCGAGCCTCGGCAAAACCGCTGTGCACTGTATAAGCGGCTGAAAGTAACTCCAACGTTGAACGCACCGTTGCCGCCCCGCTATCTTGAGACTCAATTTCGGTGGCACCAATCACATATTCATGATTCGGCTTAGGTGCTATATAAATAGGATAACGCGGATGCATTAACCTCACTGGCCGAGATAAATTAACCTCGGGTGCATAGAGTCTTGCCACTTCCCCGCGCACGCCTCGAAGGGGCTGATCTTGTTTGGCTCCAAGCCCTCGACAATCAATAATGTAATCAAACTCTCGATTATTCACTTTGTTATCAAAGATGCTGGCGCGCTGATTAAATACAAACTTTACTTTGCGCTTATTTAGCAACCTAAAACTGGCTTTGTAAAAGGCTTGGTTATCTATTTGTGCTTCACCGGGCAAAAATAGGCCTTGGCTAAATCGACCAGCCAGTTCAGGTTCTAGTTGCTCAATTTGCTGTGCATTAATTGCTTGAGCACTAAAATTTAGTAACGGTTTGATTCGCTGTGCAAAGCTTTGTAAGTCGCCTTTATCCTGCGGATGAGCAACCACTAGAGTACCTTGCTGTTGAAAAAATACCTCGCTATTTAGTTGTTCTAAAATAGCAGGCCATCGAGTAATAGAATCCACTCCCATTAAAGCCAATTCACGTTCACACATAACAGACTCAGCTAGGGGGGCTAGCATCGCTGCTGCCACTTTACCGGCACTGTTCTGAGTATGTTCATCATCGGCTTCAAATACGGTAACACGATGTTGCTTACTTAACTCAAGCGCGGCCAACCGCCCTGCTAAACCAAAACCCACCACAGCAATGTTATAAAACATAAACACTCCTACATTTAGCTGCGAGCTGCGGGTCTCTGGCTTCGAGCAACAAGGTGCTAAAATAAACATTTCGCTACTCGATGCTCGCAACCCGCAACCCGCAACCTATTTTATATTGCTTTATGGTAAATCTCTGAGCCTGTTTGCTTAAACTCTTCAGATTTGGCTTTCATCTCGGCCTCAACATCAACCATTTTGATTTCAATGGCATCACCCACGTTATTAGGATCAATACCGCGCGCTTCTAGATCTTTGGCGTAGTCGCGTACTTCTTGGGTTATTTTCATGGAACAAAATTTAGGGCCACACATAGAACAAAAATGCGCCACTTTGCCTGATTCTTGCGGCAGTGTTTCATCATGATATTCACGGGCGCGAACAGGGTCTAAACCAATATTAAATTGGTCATGCCATCTAAATTCAAAGCGCGCTTTTGATAGCGCGTTATCTCGCTCTTGTGCGCCTGGGTGACCTTTCGCTAAATCGGCGGCATGAGCGGCAATTTTGTAGGTAATAAGGCCTTCTTTAACGTCTTCTTTATTTGGCAAACCTAAATGCTCTTTAGGTGTTACGTAACACAACATGGCACAGCCATACCAAGCAATCTGCGCTGCACCAATACCCGAAGTAATATGATCATACCCAGGGGCAATATCTGTGGTCAGTGGGCCTAAGGTATAAAATGGCGCTTCGTCGCAATGTTTAAGCTGCTCATCCATATTGGCTTTGATCATATGCATAGGCACGTGTCCAGGGCCTTCTATGAACACTTGTACATCATGTTTCCAAGCTATTTTTGTCAGCTCCCCTAAGGTACGTAGCTCACTAAATTGTGCTTCATCGTTCGCATCGGCAATAGAGCCCGGACGTAAACCATCACCGAGTGAAAAACACACATCGTATTGTTTTAAAATTTCACAAATATCTTCAAAGTGAGTGTATAAGAAGTTTTCTTTGTGGTGCGCTAAACACCATTTAGCCATAATTGAGCCACCACGTGACACAATACCGGTTACGCGTTTTGCTGTCATTGGCACATAACGTAATAGCACACCAGCATGAATGGTAAAGTAATCAACGCCTTGTTCTGCTTGTTCAATCAGAGTATCGCGAAATATTTCCCAGGTTAGGTCTTCTGCTACGCCGTTGACTTTTTCAAGTGCTTGGTAAATTGGAACAGTACCAATAGGGACTGGCGAATTACGTACCAGCCATTCACGGGTTTCGTGAATGTAACGTCCTGTTGATAAATCCATTACGGTGTCGGCACCCCAACGGGTTGACCACACCATTTTTTCAACTTCTTCTTCGATAGATGAACCCACTGATGAATTACCTATATTGGCGTTAACTTTAACTAAAAAGTTACGACCAACAATCATAGGCTCGGTTTCTGGGTGATTAATATTGTTAGGTAAAATAGCGCGTCCACGAGCAATTTCATCACGCACAAATTCAGGAGTAATAAACTCAGGGATACTCGCGCCAAACGACTCCCCTTTATGCTGCGCAGCTAGTAACTCTTCACGTATTTGCGCACGCCCCATGTTTTCACGTATCGCTACATATTCCATTTCTGGGGTGACTATCCCTTGGCGGGCATAATGCATTTGGGTGACATTTTTACCTGCTTTTGCACGGCGTATTTTTGGAAGGTGTTCAAAGCGAATATGATCTAGCCCATCATCAGCCATACGCTGCTGTGCGAACTGTGAGGTTACCGACTCGAGTACTTCGGTATCATTACGGCTCTCAATCCATTGTTCACGGTATTTATTAAGTCCCTTGCGCACATCCAATTTAAATTCAGGATCGGTATACGGGCCTGATGTATCGTAAACACGCAGTGGTGCATTTGACTCATACACTGGGTTTTGTTCATCACCACCAATAAAAGTATCGCTCAATGTGATTTCACGCATACCCACACGTACGCCTTGCTGGCTACCTGCAACGTATACTTTATGGGAGCTTGGAAACGGCTGACCGGTTAAGTTATAAATATAATCTGATGCGGCCGCACGAGTTTCGCGACGGGTGGCTTTATTTGTTGTATTTGACATGACTTACCTCATTGCTAAAGGGTTGTCTTGTCAGATATTCCGCTGAGGAATAGAGAAAGATCGTAAAGTAGCTTTATGCGACTTTGCGGCCTAAGACGGAGGTTGCTTTTTTGTGCGCATAAAAAAAGACGCACAAGCGTCCTAGTTAGGCAGCTTGTTCCCTACGCAGGTATTAACCTGATCAGGTTCACGGATCCCGCTTTCGCGATCTCAGCCTAAATAAAACTTAGGCACTCCGACAAGTATTTGAATTGTTCGTTGATTTGATAATGTTTTGATCAAATCTGCGACGAGTGTACGCCAGTTGAAAATTCCCTGCAAGGGGCTGTTTTTCAAAACTCAAAAATTATTTTGGGATAAACACAAATTTTTGTTCAGCTTGCATTACCAATGTTTGGTCTTGCATGTTAAGCACTGCACCTTGCTGCAGAGCCTGTAAAAACTGTTGTTCAAACTCATCCAGTTCAGGGCCACATGATTTACGTGTCATACCTAATTTGCTTACGCTCAGGCTACTGTCTTCAAGTGAGCCTTCACCAAAGAACTTATTACATCCGGTAAAGCCGTTTATTTGTAGCGCATCGATAAAGCTCATTGATGCTTTAAAGGACGCGGGAATGGCCAAATCATCAACCTTTGATAATTGCCATTGTGTATATTTTAGCTGCTCAGTGGTAACTGTCCCTGTTGATGCGCAACCAACACATAAACCGATTATAAGCATCGGTATTGCTGCTAATTTCATGTTATTACAAACTTAGTGTCTAATTAATGTAATAGTATCAATATTTGTCAGGTTTATCCGTTAAAAATGCATATTTTAAATGTAAATTTTTGTTTAAAATTCATGCTATTTAAAACTATGCAACGGCTTGGAATAAGTCATCTATCTGTGGTGGTAAAAATGGACGACCTCTTTCATTAACTGATGTACCAATAACTAAGGCATTGAGCATCACTTTTTCATCTTGTTTGCGCACTACCGTTTGTTTAAATGCAAACTTAAGACGACTAATACGCACAGGCTCTACCGCCACATAAAACTCATCTCCAGGCAATAGGGAATGTTTGTAATCCATTTCACTGCGCATCACCACTAAGTTAATTTTATCTTTTGCAAGCTGTGCAAAATCAACGCCGTGTGCGTATAAAAACTCGTGGCGAGCGTGCTCAAGATAATTAAAATAAACACTGTTATTTACAATACCTTGTAAGTCACATTCGTAGTCGCGCACCTTAAAGTCTACTTTAAAGGCCATATTAGTAATCCCAATTATTTAACGTATAATTGTCGCGTTTATAGCACAAGTGTTGAAATAATTGCTACCATACAAGTCCCTAAAATGGAGTTAAGTAACCTAATGAACTTACGTTTGTCTTTAATTACAGCCACGTTATTACCCCTGCTCGCAGCACCTATATATGCTAACGCAGATGACACCGAACTAGAGAAAATCATTGTTACCGGTGACTTTCAGCAAGAAAGCATTCAAACATTAAGCGCCAGTGCCAGCTTATTTTCTGAAAATGAAATGAATCAACGTGGTGCAACGTATTTAGACGAAATGTTAGCCAGTGCAGCCAATGTAAACTTTGCTGCTGGTGCGTCTCGCGGTCGTTATATTCAAATTCGCGGTGTTGGTTTACGCTCGCAGTTTGTTGACCCGATAAATCCATCTGTGGGCTTAGTAATTGACGGTATTAATTATTCAGGCTTAGGTGGTAGTTCATTATTGTTTGATATTGACCAAGTAGAAATTTACCGCGGTCCTCAAGGTACACGTTTTGGTGCAGATGGTATGGCGGGCATGATCCAAATGCAATCAGCTAGTGCAACCAGCGACCCTAGCTTAAAGTTACATTTAGGTGCCGGCACTTATAACAGCCACGAAGCAGGCCTTGCTGCTAGTACAGGTTTAACAGATGACACCAGTGCCCGCGTTAGCTACTTTCGCAGAAAGTCTGACGGCTACGTCGATAATATTTATTTAGATAAACCCACTCAAGATCAAGATGAGCAAGTTGCACGCTTTAAATTAAACAGCCAGCTTACAGCTCATTTAAATTCAGAACTTAACCTGCATTATATTGATATTAATAACGGTTACGATGCATTTACTCTTGATAATTCTCGCAACAGCCTTGCTGATCAACCAGGCGAAGATAATCAACAAAGTTATGCTATTGGCCTGAATAATACTTACACTGGTTTTGATGCCTTTGATGTGAGCTTAAACCTTTCAGCTATTGATACAGAACTTTTTTATAGCTTTGATGAAGACTGGGTGTGTAACGATACTAATAAGCCGCAATTATGTGCCGCCGGTTTACATCCTTATGGTTATAGTTCAACAGATATTTATAGCCGCGATCGTGATGATCAAGCGCTCGACCTGAAATTTACTGGTAAAGCAGGTAACTGGGTTGCGGGTATTTACTATCAAAACCGTGATGTGGATTTAGAGCGTCAATATACGTGGTTAGCCAATCCGTTTGCTTCAACCTATGAAACTAATAACATTGCAGCTTATGGCCAATTAGCCACATCAATAGGCCCAAAAACTACGCTTATTACTGGTTTACGAGTTGAGCAATACCAAGGTGATTACACCGATAGTAACGGCTTTATTGAAGAAACTGATGATATTATGCTCGGTGGTAAAATTGCACTTGAATACCAAGTTATTGACCGCACTATGATTTATACCAGTATCACCCGCGGTTACAAAGCCGGTGGTATTAATTCAGAAGCGCTAGCAAAAGCAAAAGATGAAGGTTTAAGCTTAGATGCTGATTTTTTCAAACAGCATACCAGCTTTGATCCAGAGTACTTATGGAGTGGTGAGTTTGGTGTTAAAGGCTCATCGCTAGATGACAAGTTTACTCTGCGTTTAGCTGCTTTTTATATGCACCGCGATAATATTCAATTAAAGTCGTGGCAAGTATCAGATCAACAATTTACCGGTTATGTCGCCAATGCCAGCTCTGGCAGCAACTACGGCCTTGAAATTGAAGGTAGCTACTTACTTACTGATAATTTACTCATTAGTGGTAGTGCTGGCTATTTAGATACGAAAATAAACGACTTTGTGACTAAATCGGGCTTAAACCAAGATGGCCGCGAACAAGCACAAGCGCCTAAATATCAATACGCATTTAGTGCACGCTACAATGTTACTGATGAGCTATATGCAATGTTAGGCGTTGAAGGCAAAGACGATTATTACTTCTCAGACAGCCATAATGCACAGGCTCCAAATACAAACTTAGTGAATGCAAGCCTTGGTTACGAGGCTGAAAGCTGGGCAGTTCGTGCATGGGCACGTAATGTGTTTGATGAAACCGTTCCAACTCGCGGTTTTGAATTTGGTAACAATCCGTTAGATGGCTATACAAGCCAAACTTATATTCAACTAGGTGAGCCACGTGTAGCCGGCGTTACGTTTACACTTAATCTGTAATACAGCGAACCAGTTGTCAGTTCGAGAATAGAAAACACCGCGTTTAATGCAAACGCGGTGTTTTAGTTTTGTGTAGGCGAGTAGCTTGATGCAGCGCACGCAATCCAAATGGTTAAAGCAAAGTACAGTTAAAAATGTAGCCTTCAGGTTTTGGCGGTCAGCAAAAAATTAACCAAGCATTGTATTTAGATTTTATATAGGCGGGAACGCACATCAGCTCGAATCTCGCCGCCCGAAGCTCGTCGCCAGTCACCCGAAGCGATAATTCACCTAAGCTCTTGCCACATCAAACGCAATCACTTCTTTTATTTTTTGTTTATTGGTTGCTAGCATCACGAGTCTATCAATCCCTAATGCAACCCCCGCACATTGCTCTAAACCATGTTCCAATGCCTCAATTAAACGCGTATCAATAGGAACTTGCTTTAAGCTGTTAGCAGCACGATAGGTGTTGTCTTCGTTAAACCTTTTTGCTTGTTCTTTAGCATTAGTGAGCTCATTAAAGCCGTTAGCCAGTTCCATATTTTTATAATACAACTCAAAGCGCCCTGCTACTCGCTCATCGTGTTCACAAATTTGTGCCAGTGCCGCTTGTGATGCTGGAAAGTGATACACAAAACAGGGAATTTCTTGGCCAATAGTCGGCTCTACTTTCATACAAAATAATAATTGCAGCAAGGTATCTTTATGAGTCTCGTTTTTAGCAATATCAGCAAAGCCATGTTCGCATGCGAGTTGTTGTAACTGCGTGATAGAGGCAGTTAATGGATCGACCCCTAACGCGCGTTCAAATGCCTTTTGGTAGGTAACGCGCTCTGCAGGAGCAACCTCAAGAATGAGCTGCATCAGCTGATCTATTTCGTCCATTAAAGCAAATTCGTCAAACCCAGGCCGATACCATTCGAGCATAGTAAATTCAGGATTATGATGACTGCCCGCTTCTTCATTTCGAAATGCCTTACAAAGCTGAAAAATAGCGCCTGAGCCGGCCGCTAACAAGCGTTTCATCGCAAACTCTGGAGATGTTTGTAAAAACAGGGGTAGCCCACCAGCATGGCCTGGGCCCACAAATGTAGTATTAAAGCTGGCTAAATGTACATCGGTTACACTGGCAGCACTTAAACTCGGTGTTTCGACTTCCATTACATTACGCTCATAAAAGAATTCCCGAATGCTGCGCATAATTGCTGCGCGTTGCTTAAGTATTTCTATGCTGGCACTCGGCTTCCAAAGATCTGCTGACATATTTTCTCCAAAAAAAATCCCAGCTTAAGCCGGGATTTAATTAATAAGACGCGTTGCTGCTTACTTAACACGGCTCACGTATTCACCATTACGAGTGTCTACTTTAATTACTTCGCCAATTTGTACGAATAATGGAACACGTACTACAGCACCTGTGCTAAGCGTTGCTGGTTTACCACCCGTGCCCGCTGTATCACCTTTAAGGCCCGGATCAGTTTCAGTGATCTCAAGCTCAACAAAGTTTGGTGGAGTTACAGCAATTGGGCTGCCGTTCCATAATGTAATAGTACATACATCGTTTTCAACTAACCATTTTCCAGCATCGCCCAGTGCTTTTTCGTCAGCAGCGATTTGTTCAAATGTTTCATTGTTCATGAAATGCCAAAATTCACCGTCTGTATATAGGTACGCTAAATCGGTATCCATTACATCAGCACCTTCAACCGATTCACCCGATTTAAAGGTTTTTTCAAGTACCTTGCCAGAGATAAGCTTACGGATACGAACACGGTTAAACGCTTGGCCTTTACCCGGTTTTACCATTTCATTTTCTAAGATACTGCAAGGTTCGCCGTCCATCATAATTTTTAGGCCGCCCTTGAACTCGTTGGTGCTATAATTCGCCATCGTTTCCTCTATTTATATTTTTCGAGTAATCTACGTGCCAATGATACAAAGAAATGAAGCAAATTTGCATAAAAACTGGCAAAAAGAATTAGCAAATGTAGTTACCTGCCCAAAAGTGTTGTTAGAAATGGTTGGTTTATCGAGCCAAGTCCATGAAAACGACATAAAAGCTCGTAGCTTGTTTCCTGTTCGTGTGCCATTGCCTTTTATAAAAAAAATTCGTCACGGCGATGCAAATGATCCTTTATTGCTGCAAGTTATGCCTCGCCATCAAGAGTTTTTAACTAAATCAGGGTTTAATAAAGATCCGCTACTTGAGCAAGATAACAATCAACCAGGTCTGTTACATAAATATAAGTCGCGTGTTTTAGTCATGTTTAAAACTGGTTGTGCGGTAAATTGCCGCTACTGCTTTAGACGCCATTTTCCTTATCAAGAAAACCAGTTAAATAAACGCAGCCTTATTGATGCATTGAGCTATATAAAAGCTGATAAAAATATTAACGAAGTGATTTTAAGTGGTGGCGATCCACTAATGGCCAAAGACGATGCTATTAGTTGGTTTTTAGATGAGCTTGAGCAAATACCACAAATAAAACGGATGCGCATACACAGCCGCTTACCCGTTGTGATCCCTGCACGCATTACTGAACAATTATGTGAAAGATTAGCAAAGTCACCACTAAAAATTATATTCGTGAATCATATTAACCATGCTAACGAAATAGATAGTGACTTTAAAAACGCCATGAACATGCTAAAACAAGCCAATGTACTGCTATTAAATCAGGCGGTTATTTTAAAAGACGTGAACGATACAGTTGATGCGCAAATAAACTTAAGTGAAGCGTTGTTTGATGCAAATGTATTGCCTTATTACTTACACTTACTAGATAAAGTAGAAGGCGCAAGTCATTTTGATATAGATGAGGCACAAGCCATAAAAATAATGGCAGAGCTTTTAGAGACCCTGCCAGGATTTTTAGTGCCTAAACTAGTTAGAGAAATAGGAGGCCAAAAAAGTAAAACCCCTATCGACCTCAAATTGGTTTAAACATAAACGTTTACATTATTCCCAAGTGTTGCAGTAACCGACTTAGCCGGTGTTTGTGCACTTGAGGTTTGTGTAGCACCTTCAATAAGCGCAAGTGCAGCGGCGCCATCAGCTTGCTGTTGCTTTTTAGATAAAGCAGCAGTTAAAACCTCTGCGCCTTGGCCTGCACCAGGGATTGTAGGTAGATTTCCACCTGATATATTCATAACTCACACCTGACATTTAAATGTAATACACGTATTATAGTCGCTGAATTGGTAAATTACTTTACCAACCCACTTAAGTATTTATCGGCAACATTGCACTAAGCTTTAGGAAAACCATGGATTCTATAATTGAACAACTCAACGCCAACTTAAAAATTGTTTACCGTCAGGCGCTTGATGCTGATAAAAAACTCGATGAGTTACAACAGCAAGGCCACGGAAAATTTAAAGCCTTATTTGCCGAGGACGCTGGATTTAGCTTTGAAGCTAAACGCTTTAAGCCGTACGTTTTAGACGTTGCCGCTGATGTAGAAAGCTTATCAAGCGACGGTTTAGACGAAGAAAAGCTAAAACAAGCAGTTATTAAACTACAAAACTTACTAACCTTGTTAGCGACCTTTAAATAAAAATGAGCAACTGCTTTGCAAAGCGTCTACCAAAGTAGATGCTTTGCATTATTAGCTTTAGCTTACTTGATACGCGGTAAAATTTGTTCACCAAACCACTCTGTTAATAAGCGTTTTTCGTAGTAAAATGCTTCATCTCGACCCATTTTGATTTTATCCATAAAACCCATATCTTTTAAGCTTACGTTATCTTCTTGTGCGACAACGCCACTTTCATCACTAAGCACATAATTAAATTCAATGCGTGGAAAGTGAATAGGTTTAACCACTCGGATTTCGTTAACACCGCCATAGCGTACGTCTCCGGCTAAATCTAAATCGGTTACTTCAATGTTTAAACTGTAGTTTTTAGGAAGTTGCTCGCTGAGCTTTGCAAAGTGTTCATCAATACTTTTGGCTATTTGCTTATGGTATGAGCCTTTAGTTTGGTTGGATGGGCGTACATCGCGATAATCATTAAAGTCATGCCATTTCACTTGAGCCTCACCCGCGCAAACAACACTCGGTAGTGCAATACACATCAACATTGCTATTTTTTTAACTAAGTTCATACGTTTCTCCAACGAGTATTTTGATCATTGTGATCAATTGAATATTTTACAAATCGCTATACATCACTTTAGCAATTACATATGAACTATAACTTAATCTTTACGCTGAGGTGTTATTAAAATTGCACAAAATGTAATCGAAAGTACGGTTTACGATCATACTATTACAAAGCAAATAAAATAATACATGTAAAAACTCATTATTTATGGTGAAATTAGGGTAATTGAACAGAGGTTTCCAAGGAGCATTCATGGCAATTTTAGTAACCGGTGGCGCAGGCTATATTGGCTCACACACCGTTTTAGAACTTTTACAGCAAGGCAGCGACGTTATCGTTATCGATAACTTAAGTAACTCCTCTGAAGAATCACTTGAGAGAGTGAAAAAAATAACCGGTAAAGCAATTACTTTTTATCAAGGTGATATTTTAGATAAATCCTTTTTAGACTCAGTATTTGCAAAACATAACATTGATAGTGCAATTCATTTTGCAGGTTTAAAAGCGGTTGGTGAGTCGGTAGCAAAACCAATCGCGTATTATCAAAATAACGTACAAGGCACATTAACACTAGTTGATGCTATGCGTGACGCGGGTGTGTTTAAACTGGTATTTAGCTCATCTGCAACAGTTTATGGTGACCCTGCAAGCTTACCAATACGCGAAGATTTCCCCGTTGGCGGTACAACCAACCCATATGGTACGTCTAAACTAATGGTTGAAATGATGCTGCAAGATATCGCTAAATCAGATGAGCGCTTTGCGTTTGCTATTTTGCGCTACTTTAATCCTGTTGGTGCCCATGAGTCAGGTTTAATTGGTGAAGATCCTAATGGCATTCCTAATAATTTACTGCCTTTCATTTCACAAGTTGCGGTTGGTAAATTAAAGCAGCTCGCTATATTTGGCGATGATTACGACACGGTAGATGGTACTGGCGTACGCGATTACATTCACGTTGTAGATTTAGCCTTAGGGCATTTAAAAGCGCTTGATAAAATAGCCGCAGAAACCGGCGCACTTATTTATAACCTTGGTACCGGTAACGGCTATTCAGTATTACAAATGGTCAATGCGTTTATTAAGGCTAGCGACCAAGCTATCCCTTATGCGGTGTCACCTCGTCGCCCTGGTGATATTGCATCCTGTTATGCTGCGCCAGAAAAAGCGCTTAGTGAACTAGGCTGGCAAGCCGAGCGCGGTATTGATGTCATGATGCAAGATACTTGGCGCTGGCAGTCAAATAATCCAAATGGATATAAGTCATAAAGGCTTCTTTAAGTTATCAGCTTAAAATTAAAACACCGCATTTAAATTAAATGCGGTGTTTTAATGTTGTACATACCAATTTTGCATTTCTACAATCCGTGACTGGGTTCGCGCATATTCAAAGCTTAATTTTTTACCTTGGTATAACTCGTTTATGTCGGCCTGGGCATTAATTACCAGTAATTTGTGGCAATCGTAAAACTCATCGACTAAGGCAATAAAGCGCCGAGCTTCATCATCGAAAGTATGCTCATCTAACTGCTGCTTTTCGCGCTGATAACTGTCTTCTATACCATGTACAATAACTTTACCAGTTGCCTCTTTTCCCATTATTGGCACATTCGCGATGTATACTACCGAAAACTGTTCTGCTAAAAACATATAGTCATTGGCGCTACGAGGGCCTGAGCACAATGCCATAAAATCAATCAGTAAAGCATCGTCAGTTTTTAATAAATAAGGAAGCACTCGGCCATGCACAGTTATTGTATTATTACGCATTGCTTGAGAATGTGCGGATAAAAACCCAGCCTCAAATTCAGCATCGGGCAAGTTAATAAAATAATGACGACTACTTCTGCCGTATCTAAAGCGATGATCTTCCTCCCCCGCTACGTTAATTACGCGACAATGTTCATTTATTAAATCGATAGTTGGTAAAAATCGCGCGCGTTGCAGACCGTTGTAATAAAGTTGCTCCGGTTTTGCGTTAGAGGTTGCTACTAGCACCACGCCTTGTTCAAATAAAGCGTTAAATAACCGAGCCATGATCATGGCGTCACCAATATCACTAACAAAAAACTCATCAAAGCACAGCACTTTTATCTTTTTGGCCCACTGTTTAGCAATTATTTGCAGCGGATTTTTATCCCCTTGTAACTTGGCCAATTGAGCATGAACTTTTTCGATAAAATGATGAAAGTGCAGGCGCTGCTTTTTCTCTGTGGGTAAGTTTTCATAAAATAAGTCCATCAACATAGATTTACCTCGGCCAACAGGGCCATATAAATATATTCCCCTTATTGAAGGTGCTTTTTGCCACCAGCTTGCAGGCTGATTTAATTGCTCACTTAAAGACTGTAACGCACTCACGGCTTGGTGCTGCGCCGCATCGAAATCAAGCTCTCCTGATGAAACCTTGCTATGGTATAGGCTTAAAATTTCTGTGCTGGGCTCTGTCATGGTATTTCACTATCCGCTATACTCGCGGCCATTGTAGCCGACTAAAAATGTGAACAACATGAAATTTCCTTGCCGTTTAGATAAATTTATTAGCCATTTAGCAGAGTTACCACGCTCAAAAGCCCGCGCAGCAATAAAAAGCCAAGTGGCTTGCGTTAATGGCGAGGTGATCACGGCATTCGACTTTCAAGTTACTCAACAAGATGACGTGTTATTTCATGATCAGCCATTAGTGTTTTTAGGTAAACGCTACTTTATGCTCAATAAGCCGGTAGGTTATGTATGCGCTAATTCAGATGAGTTACACAAAACCGTATTTGATTTGCTTGATGAGCCAAACATGGCCGACTTTCACATTGCCGGGCGTTTAGATATAGACACCACAGGCCTAGTGCTTATTACTAATGATGGCGACTGGTCACATAAAATTACCTCGCCGAAAAAGAATAAGTTTAAAACCTACCTAGTCGAAACCCAAGAGCCGATTACCGACGATGCACTGCAGCAACTACGCGATGGTGTACAGTTACACAATGAAAAAGATTTAACTCGCCCTGCTATTGCTGAACGCGAAGGGAGTTACGGTTTACGTTTGTCGATTTCTGAGGGGAAGTACCATCAAGTGAAACGCATGCTAGCAGCGGTAGATAACAAAGTAGTTGAACTACATCGTGAACAAATTGCGGGTATAAAGTTAGGTGAAGATTTGGCTGCAGGTGAATACCGCCCATTAACTGCCGCAGAGATAAAACTGTGAGGTTGTTTAGGTGATAGGAAATGGTTCACGAGGTTCGGGCTGTTCACCTGCCGCTCTAGGCTCGATGCTCGTTGCCTTCTATAATCTTGCCTAATCTCTGTTCTTACGATTTAATCTGTACTAAATCAAAGTCTGTCATCCCAGGTACAATCGCTTGCAGCCGAGACTCAGTAATATCTAGAGAGTTTAAACATTCACAATATTCAGAGGCTTTAAGTTCTAATTGATGGGCTTTTTTCTGTAACGACTTATCGATTTCTTTGGTGATGATATCCATGCGTTGCCCCATGTCGTTCATGCGGTCTTCTATATTGCCTTCTCGAGATTTAAACGCATCCCCAAGCGACATTAAAATAGCACCCAAAGAGCCATGTACAGCTGAGTGTATTTTTTGACTAATTTCTTTAGTAAAAAAATCATCAATTTGGGAAAGCGATTGAGGAGCTATAAAAAAGAAATCGTCGCCACGTTTAAACTTATCCATAAGTGCGCGCTCTACATATTGTAATTGCGTTTTTAGCACTTCGGGTTCTTTATCTGACATGCCCTCAACAACATGCTCAATAGCACTGAGTCCTAGGTTAACGCCATCGGTCGCTAAATCGACCAACTCAGGAACTGTTTGACGAATACCATTGCTAAATTGTTCTAGCACTTTGCTTTCGTCGGTGCTTAAATCGACCCAGTAGCCTCGAATAAACAATTGATTATTATTGTTAATTTGCACCCTTGTTTGGCCTTTATCAACAATACGGATCACATCATCGGTAATAATTAAACCATGACGAAGTTCAACATCACATTGTTTTTGTGCGATTGCATTGGAGCTTAAAAGTGCCATTGATAACGCCAATATCGAACGAGATAAAAACGCCATAAACACCTCAAAAAGACTAAAATAGGGGGTGGCTAGATTAACAAAAAACCAACTTTATGCAAGCAAAAGTAACACCCTAAAAACAAGGCACCATGAAACGTAACGTTTACACAGCGCCTTTATCCTCTGGCTTGTACTATTAAATAGGTGAGCCTGGTGGTATTGGCAGGGCTTTAAAATTATCAGGCCACTGGCCTGTTGTTAAAAACTGATTAATTTGCGACGATAAATAGTTTTTAAATGCGCTGTCACCCACTTCAGGGTGGCCTAGCAAAGAGTGCTGATTAAACTCATCAGCAAGTTTGCTTAAATAGAAATGCAGTTGCGCTTGCACTTCAGGGCTTAAACCGTCGTTAGCCACAAGATCAGCCATGGCTTTTGCCGTTAGGTACTGTACTCGTTGTGTTACTTTTCCTGTCATGGTGGCAGGTGCTGATACATTAAACACTTGCTTATTTAACTGTTTAAGTAGCTCATCTAGGCTATAAAAGCGGTTATCACGTGCTTGCTGCTGTGCTAATCGATTTAATCGTTGAGCATTAAGTAATAGCGATAAGCTATGCTGCGCGGCCACTTCAGGCAATGCAAGTGCATCCATAGTTAAGCCGGTACGACCCACTATACTTTCTCGTGATTTAGACTCGCCATACGCTTTAGGTACGATTAAGGAAAGTATCGACTCTGGCAGCGTTAGATTAGTTGCTTTTAGGGTGGCTAAAATAGCATTAACGGCTTGTTGCTGAGCCTCTTTAGCTACAACTTGGGCGCCTTTAACGGGTGCATCACTACGAATTTCATAGTCATAATCAACGCCCGCAATAAGCTTTGCAACCGCTTCAACTTGATAACGGTGGAACAAGTAAAGTGGCACTAGCTTTTCTTCTAACTGCGACAGTGCAACCCCAGTTTTTATATTGTTAATACCAAACTGCCCAAGCGCCTGCTTTCGCACATCAAGCACTCTAAGTAATTCTTCACTTGGATTACCACCATTATCCCAAAGATGAGCTGTAGGGTGCGCCCCACCTTTGGCACGGGCATCACTGTCAGAAATAAACGCCAAACCTTGTGCTTTATTTTGCTGCAAAATAGCAGCGAGTGCTTCGCTTTCATCTTGGCCGGTAAAATCACTGTAGCCATATTTGATCACTTGCGTATCCCATACGCCCATGCCTTTAGCATAACCTTGAGATACATCTAACTGACCATTATCTGCAAAGCTCAATAACGGATGCGGATAATCCATCACCGAAGCTCGATTATTTACTGACGCAGCAAAGTTGTGCGCAATACCCAGTGTATGACCAATTTCATGAGCACTGAGTTGACGAATACGATCAAGTGCCATTGCATGTAAAGTACCTGCCACTTCATTGCCTTTTAAATAAGGCGCAGCGAGTGATTCAGCAATAAGGATATCTTGACGCACTCGCAGCGACCCTAATGTCACATGGCCTTTAATAATTTCGCCTGTACGTGGGTCTATAATTGAACTGCCATACGACCAACCTCGAGTTGCTCGATGCACCCATTGAATAACGTTGTAGCGCACATCCATAGGATCAGCATTACTTGGTAGCACTTTAACTTCAAAGGCATTTTTATAGCCTGCTGCATTAAAAGCGTCATTCCACCATTGCCCGCCTTCTAATAAAGCCGTTTTTACTGGTTCAGGTACCCCAGGATCTAAGTAATAAACAATAGGCTCTATCGGCTCACTAACTGCTAAGCTTGGATCTTTTTTTGCTAACCGATGACGCGGAATGTAACGCACGTACATTGACTCATCGAGCCCTGCTGCATAATTTTTATGCTCCACACTCCAATAACCCGATTGCGGGCTAAATTTACGAGGCGTGTAATTATCATCAGGCAATTGAATAAGTGAATGGTGCATGTGCACACTCAAAGCGTAAGGGTCAGCACTCACTTGGCGAACGTATTTACCTGGTTTAGATCCTTTAAAGGTGAGAATGGCTTCAAGTTCAGTATTTTTCAAAAATGCTTTTGAGCGATTCATAAATACCGCACTGCGTGACTCATCAAGGCTAAACTGCCCTTGCTTGCGCGCAGCTAAAGTACGGCTTACACCATGTACGTCACTCAGTAAATAAGGGGTGTAATCTATTAATGCAGCATTGTCATCTTGAGCGACAACTTTAAAACCTGCCAAAATGCTGGATGCAAACGCTTCTTTAACGCTTTGCTGCTCTGCTAAATTACTCGTGTTTGCACGGTAGTAAGTATTTACGGCACGTAACATCACCTTGTTGCCAAAGCGCTCAAACTGCACCAAATAGGTACCGCCTAATTGGCCTCTATCTAAACCTATGTCGTTAGAACCAACGCCATAAGGCAGGCTATGCTGTAGTAAAAATTGTTGCTCAAGTTTATCAACTTTTAAATACACATTGCCGTTTTGGGTATCGTAAAAGAAAGAAAAATAACCAGGGAAATGGTTCATTTTTTCAGTAAATTCGTCAATAGACTTAATTGCTGCGTGCGCTTGAGTTATCATACAGAGCAGCACAGTAAAGAGTATGTAACTTAATCGTGATATTTTTTGCATAATCTTATCTTTGTTATTAGCGTTTTAAATGCGATGTAGGTACCCCATTATAGGGGGTTATTTATACAATACAGTTATTTAAGACGAATTTCAGCGCTCTAAACTAATCTCTCTCACATTATGATTAGTTTTAACACGTTATCAGGAAAAAAGAATGCGTAGACTCCCACCAGTATTACTAGAAGATGGCTGTTCAAGAGAACTTTTGTCGTTAATTCGTACAATTTTAGCGGCATGTAAAGAAATTTCATTTCGCGTCGGTCAAGGTGAATTATCGGGCGTATTAGGCTCAACCCTCGATGAAAATATTCAAGGCGAAACACAAAAGAAACTCGATGTATTATCTAATCAGTTATTAAAAGATATATTGCTGGAGTCAGGCACAGTTAAAGCGATTGCCTCTGAAGAAGAAGATTATACTGTTGCCGGTAACCCAGATGCCGAGTACATTGTTGCATTTGACCCACTTGATGGCTCGTCAAATACCGATATTAACTCACTTGTAGGTACTATATTTTCTATTATGAAAGCGCCTGTGGGCTCAGATGCTGCTGATGAAAAGATTTTTATGCAACCTGGGCATCAACAAGTGGCTGCAGGTTACGTACTGTATGGCCCATCAACTATGCTTGCGCTAACAACAGGTAAAGGTACACGCATGTTTACCTTAGATAAAACCCAAGGTAGCTTTTTACTTACCCAAGATTTTGCCGCTATTCCTGCTAAAACTAATGAATTTGCAATTAACGCCTCTAACCAGCGCCACTGGGAACCAGCGATGCAAAACTACATTAATGACTTACTTGCCGGAGATACAGGCCCTCGCGCTCAAAACTTCAATATGCGCTGGATTGCTGCAATGGTTGGCGATGTTCACCGTGTACTTAGCCGTGGTGGTTTATTTACTTACCCAACTGATACTAAAGATCCTAATAAACCTAATAAGCTGCGTTTACTTTATGAAGCAAACCCAATGGCGATGTTAGTAGAGCAAGCCGGTGGTATTGCTTCAACAGGTACTGAGCGTATTATGAATATTCAGCCTGATGCTATCCATCAGCGTGTTGCGGTTATTTTAGGCTCTAAAGACGAAGTAGAAACTTGCTTGAGCTATCATAAGTAAACTTTAAGAACAGGTTTCAGGTGTCAGCTAGAGATTAGCCCAGCGGTGGTTACTAACATCTGAAAACTGTTGCTTAAAACCTTTAATATTTTCTGATAACCACCTGCTACTGTTGTAATAGCTTTAACAACTGTGCGAGCTTTTGATGAGTCAACTCACCCATTTGCTCGCTATTACTTAGCGCGTAAATAACGCCTTCATGCTTAGCGCAATTTATGTCATCTCGCGACTCAATGACATTTGCCCACAGCTCTAAATCGTCAATATCAATTTCTTTATTTAAACAACGCGCAAGTACATTAATTAGTACAGGCTTTGTGAGTGTGTACAGATAGGTTTGATTGTTTGCTGCGGTTGAAACAATCACACTAATGGCACTATCTCTTTGCTCGCCAAATGTAATAAATTCAGCCAATGCTTTTTGTATATTCATAATGTTTGTTATTCTTGCTGCTCTACTGTTAATAAGACCTAAAATGACCCAGATAAACTGCAGCCAATGTAATACAACGCTTAACTGTAATGTTAATGATATAACCGCATGTTGGTGTTATCAGTTACCTGCTATTTTACCACTCGATGATACAGCAACCAGCTGCTTATGCCGCTTATGTACTCTTGCTAAAATAAATAACTATTTAGAGACTATATACACTCAACCAATAAAAGCTCAAATCGCTTTTGCTAAACAATTTAGAAGCCATGATAATTTAATTGAAGGGTTAGATTACACCATGCAGAATAATTACATAGTGTTTAGTAAGTGGTATTTTTTAAAACGTGGTACTTGCTGCAAAAACGGGTGTAAAAATTGTCCCTATAGTTAAATTATCCACCCACAGCAATAGGCAGTGAGCTATCAGCGCCCCACTCACTCCACGATCCGTCGTAAACACTTAAATTATTGTATCCGCATTCATCAGCGAACAGTGCAAGCGCACAGGCAGTAACACCCGAACCGCAGCTAAATTGTAACTGGGTTGCATTACCGACTAATTCACTAAACTGTGTTTGTATAAAGTCGAGTGATTTTGCCTCGCCATTTTCTAATAAACTACTTAAAGGTAGCGAGTAGCTATTAATAATGTGGCCGCTGCGCATACCCGCTCTTGGCTCTTTATTTTTACCCGTAAAGCGCTCATAAGCACGCGCATCTAAAATAACTGTATTGGCATCATTAGTAGCACTTAGCACCTGCTTTTTATCAATAAAGTAACCAGGTTGGTAATGAGCAATAAAGTCGCCTTTTAGTGATGCTTGTGTATAATTTGACTCAACCACAAGCCCAAGTTCAAGCCACTTGGCTAAACCGCCACTGAGCACTTTAACGTTACTAAATCCCATGGCTTTAAACATCCACCAGGCTCTAGCTGCACTGAATAACCCTGCATCTTCATAAATCACCACGAGTGAATCGTGATTCACTCCTGCTTTTTGCATCACCTGAGTAAATTGCTCTGCACTACACAAGGTATTGGGTAATGGGTTTGAGGTATCTGCGAGTTCTTTTTTGATATCAAATCGTTGTGCTTTAGGTAGCATAGCAACGGGCGAATACTCCCCTGCAGCTGAGGGGCGTAGCATACCTGCATCAAAAATAACTAAGTTAGTTTGCTCTAAACGCGCATGTAACCATTGTGCACTGACTATATTTTTCATCATCTTGCCAAATTTGAGGAAATGAAATAGCTATATATTATTACAGCCTGTTTATAAACAGAATTTAGACTGGTTACAAATTATAATAATGCTAAAATAGCCGCTTTGATATTTCTAAATAAAGTGAAATTATGCCAATCCCTTTTTACATTATCAATATGCAAGGCTGCGAAGACCGCTGGGAAACAACCCTAAAGCGACTAACCAGCCTGCACTTAAATGCTGAACGTTTTGAAGCGACCATTGGCAAAAACCTTAGTGAACAAGAAATCCTCAAGTGGTATTGCCCGAAAAAAAATAAAAAACGCTACAATCGCAACCTATCTGCAGGTGAAATTGGTTGCTATGTAAGCCATATGCGCCTTTGGCAAAAAATGGTCGATGAAAATATCGCTTATTGTGTTGTATTGGAGGATGACCTTTTCATTGAAGCTTCACTTAAAGATGTTGTTGACGCGGCGCTTAAATTAAAAAACTGGGATTTAATCAAGCTATCTGATAATCGAAACTTTCCATTTATTGACAGTACGTTATTAGAAAACAGCCTAACAGTTGGCAACTATAAAAAGGCACCTAATGGCACTCAAGGCTACATCATTTCACTAAGCGGCGCTAAAAAGCTACTGCAAAGAAAACCATTTTTTAGACCGGTGGATGTCGATATGCAGTTTCACACTGAAGTAGGCCTAAATATGATTGGCATAAAACCCTACCCTGTTGCCGAAGATCGAAGCTTTATTAGTGAAATAACAAGCGCTAATGCAGGCTCCCATTCCAACCGCAGTACATTTATCAGAAATTTAATTCATAGATCGAGTATTCATATGCAAAGACGATATAAAACGGCAGATCTTGCTAAGATTACAGGTGAGTAATACTCAAGCATGTTTTTACATGTATGCATTTGATTATAAAAATTAAATCTTAATAATTTCGCCACGCAGTGGCGCCATTTTAGCTAAAATTTTATTTTGCACTGTATGTGGGATATTTTGCTCGTTCATTGCATTTATTAATAAATCGACAACGTGATTGAAGTCTTTTTCATTTATGTTCATGCCAGTATGGATAGCAACCATCGAGTCGCCTTTATATTCACAAGAGCCGTCCACCAGCGAACATAAATGACTAATAAACCCTTGTCGAAAATGGCTAATATTACTGTGTTCAAAGTAATGAAACACCTGTTTGTCATTGCCTATTTGAACAATAAAACTGTCAGTTAACTTTTCAAGCCCAGCTTGTTCGCCTAGTTGCTGATACAAAGAGGTGTTAGGTTGTGTTGTACACCCTAAAAGTAAGCTTAAACAACAAAAAATAAATACACTCAGTTTCATTACCAATACCCCGTAACCGATAAATACCAGCCGGTTTGGTTATCAACACCAGCAATCCGCCCTAAGTCTAAATAGGCCGCCGTTACACTGACATGTTTATTAGGCATCCACGCTATAAATAAATCGCGCCAATCTTGTTCGCCTAAACCTAGGTTATTGGCTTTTTGTCGATACTCAATACCAATAGCAAGTTCACGACTTACAAACACCGCACTACTTGCTTCTAGTAAAATATGGCTACCTTCATTAGCCCCTCCATATCCTAAAAGCCCTAACTGATTGGCTTTACTGTAACGGGTGGTCACATTCCAAAACCAGTTGTACCCAGCAAGTGCGCCCAAATGTAATTTACTGGCTGCTAGGTACACATCTATACCACTGGTATTTTTTGCGCCAACCAACTTTGCAACTGTGCCATCATCCAGTGATTTATGCTGTACACCCATGCTTAGCTGGGGCCACTTACTGTATACTATATCACCATATAAACGAATTTTTGCCCCAGAAATTGACTGCTCTATTTCTGTATTGAGCGCAGGCACATCAAACTGCTGCACGGCATAACTCAGTTCAACACGATTAAATAGGTTAAGCTGCACACCACAGGCATCTAGGCGGTAATCTGTTACATCAGCACGACTACAAAAGCCATTAACAGCCCATTCGTCCTCACTAGCATAACCTGCTAGCTGCGCCCAAGGAACTAACCCTCCTCCTGCACTGCCTTCAACTTGAGACACGCCCGGTGTTGCTAATAGTTTTCCCGTTGCAGCTACAGTTAGCGTACTGCAAAATAAGAGTGTCATGCTCAGTAAAAATTTAATGTACACCCTGATATTCCTCTAACCATTGTTCTAGTTGTTGTGCTTTTAAAGGACGACTCAAGTAGTAACCTTGTGCATGATCGCATTGCATTTCATGAAGCAATGATAAAGACGCTGCCGTTTCTACGCCCTCGGCCACCACTGAAAACCCAAGTTGGTGTCCAAGTGTGATTGACGAGCGCACTATGTATTGATCTTTTTGTGACTCATGCAAAGTTAAAATAAAGCATTTATCTAGCTTAAGCTCATCAATAGGTAACATTTTTAATCGCCCCAATGATGTTTGCCCGACACCGTAATCGTCTAGTGATATTTTAACACCGATAGTTTTTAAGTTCTCTAACGCTTTGATACCTTGAGCTTCATTTTCGATCATATCGCGCTCCGTCAACTCAATAGTGACGGAACTTGGGCTTACATGATATTTCTTTAAGGTCGCGACCAACAAATTATGAAATCCCGCATGCGCAATATCTTGGGCTGACACATTAATGGCTGCCTGTAAGTGAATCCCTTTTTTATACCAATCGGCTATTTGCGCAATAACTGTATCGACAACCCAGGCAGTTAGTTCCACAATTAATCCTGACTGCTCAGCTAAATCAATGAACACTTCAGGCGAAACCCAACTTCCATCATCACGTTGCCAACGAATAAGTGACTCAACCTTATCAATTTTCTGACTTTTAATATTCAACTTAGGCTGATAAGTCATAAACAGTTGCCCGTTATCATCATCAATCGCTTGTTTGAGCTCATCAAGCATGATTAAACGGTCTAAGTGCGCCTCATCTTCACCATCTTGGTAGTAATGTAAGCTTTGTTGGCTTGTTGTAGCCGCATCAACAGCAATGAGTACACGCCGCATTAAATCGTCCGCTTTAACGCCTTGTCCAGGGTACTGCACAATCCCAGCGTTAAAACGCAAACTTATTTTTAAGCTTTTAATCTGATAAGGTGCCTGTAATTGCTCAATCAAATCGGCTACAGCACATTTTACTTGGTCAGCCTCCACACTGGGGTAAACCGTTAGAAACTCATCGCCGCCAATTCGTGCATGAAATCCACCAAGCTCATCAGAGAATTGACGAATACGGTTTGCCACCGCAATTAAACACTCATCTCCTACTTGCGGACCAAGCTTGTCGTTTATGTGTCTTAAGCCTTTTATATCAATAGCAACAAGCGTGTAGCATCTATCTTTAGTGAGCTGCTTTGCCAATAAATCTAACATGGCTGAACGGTTATAAAACCCTGTTAAGGTATCGTGATGTGCTTGAAAACTGATTTGCTGCTCACGCTTATTAATATCATTACCCATGTTATTAAAGGCGCTGACTAGCGTTTCTACTTCGCTACTTTGTTTTTTACCTTCAAATTTAAAACGGTAGTCACCTTTGGCAAATTGCCTTGCGATAACCGCTAACTGTGTAAGTCCGCTGGTTAAGTTATTGGCAAGCAAACTACTGGTGATCACACCAAATAACATGGTTAACACGGCCAATGTAACTAGCGTTAGCAATAGTTGCTCAATATCTCGATAACTTGAGGTTAAATCAGCACTTAGTAGTAAGGTGACCGGGTGTGATTGCAAAGACGGTAAAGCTATTTGTTGATTTTCATAGGCCAAGTACTCAGCAAAAAAACGAGCTGTAGTTTTATTTTCAAAGTATTCTATAGGTTGAAATTTTTCAGGTTGAGGTGCAAACGAGCTTGCTGCAAAACTATCTAATTGCGCAACAAAGCTAACCTCCATACCGGTTAAGCTTTTTAGCTCAGTAGTCACAGCCGATGTGATTTTGAACCCGACTAAACTGTAAGCGATGGTTCTGGGGGTTTTAACTGGCAATAATATTACTTGATAGAGCTGATTATTTAACACTACAAAGCTCGATTGTTCAGAATTATTTAATAATTCATCCATCAAGGGCTGTAGGTTATCTGCAAAATTTTGTGCATTCACATTAGCAGACACTAACCGCCCCGATAAATCGAGCAACAGCATTAAATCGGCATTGATCCGTTGGCTATGATTGTATAGCACACTACTAATGGTGGCTGCATCGCGAGTAGCAACTGCTTGCTTAAAACCAAAATCAGCGGTTAAAACCTTTGCAGCAGTTAATAGCAAGCTCTCTTTTGATTTTAAATATTGCTTATAAACGCTTTGCGCAACCGTTATATTTTGCTGGACTTTTTCTGCCTGAAACTTACTCGTAGACCACCAAAAACTCACTAAGCTGAGTAAAGTTGTAAGTAACACCAAGCCAACGCATAGCGTTGTTATACGGCTACGTAAATTATTGCCCATTACCTTCCCTAAATTGACTGCCAAAGGTATTACGTGGTGCAGGCATAGATGTATTTATAGTGATTGATACCGGGCTGGTTGATTTTATATCAAACATTTTTTTATTATCCAAAGTCGCTGTTTGCAGTGAATGCCAGATACTGGCTTGCACAGGAAAAGAGTCAACTTGTAGCTTTATTTGGCCTTGCTCGTTGCTGGTATACACATGATTACTATTAGCGACATAAATATAGCCCACCATAGAATCGTGGATATTGCAGCCTAGAACAACAACCCCTTGATTATCAAACTTAATGGGTTCTTCTGGCTGACCAGAATAGAGCTTTAATTGAAAAGGCTTTGCTTTTGAAAAAGAATATACATGGTGGCGAATATTATCGCTATTTGGAAAGTTTACGTACTGACCTTGACGTACAATAAGCAGCTGCGGTGAAAACTGTTTATCAACTTGATCCATTACCACCGTGGGTAAATTGCCCGTAGCTTTTGAGGAAGGTAAATGATTTATTTCTACGACAGCATTAGGCAATACTTGGCCATGCTGATCTTTAATAACCAAATTAATGGTATTGCCAAACGCCGATACACTAAACAATGCACCCAGTACTAATAAATAACGACGTTTTGCAATAACTTGCATTGCTCGCTCTAACATAATCACACCTAAATATTCACCATAGGTTAAGTTAATTAGAGACGAGCACTAATTGCAAGAATTATAGCTCAGTTACTAAAAATAAATACTTTTTCACTAGTTTAAACAAGCTTTATCATTAAGATTAACTTGCTCGTTAGTGATTAATTAAACCGTAGTCAGTATCTAAAATTGCAATCACTTCTTGGCGCGGATCATTGGGTATAACGATCTCTTTACCGACAATTTTGCTAGCAATACCCACATAAGTGTCAGACACTCCAAGCATTACTGACTCAGGTAAAATATAATCTTTTGCTAGCTGCTCACGCTCAGCCATACGGTCTTTATTTAATAATACATCACTCTCTGGCACGTTATTAATTAACAGCTGACGGAAGCCTTCCTTTGAGTTTTCAACAATTTTGCCATTCTTATAAGATGCTTCATCCCAAATACGCGATGAATCTGGTGTCCCTACTTCATCAATATAAATAAGTTGCTGCACACCATTTAAATCTTCTACATAACCAAATTCAAATTTGGTATCAACGAAAATCTGGCCAAGCTTAGCTAACTCATTACTAATTAGCTCGAACCCTTCTACCAATAATTTTTCATATTTGGTGACATCGTCAGCCGATTTAAAATTGAAAACATCTAAGTTGTTCGTAATATTTTCACGCGTAATATTTACATCATCAACGGCAGGAATATCAGCCACCCCTTCTATAATACCTTTAGTAGAAGGAGTAATGAGTACTTGCTCAAGCTTTTGATTCGCTTTTAAGCCCTCTGGAAGTTGCAAACCACAAAAGTGTCTTTCGCCTTTGGCGTAGTCGCGCCACATGCTGCCGGTAATATATTGACGAGCAATTGCTTCAACTTTAACTGTACTGGCTTTACGAACAATCCATACGTATGGGTGAGGAATATCAACAATATGATTACCCGCCAAACCGGCTTCATTAAACATGTTAAACCAATGAGCAGCCACTGAGTTTAATGCAATGCCTTTGCCCGGCACGCCATTTAGGCCATTTTCACCTTGCCATATGCAATCAAAAGCAGAAATTCTGTCTGAAATAACCATAATGGCCAATTCAGTATCGGCAGGAACGTTATAGCCTTTTTCATTTATTAAGCGTTTACTATCTGCATCGGTCAACCAATAAACTGAACGCACTTTGCCACTGTGTACTTTACCTTTAGTACGAATGGGTAAGTCATCGTTTACGTCTAAAACTTTATAGCTAGTCATGCTATCTCCGGGGTTTGGCATGCTCAAAGAGCAAAGTATGGAATTGGGGTTAGGCGCTCTATAATAATCTAGGCAATCACAAAGCTCAATCTTAGGCTAAAAACAAATCATCTCAGAATATTTATCTAGCTGGCGCATTGGGGTAAACTTGCATGATTACTTGCCCTAAGGAGCTAGCTTGAACTATTTAACTGCCACTAAGAATAAGAAATATTTAATGTATATTTCTCAAAATTATTCCTATGCTATTTTAAGGCCTTTGCAAGCAGAAATATTAGCTCAAGGAGGGGAAGTTAAATGGTTTTTAGAGGGTGATGAAGTAGACCCTAAGTTTTTAAAATCAACTGAACATCGCCTTGAATCAGTCAAAAGTATAAAAGATTGGGAGCCAGATGCTGTTTTCATACCAGGCAATACTATTCCAAGCTTTATTCCAGGAAAAAAAGTAGCTGTATTTCATGGTTTTAATTCTGGAAAACTAAATAGAAAAGGTAAAGAAGACCACTTCAATATTAGAGGTTGTTTTGATTTATATTGTACACAAGGACCTAATACGACTTTAAGGTTTCAAGAGCTTGCTAAAAAGCATGGCTTTTTCCAAGTTTCAGAAACTGGCTGGCCCACACTAGATCCTCTGTTTAATGATCATGCAAGTAATCCTTATTTAAGTAAAGACTCTCGCCCAACGGTGTTAATCTGTTCTACATTTTCAAAACGCTTATCTCTTGCACCTAAACTTTATGAACAAATAAAACACTTTAGTAAAAGCGGTAAATGGCGACTATTAGTTCAGTTTCATCCGAAAATGCCGCAAGAGTGGGTTAATAAATATCAAGCGTTAAGTAATGATAATCTAACCTTTGTTGAAACAGACAATGTTATTCCTTTATTACAATCTGCTGATGTAATGCTGTGCGATACTTCATCCATACTACTGATGTTTTTAGTACAACGAAAACCGGTTGTAACGTTTTGTAATAAAGCACCTGAAAAACACTTACTTGATATTACAGATAAAAATAACGTTGAAGCCGCAATAGACTATGCACTAACTTACCCAAAAGAACTTGTGGATAATATTGAAACTTTTTGCCAAGAATTACACCCATACACAGATGGCAAGTCAAGCCAACGAGTACTTTGCGCAACCAATGAACTGTTGCATAGTGATGAAAAACTCAAAGCTAAACCGCTTAATCTTCTTAGACAATTTAAAATGCGCAAAAGACTTAACTATTGGAGTTGGTAAGCCGTTATGATCAACCTTGAGAATGTATCTTTTAAATGGCATAAAAAAGCAGCCAGCCCCACTCTCACTATTGAGCAACTCGCCATTGATGAAGGTGAACATGTTTTTTTACATGGACCAAGCGGCAGTGGTAAATCTACCTTACTCGCACTACTGGCAGGCATTAATGTAACCACTAGCGGCCAACTTTGTGTTTTGAACCAAAACCTAAGTGCGCTTACCAATGCACAGCGCGATGCATTTAGAGCTGATCATATTGGCTATATTTTCCAAAACTTTAATTTACTACCTTATTTAACCCCATTAGAAAATGTATGTTTAGGATGCCAATTTTCGAAAAAGCGTCAGCAGCACGTACTCAACCAAACTGATAGTTTAACTAAAGAAGCCGCCCGACTTCTCAACGCACTTGGGTTGGAGCCGCACTTTCATAATCAAAATGTTGCCACTTTAAGTATTGGGCAACAACAGCGAGTTGCCGCAGCACGCGCATTTATAGGCAGTCCCGAACTTATCATTGCCGATGAGCCCACTTCAGCACTTGATACGCAAAATCGTGAAAGCTTTATTAAGCTGCTATTTGAACAAGCAAAAAAAAGTAACAGCACGCTTGTTTTTGTCAGTCACGATGAAACATTAAAGCCACTCTTTAGCCGCACAATCGACTTAGTAAATTTACAAGGTGATGTATGATTTTATTTAAACTTGCCTATAAAAGTTTGCTAAATAGACGTGCCAGTGTATTACTGACATTGCTCACTATTGCGATTAGCGTCATGTTATTACTCAGTATTGAGCGCGTTCGCGTAGATGCTAAAAGTAGTTTTAGTAATACCATTTCGGGTACCGATTTAATTGTTGGCGCACGTACTGGCGATATTCAATTACTACTGTCCTCGGTGTTTAGAATTGGCCACACTAATAATGGGGTGAGCTGGCAAAGCTATCAATACATAACAAAACAACGCGGGGTTAAATGGAGCATTCCTATCAGCCTTGGTGATAGCCATAAAGGACAAGCAGTTTTAGGCACCACACTCGATTATTTTAAGCACTATCGGTTTGCTAAAAAACAGTCCTTAGAATTTGAACAAGGACAGGCTTTTTCTAGCATCAATGAAGTTGTTATAGGAAGTGAGGTTGCAAGTAAACTGGCCTATAAGATTGGTGATGAAATTGTGATTTCTCATGGTATGGGCAATACTAGCTTTCATCATCATGATGATAACCCCTTTAAAGTTATTGGTATTTTAAAGCCTACCGGCACCCCTGTTGATAAAACCTTACATGTACCACTGGCGGCAATTGAATTGATTCATGGTGGCGGCCATCATAAGCATAACGATCATCATGACCACTCGAATCACGCACTAGTTGGCCATCCAAAACAAATTACCGCCTTTTTAATGGGCTTCGACTCGCCACTTTATACGCTACAAATTAGGCGCAACATAAATCAATATAAGCAAGAGCCTCTATTAGCGATTATGCCTACAGTCACACTAAAAGAGCTTTGGGAAATGCTGGCAATAATAGAAAAGATCCTATTGCTATTTTCATTTGTGGTGGTCATTATTAGCTTGCTCGGCATGTTAACCACACTGCTGGCTAACCTTAATCAACGCCGCAGAGAACTGGCAATATTACGTTCTGTGGGCGCCCGCCCTTGGCAATTATTTTCACTGATCAGTATAGAATCACTGCTCACTACCTTTTTAGGTTGCTTAGTAGGCTGTACTCTATTTTATGCGCTTATGGGCACAACCGCGGGTTACTTACAAAGCCAAACTGGAGTGAGCATTAATATCAGTATGCTCTCTGACTATGAACTCACTTTGATTGGCGTTATTATGGCTGCGGGATTCATTATTGGCTTGATCCCTGCTACACGCGCTTACTTTTATTCTCTTAGTGATGGTATGAGTATAAAAATATAAACTTTAGGATGATCATGACGTTGTTTAAAGTAACTACACACTCTTTAATGCTATTAAGTGCAGTACTAATTAGCTTTGCTAGCATTGCAAATCCCCCGAAGGAAATTTTTTGGGAAGACTTGATCCCACAAGGGCATGTGCAAATAGATACCCAAGCACAAGCTAATCACGAAGGCAGTGAGCAAAACTGGGTGCAACCTGATTTGGACGCGCCGGTTGTTAAAGCACTTGATGGGCAGTCTGTTAGCTTACCTGGTTTTGTTGTGCCACTTGAAGGTGACAGCGAACTTATTACCGAGTTTTTATTAGTCCCTTACTTTGGTGCCTGTATTCATGTGCCGCCCCCACCGCCAAACCAGCTGGTTCATGTAACTATTAAAGGCGGTGTGCCCATCGATAGCTTATATGATGCGATTGTTGTAACGGGCGTTATTAAAACGCAAACTTGGTCTGGCGAAATAGCCCAAGTGGGTTATCAAATGCAAGCTGTCGGTGTTGCTCCCTTTGAGCTTTAATTCTTAAAATAAAAACCCACTTTTCAAAGTGGGTTTTTATTTTGTTCTATCAACCACCCGTTCTTATATCTCGTTCAAGTTCAGACTGCGTTTTCACTGGATGACAAGTCGACTTCACCGTGCTCTTATTGCTTTCATCTTCGTCAGAGCTATCTTGTGCTGTTGCCTCAAATTGCATTGAAATAGAAATCACTAATTGTGCATCATCAGGCCAATAGCCTGATTCATCAGATAATGGGGCCGCACTTAACAGCCTACTGCTACACAGTGCTATTAAAACAGTGAGTAAAGGTAAAGCCTTCATTTTTTATCTCCTAAGCTAATTAACGCGGTCCTGCCGTTACTGTGATCTCGGCTGTTTGCAAAGAGTGCTGATGTAAGAAAAACCCTGTAAGTGCACTTGTTGCCCCTTGTGGAACAGCTAATTTTTCTACATCCAATGCATACACTTTATAGGTGTAGCTATGCTTGCGTCCTTCTGGTGGACATGCCCCAAGGTATCCGGGCTTACCCATATCTGTATTACCTTCAATGGCTCCTTTGGGCAAAGTCGTTGAAGATAATGAGTTACTAGTAAGAGGAATATCATGTACTACCCAGTGCCAAAAACCACTGCCAGTTGGTGCGTCATTGTCATACACTGTCACGGCAAAGCTTTTGGCTTTTTTAGGCGCATTTTGCCATTTAAGTTGTGGTCTAACATTACCCCCCTGACAACCAAAGCTATTCCAATATTGCTCACTCTTTATTGCCTGCCCTGGCTGTAAGTCAGGGCTCGATAAACTAAATTCAGCCGCAAAACTGGCACTACTAAACAGCCCGCTGATCAGTAAAGTAACTGCTGAGTTTGAAAGATTAACCATTTTCAGTCCTTATATTTTCAGTTGAAATGAAAGTTACTTTTGATACGCTGGGTAATCGGTATAACCTTTGGCTGTACCGCCAAACAATGTTCTCCCATCGGTAATAGTGTTTAGTGGCCGTTGCTCTTGAATACGATACGGCAAGTCTGGGTTGGCAATAAAACGACGACCGAATGCAATGTAATCGGCAAAACCTTGTTCAATAAGCTGCGCACCTGAATACTCGGTATAATTACCGGCAACAATAATCGCGCCACTAAAATACTGACGAAGTGCGGCTCTAAACTCTGGTGTTACACTAGGTGCATCGTCCCAGTCCGCTTCGGCAAGATGAATATACGCAATACCAGTTTGCTCAAATTGCTTTGCAGCTAATAAAATAGTGTCAATTGCTTCACTATCATCCATACCACGCTGAGTGATAAAAGGCGCTAATCTAACACCCACTTTATGAGCGCCAATGGCATTACTAATTGCGCTAATAATTTCACAGGCAAAACGAATGCGGTTTTCTTGGCTACCGCCATATTCATCTGTGCGTTTATTTGCTGAGCGTCTTAAAAACTGATCAATTAAATACCCGTTACCTCCATGTATTTCAACGCCATCGAAACCAGCCTCAATCGCGTTAATTGCCGCTTGCTTATAATCATTTACTATTTCTTTAATTTCTTTAACACTTAGTGCTCGTGGGGTTGGGCAGTCAAGCATCCGTCCTTCTCCATCATCGCCTACCACCCAAACTTGTGCATCTGGGGCAAGTGCAGATGGGGCAACTGGCGTTCCATCATGATGAAATGAAGAGTGCGACATTCTACCAACGTGCCAAAGTTGTAAAAATATTTTACCGCCTTCTTTATGCACAGCTTGTGTTACTTGCTTCCAACCTTCGATTTGTTCTTGCGTGTAAATACCTGGCGTAAATGAGTAACCTTTGCCCTGAGCAGAAATTTGTGTTGCTTCAGAAATAATCAGTCCTGCAGTAGCACGCTGCGCATAATAAGTGGCCATCAGTTCAGTAGGAATATCGCCCGGTTGCGCAGTTCGCGAACGGGTCATAGGTGCCATCACAATTCTATTTTGCGTAACCATGCAACCGAGGGTTTTAGCTTCAAATAAGGATTCTATACACATAACTAACTCTCTTATAAATAATGTTTATCTGGATTTAAATTAAATTTCATCACTGCTAAATAGCATTTCGACTTTCATCTCTTCAGGCCCAGGTATAAATACTTGATGCTCTAGGAGCTCTGGCACGGTTCGCTCGAAATAACTTATACCTGTTTGCGCTAAGCGACTTTTCAATCCTTGATAACCTATGCTACGAATGGCAATGTGATCTACCACTCCTCGGCCTTGGGTTTTGCTGTTTAATGCTGATAAGTAACCCTGTTGCGCTTTATTACCCGCGGCATTAACCAAATGAATCAAAGCAACGTTATCGCTGCCGTATAACCACGCTCCCTCGAAAGGAAAAGGCGGACGATACCCTTCACTTAGCCCAACTGAATTAATAAAGAACCGTCGCATCGCCTGGTAATCACAACTAGAAATTAATACATGATCTAAACGCATAAACTTTCTCTGTTGATAATGAGTACAACCAGTTTAACTATTTACTTAAATTTGATAATTGAGTTAATATCAAAAACACTATTCATTAATACTGAATTATAAAGAGTGAGGAACGATGGCTAAGATTGATGATATGCAGCTTTTTGTTCATGTGGTGCGCTCTGGCGGGCTTGCTGCAGCTGGGCGAAAAATTGGTTTATCGCCTGCGAGTATGACGGCACGTATCAACCAGCTTGAAAATCACTATCAAACCCGACTCTTAATACGTAATACTCGCAGTATTAAATTGACCGAGGCTGGAGAGCAATTTTATCAAGGCTGTTTAAGAGTAATTGCTGAAATTGATGCCACAGAGCAAAGTATTCAGCTTAGTAAAAACACCCTTTCGGGTAGTCTCAAAATAACCGCACCCTCTGACTTTGGTAAACAGTTTGTTGCCCCTGCAATAGCTAAATTTGTAGCACAAAACCCACAAGTTAAACCACACCTGCATTTAACCGATGGCTTAGTCAATTTAGTTGAAGAAGGTATTGATATTGCTATTCGCTTTGGAAACTTACCCGATAGCAATTTGATTAGCCGAATGATCAAGGCCAATCAACGTGTGTTATGTGCTTCAGCTGAATATTTAAAAATACATGGCCAACCTTTGCAGCCAAGCGATTTATTAAATCATCGCTGCCTAGTAATGGAGCGATTTGGTCAATCGATGAATGATTGGCATTTTAAAGATCAAATAATTCGCGTCCCTGTGGCTATGAGTAGCAGTGATGGTGCGGTGATCAGACAATGGGCAATTGATGGTGCCGGGATTGCTCTAAAATCAATGGTAGATATTAGCGATGATCTGACAAAGGGTCATTTAGTGACACTACTTGATGACTATATTCTCGGTTTTAGTAATAAAGATAAACAACAGATTGGCTTACAGTTTCTTTACCCATCAAGGCAATTTCAGCCACGACAAGTTGTCGCATTTATGGATTTTTTTCAGCAGCAAATTTAAATAAACAGCCGACAAAATAAAACCTTGAAAGCATGCACTTCCAAGGTTTTATTTGTAGTATTTGGCAGTAATAAAATTAAGCCGTGCCACCCACTGTTAACTGATCAATTTTCAAACTTGGTTGGCCAACACCTACTGGTACACTTTGACCATCTTTACCACAAACACCGACGCCTTTATCAAGCGCTAAATCATTACCTACCATAGAGATTTGTTGCATAACCTCAGGGCCATTACCAATTAATGTTGCCCCTTTAATAGGCTGAGTAATTTTGCCATTTTCAATTAAGTAGGCCTCTGAGGCACTAAATACAAACTTACCTGAGGTGATATCCACTTGGCCACCACCAAAATTAGGGGCAAACACGCCTTTTTTAACCGTGCTGATAATATCAGCTTGGCTGTGCTCGCCACCTAACATATAAGTGTTGGTCATACGTGGCATTGGTAAATGCGCGTATGACTCACGACGTGCGTTACCTGTTGGGTTTACCCCCATCAAACGCGCGTTCATTTTATCTTGCATATAGCCTTTTAAAATACCGTTTTCGATAAGTACGTTATAGGCTGCAGGCGTGCCTTCGTCATCCACATTAAGTGAACCACGACGATCAGCCATAGTACCATCATCAACCACAGTACATAGCTCTGAAGCAACTTTTTGACCTACTTTACCGCTAAATGCAGATGCGCCTTTACGGTTAAAGTCACCTTCTAGACCATGACCGACTGCTTCGTGTAACAACACGCCTGGCCAGCCATTACCTAATACCACTTCCATAGTACCTGCAGGGGCATCAATAGCTTCTAGGTTTACTTTAGCTTGACGTACGGCTTCTTCTGCAAAGCCCATCCAACGCGGTTTGCCATCAACAAGCTCTTTAAAGTAACCATAGTCTAGGCGTGCGCCGCCACCAGCACCGCCACGTTCACGGCGACCATTCTTCTCTAGCAATACAGAGCAGTTTAAACGGATCAGTGGGCGAATATCGGTAGCAAAGGTGCCATCACTGGCTGCAATTAATACTTCTTCGTATACCGCAGACATTGAGCTAATAACTTGCTCAGCATCAGGGGCTAATTCGCGGATATAATTTTCAAGCTCACGTAACAAATTAACTTTATCGGTATCGCTCATGCTAGAAATTGGTTGATGCGGTGAAAACTGCTGTTTTGCAGCCACATCACTAAATACTTTAACCGCTTTATCTTCACCGGCATCGGCAATACTACGTGCAGCCGTGGCTGCTTTGTTTAACGCTTCAAGATTGATTGCATCTGAATACGAAAAACCGGTTTTTTCACCACTAACAGCCCGTACGCCAACACCACGTTCAACGTTATAAGACCCTTCTTTAACAAGGCCGTCTTCTAATACCCAAGACTCATGATGACTCGATTGAAAATAAAGGTCGGCATAATCAACTTTGTGCTGGTGAATATAAGCTAATGTTTTTTCGAGTTCTTCTCGATTTAGCTGGCTGTCGTGTAATAAATGCTGTTCAACCGAATTCATAATAATGGCTCTCTAAATCGTTGGTGAGATTGCAGCGGCATATCTCGTCTAATTTTGTGTAACTGGTTCAAATCTACGGTACAACTAATAAAACCAAGCCCTGTTGGTTTTTCACTTAATGTTTCACCCCAGGGCGATAACATCAGGCTGTGACCATAAGTTTGTCTACCGTTTTCATGTGTTCCATATTGCGCTGCAGCAATAACATAGCACTGTGTTTCTATTGCGCGTGCTGCAAGTAGCGGCTGCCAATGCGCTTTACCTGTTGGAACAGTAAACGCACTGGGTACTAATATAATTTCTGCGCCTTTACGAGCTAAGGCATTAAATAAACCAGCAAAGCGCAAATCATAACATACTGTTAAACCAATTTTACCAAAGGGAGAATCAACAACCACAATCTCATCGCCCGCTTGAGTAAAGTCAGACTCTCGGTAACTGCCGGTCTGGTCATCTACCTCAACATCAAATAAATGTATTTTGTTATAACTTGCAACAATATCGCCTTGGTTATTAAACAAGTGTGAGGCAGCGTAATATTTATGTTGGTTATAGGGCTCTGGCATGGTGCCAGCATTTAACCAAATATTGTGTTTACGGCACAATTCACTGAGTTGCTGTTTATATTGTTCAATACGCTGAGACACTAACAACGTATCACCAGCGTGTTTACTAAACACTAAAAACGCTTCTGGTAAACATACTAACAAAGGTCGCCGGCTTGGTAATTCAGCTAAGGCTTGCTTTAAGGTGGCAATGTTATCATCAGGATTTAAGCCTGAGCACATTTGTAATGCAATAATCGCAGGTGTTGTACTTATAAGTGATTTACTCATTGCGCTGCGCTCACCTCAGCATCTTTAAGCTTTAACTCTGAAGATGCTTGCGGCTGATTTTGTGCTGCTTGCGGTAAAGTCACCTCTCGGCTCTTACGATCTAACTCTTGTACCTGAGGATCGTTCATTTTGCCCGTCACTTTAAAGTTGATCTCTGAGATCACTCGCGCAGAATGAATCACTTTATCAATTGCTAAAGCTGCAAGCCCCGTTACTGGATTAACCATCCAAGCCACAATTACCGGAATGCTCGACGTTACTTGCGGAGCTACTGCTAAGTCGTAGTCAATTTCGAGAGTATTTAAATTTGCATACCCTTTAATAGAGAGATCGGCAGGTACCCCATCCATTTTAGTATCTTGGGTATAGGCAATGCCCTTATCTATCTGCATCGTGCCTTTCATACTGTTATAAAAAAAACCTTTAGAAAATACATCTCTAAAATCAAGCTTTAACTTACGCACTAATGAATCAAGGCTCAGTAATGAAAATACCCGTGCGCCTCCATCACTCACCTCAGTTAAATGTCCTTCGCCTAAATCCCAACTAATTTCACCGTCTAAACTAGCAATATCTAAATTATAAGGTGCCGCTTGCCAATTTAATTGATAATTTAGATTGGCGTTTGAGTCTTTAATAGTGGTGGTAATATCAAATTCATTAAATAAGGCGCCAATATCATCACTTTTAAGTTCGCCGCTCATTGCCGTTAAACCATTTTGCCATTGCCCTTTAGTGTGCAATATATGATCGCCTTTATCCACCACTAGCTCAGAAATAAGTAGCTTTTTACCATCGCCTAACAATGAGGCGCTGACTTTATCTAGCTGATAATCGCTAATCTTACAATCGGCACACTCAAACTCAATAGCTGGCAAATTTGTAAGCCATGCAAGTTGTTCAGGAGATGATTTTTCGCTCGGTAGTTCTGGTTCGGTATCTAAAAAATTAAGCCTTAAATAGTCGCTGTTTATTCGAATCGGCTGACTTGATTGCTCGCTGGGAATGAACACCTCTGCTCGCAATTCTTTGGCATTGAGTTTTAATTGCAAGTTATTATTTAAGGGCGATAAACGCATATCAAAATCATTAAACTGCATGCCACTCACATTAAAAGAGTTAATATTCGCAACAACCTCATACAAAGGCGGCATAATACCTGGCGATTCACTCTCTGGCTGCGCTTTAGCTGCATTAATAATTTGATCAATTAAATCAATCCAAGGTAATAACTCACTTTGCGCTAAGTTAATACTTACCGCTAAATCTTGCGCGTTAAGCCCTAAATCTTTGTTGCCAATTATAAAGTGGGCGTTATTAAACTGTGATTTAGTATTGTCTAGAATGGCATTAAAATAAACTAGCTGATCAACGTTTGCGGTGATCAAATTAGATATATCATCACCTTGAATAACCGCACTCAGTGGCCAAGCTTGCTCACTGTTTTTTGTATATGCTCCAGGTAAAGAACTACTTAAGCCAATAAGTGGCGATTCAACTTGGGCACGATAGTTAAACCCTTGCTCGGTAAAATTAAGCTCCAAAGCAATATCAACATCACTTTGCCCACTTAAGTAACCATCTAAAATGCCTTGACCATGGTTTATGAGTGTTTGTGCATCAAGCTGAGCATTTATACTTATATTAGCGCGATAATCCTCTTCGTTTGCGTCACTATTGTAGTTAATAGTTAGTGGCATACCAAGCCATGTAGCCGTTGCATTTGTAAGGTTTATTTGTTGATTATTAAAGCTAAGTTCACCCTTTAAATGCTCAAGAGAAATACCAGGCGCAGAAATGTAGAGAGGTGAGTCGAGTAAATTAACCTTACCACTGACACTGGCTCCCCCCTCAAATTGTGAACCTATTAGCAATTCAATATTTGCACTTGCAAGACCCTGTCCTTGCACAACATTAAAAATATCAGCTAATGGATTTGCTAAAGGCGTAGCGGCAAAAAAATCGTGCATTTTTTCAAGCTCTGCTTGCTTATCAATACTAACTACCAACGGCGCATCGCCCATTAAGTCATCAATACTTACATGGACACTACTGCCAATATCAAGGTTTACCAGTTTGCCTTGCTGACTATATATGTCCATTCGCTCATTAGCAAAATGCAGCTTTACATTGGCATTAGTTACTGCTGGCCAATCGGGATCGAATTGATAGGTGGCATTGTCTATTTGTGCTATTACATCAAACTGCCCTGAACCATCGTCAAATGGAAAGCCTGATAGTGGACCAGAAAATAACACCTGAGTATTTGATACTTCGCCTGCTTTTATTGCACCATTTAAATAACTAACTAAGTCAGGGCTCATTAACGTTAAAGGAAAATAGTGACCTGCAATACTGGCATCTGGTGCAAACGCTTCAGCATATAAATCTAAGCGTGGCGTATCACCCAAACTCAGCTGCATTTGTGCGCTTAAAGTCACCTCATTGTTATCAAGCCACAGGTTATCACTGCTAATATGCCAATCGCCTGAGCGCTTAGCTAAATCAAGCTCAATATTTAATTGGTTATAATCAATATTATTACTAAAACTAGCACCTGTAATTAAATGGCTGTTCTCACTAAAAATCGCAATGCGACCATACTGCTGATTAACCAGCCCATTAACTCTTAAAGATTGAGCGGCGGGTACAGCGTTTTTTTCTTGCCAGCTAATTTCGTCAGCATCAAACCATAGTTGCCATTGCCTTGCATCGGCAAACTCAAGGTACGCAGTCTTTATTTGTCCGCTAGGTTGGCGTGCTAAAAAGGGAGCTAAATCGGTAAAATTAGTCAACTCAGCTAAATCACTCAATAGCGCTAAATCAAGTTGCTGTAGCCATACTTTATTTTGCTTACCCAATAAGGCTTCAAATTCAAGGCTTGGCCAAGTGGTTTCACCGGTGCTAAATGCTAAGCCTGTGCTTTTTAATCGCCAGCTATTTTGCTCAGGGTATAAATGAAATCCCCCTTCACTTAGGCTTACATTTTGTGTTTGTTCATTGAGCTGCCAATTTACCGCGCTCGGTAACCACTGAACTTTTACGTCACTCACTAGGCCTTGCTCTAATCTAAGCCAAGCTTGTAAATTTAAATCGCTATGCAGTTGCTGCTTTTGAGTATTAATATATTGCGCTAACCAATTTGACACATCAACCTGATTAGCCTGCACATACAAATCACCCACCATTTGCTCTAAGGTTTCACCCTTAAGGGCAATGCGTGCATCAAAATTCCCCACCGAAATACCCGGTAATGCTAGACTGCCACTACCAAGATGTTGTTTATCTTGGTTTTGCCATACAATGTTTTCTAATAACAGCTTGCGTTCTTTGTTATCTTCTAATACAAAGTTGATACTGGAGTTTTCTATTGCAAAATGACCGGTTTCACCTAAAAATAGCCCTTCTATTAATTCTTTTTGTTCAAATGACACATCATCTTGGTTGCCGACAAATAAATTCGCGACATTAACCTTGGTATGAAAACCATTAATGACAAAGTAATTCGACTTAAGTTGAAGAGACTTTAAGCTTTCCCAAAGATTTAGCTCTAAACTGGTTTTCGCAATAGTTAAAGAAATAGGGGCGGTTTGGTTGTCTTTAAATGATAATTCTTCGAGCACTAGGGCTGGGCCATTACCTTGCCAACTTGCCGATATAGCGCCTATCGATAAGCTGATATCAAACTTGCTATCAAGGTAATTTTCTATGTCGCCTTTATAATCATTTGCGTAAGGTAAGGTGTATTTTAAAATAGAAACAATAACGGCCAGTAGCACCAAAATTACAGCACTTATTTGCCATAATTTGCGTACACAAAAAAAACAGGCCGCTTTAAACTTCATTACATCATTACCACATCAAACTGCTCTTGGCTGTATAAGCTCTCTGTTTGAATATTAACTTGCTTACCAATAAATAACTCTAACTCTGCAAGGTTATGATATTCGTCATTTAATAGCGCTTCACATACTGCTGGGGATGCATAAACTACAAACTTATCAGCAGCATAAGCGCGATTAACACGCACTATTTCACGAAGGATTTCATAGCACACAGTTTCTACCGTTTTTTGTGAACCACGTCCTGAACATGCAGGACATACATCACACAGTATATGCTCTAAACTTTCGCGAGTTCGCTTGCGGGTCATTTCAACTAGTCCCAATGCCGACAAACCATTAATATTAGCTTTGGCACGATCTTTAGAAAGCGCAGATTCTAATGAATGCATTACTCGGCGTTTGTGCTCATCGCTGACCATATCAATAAAGTCGATAATAATAATACCGCCTAAATTACGCAGCCTTAGTTGACGGGCAATAGCTGAGGTTGCTTCAACATTAGTATTAAAAATAGTTTCTTCAAGGTTACGGTGACCAACAAATGCACCGGTATTAACATCAACCGTGGTCATTGCTTCGGTTTGATCTATGATCAGGTACCCACCAGACTTTAAAGTCACCTTACGATGCAATGCCTTTTGAATTTCACTTTCTACATCAAATAAGTCGAAAATGGGGCGCTCACCCGGATAATACTCAAGCACTTGCGATAATAACGGCACAAACTCTTCAGTAAACAGCTTAAGCTCTTGATAGGTCAGCTTAGAGTCAACACGAATGCGCTCCATATCTTCGCCCACGTAATCACGTAACGTTCTAAAAGCTAGCGTAAGATCTTCATGCAAAATACTCGCTTTGCTGGTTTTACGGCGTTTAGAAACTATTTTATCCCACAGTTTTTTTAAAAACGCAGCATCGTGACGAAGCTCAGCTTCACTTGCACCTTCAGCGGCAGTTCTAACAATAAAGCTGCCGTTTTCGTCGCCATATTCAGCAACAATTTTTTTAAGTCTAGCGCGTTCCTCTTCCGTTTCTATACGCTGACTCACACCAACATGCGTCGCATCTGGCATAAATACTAAATAGCGTGACGGTATAGTAATATCAGTGGTTAAGCGAGCACCTTTACTGCCCAGTGGATCTTTAACCACTTGCACCATAATGTACTGCCCTTGACGAACAAGCTCACGAATATCTTGGACTTTTTTAATTGGCTCGTCGTCAACACCTTCCACAATAGAAGCACTATTGACGATATCTGAGGCGTGTAAAAAGGCGGCTTTCTCTAAGCCTATATCAACAAAAGCAGCTTGCATTCCCGGTAGCACGCGACTTATTTTACCTAAGTAAATATTGCCTACTATGCCTAAATTACCAATACGCTCTAGCTGAATTTCTTGTAATACACCGTTTTCGATTAGGGCAACGCGACTTTCACTTGGCGTGACATTGATCAGTAGTTCTGTACTCATGCTACCCTCTTAAGAATGTATTTAATAATTGTTCTGTCTCATACAAAGGTAAGCCTACAACGGCAAAATAGCTACCCGAAATATGCGTTACAAAGCGTCCACCTAACCCTTGGATACCGTAACCACCGGCTTTATCTTGAGGCTCGCCCGTTTGCCAATAAGCGTCTATTTCTGCATCATTGAGTATTTTAAAAGTAACATCAGTACTGACAACACAGCTAAGTACTTTTTCTGGTGTGGCAAAAGCGATAGCAGTTAACACTTGATGAGTATTTCCTGATAAACGCTTTAAGGTGTGAGTAAAGTCTTGTTTATCTATGGGTTTACCTAAAGATTGATTGTCAATCACGACTACAGTATCGCTGCCTAAAACGGGGCGGTCGGTATACCCTTGCTCTACCCCCATTTGCGCCTTTAAACGCGCTAAGCGTTCGACATAATCATATGGGAGTTCGTTAACAAGCTGGCTTTCATCAGCATCAACACTAAATTGTGAAAATTCGACACCCAATTGGGTTAAAAGCTCTTTACGACGGGGAGACGCGGAAGCTAAATATACTGCGCAAGTCATTATCTGATCCTAAAGTGTCTACGGTATTTTCTAAGTAATAAAAATACCCATATCCAACTCAACATGCCTGTTAATACAGGCCATAAGTAATGTGGGCTAAAATAAACGCCAAGTAAAAAGTGATTTAACCAAAACTGCATTAAATGATAAAGCGTTAAAAATAAGCCAATTAAAAGGCTTTGTTGCCACAATGAAAAATTGCGAATTTTTTGAAAGTTACTTGCCGTAACAAAAATACATACCGAGTAGGTTAATGAGTTTACACCTAAAGAAGAGCCAGTCGCTAAATCAATCAATAACCCAACAACCCAAGCTGTGCCTATATTTAAGCGGTGCGGTAAAGCCAAAGACCAATACATAAGCACCAACAACACCCAGTCAGGACGAAATGGTTCAAGTGAAAAAGGTAATGGCATCAATGCCACTACCAATGCAAAGAAAATACTTAACGCAATTAATAGCGTTTGGCGGTTAATCATCTCCCATCAACTCCTGCTGATTTAGCCATAACACGACTAATAGTCGAATTCTGTCTAATTGAGCTATCGGCTCAGCAAATACTTGCGCAAAAGGTTGACCTTCATCACGGGTTATTTCTGTGATCACCGCAACCGGGTAGCCTTCAGGAAATGTGCCACCAAGGCCAGATGTAACCAGTACATCGCCTATACGTACATCTAAACTATGCGGCACATGCGACAGCTTCAGTACGTTAATTTTACCAATACCTTCAACCACTGTTCGCACATCATTACGCAAAATACGCACAGGAGTGGCGTGGGTGGTATCGGTAATTAATAACACTCGTGACGTGGTTGAGCCCACTTTAGTCAACTGCCCCACTAGTCCCATATCATCAATTACTGCTTGGCTTTCACTTAAACCATCGGTAGTTCCTCGATTTATCACCACTTGATGACTATAAGGATTTGAGTGAACAGAAAGTACTTGAGCAATAATTTTACGATTGGTATGTTTTGAAGACGAGCCCATTAATGCTCTTAGTTTTTGATTTTCTTTTGCTAAGAATTCATATTGCTGGATTTGTTCGCTCTGCAATACTTGCTTTTTTTTCAGGGCTTCATTCTCAGTGAGCAACTGCTCGCGGGTATGCAAACTCTTGGCGCTAAAGCTAAATACTTCGTAAGGCAGGTTGGCAACATAAATGAGAGGGGTGACTAAGGTATTCAAACTGGTGCGAATATTTTCACCACCCTTTGTGTATTTATCTCCAAGGATCAATACGATACTCAAAAGCACTGCGACAAAAAGTCGCAGTTGCAAAGAGATTGTTTTTTCAAACATTGATTTCATTAGTCGTAACTAAAAACGTCACCACCGTGCACATCAATCATCTCAAGCGCTTTACCGCCGCCACGAGCAACACAGGTAAGTGGATCATCAGCAACAACCACTGGAATACCAGTTTCTTCCATGAGTAGGCGATCTAAATCTTTTAGTAACGCGCCGCCGCCAGTTAATACCATACCGTGCGCTGAAATATCAGATGCCAGCTCCGGTGGTGACTGTTCAAGTGCAACCATTACTGCACTTACAATCCCCATTAGCGGCTCTTGTAATGCTTCTAAAATTTCATGCGAATTAAGTGTAAACGAACGAGGAACACCTTCTGCAAGGTTACGACCACGCACTTCGATTTCTACTGGTTCGTCTGTTTTAAATGCAGAGCCAATTTGATGTTTAATATTCTCAGCCGTGGCTTCACCAATTAAGCTACCAAAGTTACGACGAACATAATTAATAATGGCTTCATCAAACTTGTCGCCACCAATACGTACAGATGACGAGTAGACAACACCATTGAGTGAGATAATAGCCACTTCGGTTGTACCGCCACCAATATCAACAACCATAGAACCCGTTGCTTCTGATACCGGTAAGCCAGCACCAATTGCAGCAGCCATAGGCTCTTCAATTAAGTAAACTTCACGAGCGCCTGCACCCATCGCTGATTCGCGAATTGCACGCTTTTCAACCTGTGTAGCGCCACAAGGTACACAAATAAGTACACGTGGGCTTGGTCGCATAAAGTTATTGTTGTGCACTTGCTTAATAAAATGCTGGAGCATTTTTTCGGTCACATAAAAATCAGCAATCACACCATCTTTCATCGGACGAATAGCTTTAATATTACCAGGCGTACGTCCTAACATTTGCTTAGCTTCTGTACCTACAGATGCAACACTTTTAGGTCCACCAGCACGTTCTTGACGAATAGCAACTACTGAAGGTTCGTTTAATACGATCCCTTCTTCTTTTACATAAATTAGTGTGTTGGCTGTACCTAGATCGATCGATAGATCGTTTGAAAAAATACCACGGAGTTTTTTAAACATGAGGCTGGATGACCTTTGAAATTCGTTCTTATTTTAGTTGCGCTTACTTTAACATTCTCAATGTAATGAGCAATATAAAGCGCAGCCGTCTTTGTAATCATTAAAAAGAGGAAGCGTTTGCTTCCTCATTAAATATTATTGTTCGCTCATTAAGCGAAAGCCAATGTAATTAGCTCTAAAGTCTGGCGCTAGGATTAAACGCGTTGAGGCACGAGCAAGGCTAGGTGCAAAATTCCATGCGCCGCCACGAACCACTGCATTTTTTTTATTCTCTGTGCTACCAGTCCATTCCCATACATTGCCCACGGTGTCGTATAAACCAAATGCATTTGCAGAAAAAGACCCTACCGGTGCAGTGCGTTTGTTTGACCATTCGCTACCACACCAACCACAGTTTGCTAAGTTTTTACCAATTTCGTTACCCCAAGGGTATTCAGTATCTGTACCTGCACGCGCTGCATATTCCCACTCAACCTCTGTAGGTAGGCGATACGTTTGCGCTGTTTTATCAGAAAACCATTCTGCATAAGCTACAGCATCATTTTTTGTCAAACACACAGCTGGAAAATCACTAGTTTGCTCAAACCCAGGAGCTCGCCAGTTTAAGCTTGCTTCCCAAACGGGTTCGCCATTTAGATAATAAGCACACCCTTTGCCTTTTTCAGCTTCAGTCTTATATTGCGTTTCGTTTACAAACTTCTCAAATGCGCCGACAGTGACTTCTTTACTTTGCATAACAAACGCTTCACTAATCGTTTTTTCAACAACGGGACGCTCATTTTCCAGTCCATTGCCGTTAATATCGCCCATTTTAAATGTGCCAACAGGGATTACTACCGCTGACGAATCCACTGTTGGTGGCTGCGTATCAACTTCCATTCCTTTAGGGCAATCTGCTTGTATTATTTGCTCTCGCTTTTTAGTCGGTGCAGCAATCGACTCTGACTTTTTTTCTAACTTAGCGAAAAGTGTACGTGTCTTCTTTAAATCAATACGTGCTTTGTAAGGAACATAACCGTCTTTGCGTATTTCTAATTTGTGTAAACCACGCGGTAACCTTGTTACTAAGCGAGTTGAGCCAACACGAATGTCGTTAATAAAAACTTCATCGCCATGCACGTTTGAGCGCAAAGTTAACTGGATTAACTGATCTTTCTTTTGCTCAGCGACCACTTTTGGCTTTTTGTTAGCTGTTTTTGCAACAACAGCGACCGCCTTATTATCCGCATTATCGCTGAATGTTAACTGACTATCTGAAAAAGTAGTGCTATAAGCAGGCTGATAAGTATTTGTCAGCGGGGTACCATACTCTGAACAAAAACTGTTATTTACACTTAATAAGTGACACAAACGGCTACTGTTTACATCTCCACGCATAGTAACGCTTAAATTGACGTTGTAATCACCTTGCCCGCTAAAAGCGCTCTTAATCACATGGCTACTTAAAATCTGTACTTGCGCTCCTGCCATATCTCGCTTAGGTTCGACAAGACGTTTTTCGGTAAGGTTTTCAAATATTTGATCTAAAAAGCGCTTAGTCGCCTTTTTCAGCCCCATCTGCTGTCCGCGTTGCTCACATGCCGCTAGTGTTTCAGTACGCTTACAATTAAGGGTGTGGTCGACTTCAAGTGTCCCTTCACGGGTAAATTCGTTGCGCAATCGCTCTACACGCGCAGTGGTGTATTGCACTTTTAAACTTTCAATAGTGTTCTGAAGAGCATGTTTATCAGCGCGAATTTGCTCAATATCTTTTAGATGGGATGCAATTGCCGCCAATTGCATAGAGATATCATTTTTGTTTTGTTCTTGGTCAACAACGGCTTTTTGATAACGAGATTGCGCCTGCGTAATATCAAGCGATGGATTATTAATTAAGCGTCGATACATGTCATTCATCGCATCCAATGCTTGATTTTTTTCTTTATCAAGTTGTGTTGAACGCGCTCTAAGCAGTTCAAGCTGGGTTTGAAGCTGATTCTCTTCTTGTAAATATTTATCGAGCATCGTTGTTGAACGAGTGTATTCTGTTTGTTTCGTATTAATCTCTGATTCAATTCTATTTACAGTAGTTGTATCTTGTGCAAATACTGTGCTGGCAAAAAAGCTAGCAGAAATTAATAGAGATAAAGGAGCAATTCGCATATATTCCAGTCCCAAAAAAGCGGCAATTATTTGGTTATTATTATTTTTTATAATAAAACCTTATGCTATGTACTTGAAGCACAAAACACAAGCTTTGTTCATTTATTATCTCAGTTTACAACTATTATCCCGTTTCATGCCAGTAAATAACCGTTTCATTTGTACTAAATAGCTAATTTATTTAACAACACCGAGATTTATCTGCCTTTTACGCCCAAAAGATACCAATTTAGCGGCGCATACATATTTTTTAATTTGCTTAAGTAATAAAATTTGAGTCAAAATAACGCTATTAAACAGCACATTCACCATGTAACTAATAAAAAAGAGTGATAATGCCAATACAATTCAGTATTAATGAACATAGTTATTTACAACCAATTAATAACAAATTGCTAGCAGAAAAAAACATTACGTTAAACATCAAGCGTGATGATTTATTACACCCTGTTATTAGTGGTAATAAATGGCGTAAGCTCAAATACAATTTAGCTCGCATGCAACAACAAGGTAAAACAGAATTACTGACTTTTGGTGGGGCTTTTTCAAATCATATTCACGCGTGCGCAGCCGCGGGGAAAGAATTTAACCTAGTAACCCACGCAATTGTTAGAGGCCCTGAACTTGATCTCAATAATCCAACGTTAAAATTTGCAAAGCAATGTGGCATGCGATTACATGTAGTGAATCGATTAGAGTACCGACAACGAAATGAGAAAGCATATTTAACAGTATTACAGGCACGATTCCCCAATGCATATATCCTACCTGAAGGAGGCACAAACGAGTTTGCTATAGAAGGATGTAAAGAACTTGCCCAAAGTTTACCTGAGCACGACTACTTAATCTGTCCTACTGGCAGTGGTGGAACCTTGGCGGGCTTAATAGAGGGCAGCTCAAGTAAAAGCACTGTATTAGGTGTTGCAGTTTTAAAGCAAGCCGACTACCTGCGAGATGAAATACGGGCTCTTAGTCCTAAAGCAAAATCACAAAGTAATTGGCAGTTACTTACACAGTTCCATGATGGCGGATATGGTCGCTTTACTACTGAGCTATGGCAGTTTTGCCAGTACATGCAGCAGCAATATCAGTTACCACTGGAACCTATTTACAGCGGAAAAATGATGTATGCACTTTGGCAGCTCATTAACAACGACTACTTTCCCCCTGGCAGCAAAATTATTGCCGTTCATACAGGAGGGCTGCAAGGTTTGGACGGGCTAAAATATCGTGGACTTGTTTAACTAGCTAATGAAATGCAACTTGAGTGAAGTCGGGTAATAATCCAGAGAAATACCCTCCTTGTGCAGTACTAACACCTATCACTTTTAAAAATTGCAATTCTTGATACGTTTCTACACTCGAGGCCACCACTGGCAAACTTAATAATTTACCAATATGCACAATTCCCCTGACAGATTTCTGCTGTAAATAATTATGATCTATGCCATGAACAAGTTCATGGGCCAAATTAAGCCCCGCTATTTGCCTGTTATGGGTGAAGTTAAATATGCTCTTACTACTTCTAACCTCATCAATAACGATATTAAAGTTGAGCGCTGTTATGGTCGAAAAAGCAGCCTGCAATCGATCTTGGCTATTTAAGAAATCAGCCTCATTTATCAAAAACTGTAACGTATGAAGGCTTTTCAACTCACTCATATGTTTACTTAGCCAACACCAAAACTCACTATTAAACCAGTTTTTAGGATGCAATTTAATACTAATAACAGACGATGACTTTTCTATTAGCAGCAGCTTTTTAACCTGTATAACAACCGCTTGGTCAAGTAGTAATGCCTCATCCTCATTGTAAAACTGGCTTATATAATCTTGATTAAATAATTGCTTATTTGTCTTATCGCTACTTTTAATTAAAACATGATGTTTGATAATAGCGCCGCTATCCAACTCGTATACAGGTTGAAATAAAATCGCTAATTTTTGTTTTTCAACTCGCTTCATAACTAAGTTTTTATTAAGCATTTGAAGATGGCTGCAATTGATTGCCAATTGATGATAATGCTGCACTCTACTTTGCATTGATAGTGTGAGTGACGATCTGGCAAGCTGATACACCATCACCTGATCAGCATTCGAGTAGTAAGTACACAAACCTAACTTTATACTCTCGTCAGCCACTCTAGGGGCTAAAATATGGGCTGCATTAAGCATGTATTGATGTAAGTATTTAGCGCAACTTTTTTTATCAATTGCACTAACCCCTGTGAAAGTAAAAGCAAACTTACCCGCTGTTAATTGCTTAACGGATATTACAGCAGTATTGGTAAAGTCTTTTGCTAGCAATACTTTAAGAGTCGCTGGTAAGTCCGTGTTTGTATCAAAATGGCATTCGCATTGAATGAGCGCAAATATATTATAGCCAATTATTTTCTGCTCCTTGACTACGTTTTCTAATACCGGTTGTGTAGGCTTTATTCTAGGCGTATGGCATACCTTTTTATAACCATCGTTTTGCTTGCGCTTCAACGTCACTGAACTATTTTTGGTCGCTTTAAACAATATAAAGCGCCTAGCAGCAAAAATAATGGCCAAAATAAACATATTCATTATTATAAATAGGTAGTTATAGGCATACCAGGTAGGCCATGAATATAACAGAATCCCTTTTGAATTAGAGCTGAAATAGTGCTTTTTCTGCTTTATATAAACAGAAACTTTATCTGGAGCCAGGGTAAAAGGTGTATTAGCTAAAAGTTGCTGCTCATTGGCTAACGGCTGCTGCAGTTGCTTAGCGAGCTCTATACCTGTTTGCTTATTTTGATGTTGTAAAACTAAATTTAAACCACTATTAAAAATAATAAATAGCATAAAACACAGAGCGTAAAATAAGGCACTAACGTAATTGGAAAACTGAAACTGACTGGCTTTCATAACTTACCCGCTCATTAAATAAGTTATTAAAGTGTTGTCTACTATTTGCAATTGCACAAGCCAATAATAAAAGTTTAGTAGCTGTTTTATTATTAATACTTAATGTTTATAAACATTATATTTAGTGGTCAACAAAATTAGTAATGGCTTCATCTTTGTGCGCATAAATGGGAGTGCCGCCCTGCTTTGAAAACCTTAAAGCTATTTACAGCTTTTTAATGAGGAGTATTTACTCACTCAGCTGAGGATAAACGAGAGGGATAGTAATTATTATCAATAAAAAAAGCCCTGATTACTCAGGGCTCTTTTTTAATACTTTTTAAACTAAAAAGTTGGAAATTAGAAAGGAATATCGTCATCAAAGTCGATTGTTGGTTCCATTGGATTTGATGCGCCACCTTGCGGTGCATTTTGCGGCTTAGGAGCAAACCCGCCTTGCTGTTGTGGTGCATTATTTTGCTGAGGTGCAAAACCACCTTGCTGCTGTGGTTGATACTGGTTGTTTTGTTGCGGCGCTGGCTGCTGGGCAGGTGCAGATTGTTGCTGTGGAGCATAACTGCCTTGCTGACTATTTTGGCCTTGGTTATTTTGACCATAGCTACCGCTTTGCTGTCCGCCTTGATAACCGCCACTTTGTTGACCACCTTGGTTACCTTGATAGCCACCACTTTGTTGGTCGCCACCACGTGCACCTAACATTTGCATTTGACCAGTAAAGCCATCAACAACAATTTCTGTAGTGTACTTTTCTTGGCCTTGTTGGTCAGTCCATTTACGAGTTTGAAGTTTACCTTCTACGTAAATTTGTGAACCCTTGCGGCAGTATTCGCCTACAATTTCAGCTAATTTGCCAAAAAATACCACACGGTGCCACTCAGTTTTATCAACCATTTGGCCAGTGTTTTTATCTTTATAGCTGTCTGAAGTTGCTAAGGTAATATTTGCTACGCCATTACCATTAGGCATGTAACGAACTTCAGGATCTTGCCCTAAATTACCAACCAAAATTACTTTGTTCACACCGCGTGCCATGGAACCATCTCCTATAAACGTTAGATTAAACCAGCCACTCTTCGGGCTTGGTCTAGGTCAAATTCTTTATCATTAATCTTTAAGTAGCTTCGACTTTCATCGCGAACTACGGTTGCTTCTATTACGCCGGGTAAAGCAACTAACTGAGAAGCTAGTGTTTGTGCCTGCTCTTCAGAATCTAATTGGGTCATTAAACTAATAACTTTGCTTTTCGGTGGGACTTGCATTTTCCACGCAATAATAAGCCATATTACCCCAACAAGTGCCGCCGCCGCAAACACAGCTTGCGTACTAGTGGTTTGTGCTACATACCCGCCTAACATACCGCCTAAAAAAGCCCCTAAGAACTGGCTAGATGAATACCCACCCATGGCGGAGCCTTTTTGGCTTGCTGGAGCAATACGCGACACAAGAGCTGGCATAGTGGCTTCTAAAAAGTTAAAAGCAACAAAATATAACAGCATACAAACCGCAATACCAACAACACTATTGGCCCATATTGACATGCTAAACATACTTATTATTAAGACCATCACTGAACCAATAAACGCCTGTTTTTCTTTCTCTTTTTTAATTGCCACTATCATTACTGGCACCATCAAGAAAAACGCTAAAAATAAAACAGGAATATAAAGCTGCCAATGGTTTTCAGCCACAAGTCCATCTTTAATTAGTTGACTTGGCAATACTACAAAAATAGTCGTCAATGTTAAATGCAGCAATAATACACCTGCATTTAGACGCGCAAGCTGCGGATGTTTAATTAGCTTTTTAATGTCACTAAAGCTGGCAAGTGTATCGCCTTTAGGGGCTTTATTTATTGCACTGGGTACCAGCATAGTGACAATAAAAATACCTAATAAAGCCAGTATAGCAGTTAACCAAAACACTCCGGCTATACCCCATGAAGCTGCCACTATAGGTCCAAGTAGCATAGCGAAGGCAAAGCTCATACCTATGCTCATGCCAATAACTGCCATTACTTTTGGTCGCTGTTCGTCACGACTTAAATCTGATGCAAACGCTAACAATGCGCTGGCGATAGCGCCCATACCTTGCAAGGCACGCCCTACCGTTACCATTTGTATGGACTCAGCTAAAGCCGCAACTACTGAACCCAAGGCAAATACAAGCAAACCACCTACAATCACTTTTTTACGGCCAATTTTATCAGACAGTCGCCCCATAGGTATTTGTAATACGGCCTGCGTTAAACCATACGCACCAATTGCAAAACCTATCCATAAAGGTGAAAAGCCTTCAAGCGATTGACCATAAATAGCTAAAACAGGCATCAGCATAAACAAGCCGAGCATTCTAAATGCAAACACACTCGCTAACGATACGGCGGCGCGTTTCTCTCGTGAATTAAGTGAAGATGCGGTCATTATTTGCATGATCTTACTGTGTGAAAAAATTAGGCAAGGATTCTATCACAAGCTTGGCAATAATTAATCGTCTATAACTAAGGATTTTTTCAATGATCAAGGATTAATATTGCAGCGTATTATGCGATACTGAACAAATAATTTTGGCAATAAACGAGATAGCATGGAAAACATTGAAGTCCGAGGCGCCCGCACGCACAATTTAAAAGACATCAGCCTAACCATCCCACGTGATAAACTAATTGTTATCACTGGCTTATCTGGTTCAGGAAAGTCATCACTTGCATTTGATACGCTTTATGCAGAAGGGCAACGCCGGTATGTTGAATCACTCTCTGCTTATGCAAGGCAGTTTTTGTCATTAATGGAAAAACCTGACGTAGATCATATTGAAGGCCTTTCCCCTGCTATTTCCATTGAACAAAAATCAACCTCGCATAATCCCCGTTCAACCGTGGGAACCATTACTGAAATCTACGATTACCTGCGTTTAATGTTTGCACGGGTTGGCGAACCTCGCTGTCCAACTCATGATTTACCACTCGCAGCGCAAACAATTAGTCAAATGGTCGATACCGCATTAGCGCTGCCTGAAGGCACTAAGTTAATGCTACTTGCTCCTGTTGTTAAAGACCGTAAAGGTGAGCATGTAAAACTATTAGAACAACTTGCCAGTCAAGGTTACATTCGTGCTCGTATAGATGGTGAAGTATGCGACTTATCCGATCCACCACCGCTAGATTTACATAAAAAGCATACTATTGAAGTCGTTGTGGATCGCTTTAAAGTAAAAGAGGGTCAACAGCAACGTCTTGCAGAGTCTTTTGAAACGGCACTTGAAATGTCAGGCGGCGTTGCTAACATTGCTTTTATGGATGATAGCAGTGCTGAAGAAATGCTGTTTTCAGCAAATTTTGCCTGCCCAACCTGTGGCTATGCGATGACCGAACTTGAACCGCGTTTATTTTCGTTCAATAACCCTGCAGGAGCTTGTCAAAGCTGTGATGGTTTAGGCGTAAGACAATACTTTGACCCTAATCGCGTGGTTCACAACCCTGAAATAAGTTTAGCTGGCGGTGCAATTAAAGGCTGGGATAAACGCAGCTTTTACTATTATCAAATGTTGCAAGCAGTTGCACAACATTACGAGTTTGATTTAGATGTTCCTTATCAAGAGCTTGCAAAAGAACATAAAAAAATTATTTTAGATGGCTCTGGTGATACTAAAATTGCATTTAATTATCGTAATGACCGCGGTGATTTAATTACACGTAATCATGTATTTGAGGGCGTGTTAAACAATATGAACCGCCGCTACCGCGAAACTGAATCAAACTCAGTGCGTGAAGAACTAGCCAAATATCAAACCAGCCAAGCCTGCCCTAGTTGTAAAGGCTCACGTTTGCGCCAAGAAGCACGCAATGTATTTATTGGTCAAACTAACTTGCCAACCATTACGCATATGAGTATTGGTGAGGCGATGAGCTTTTTTGAAGGCTTGCATTTAACTGGGCAAAAAGGCCAAATCGCCGAAAAAATTCTAAAAGAAATTCGCGATCGCCTATCGTTCTTAATTAATGTAGGTCTAAATTACTTATCACTTGAGCGTAGCGCCGACACACTTTCAGGCGGTGAGGCACAGCGTATTCGCTTAGCGAGTCAAATTGGTGCTGGGTTAGTGGGTGTTATGTATGTACTGGATGAACCTTCAATTGGTTTGCACCAACGTGATAACGACCGTTTATTGAAAACCTTAGTTCATTTACGCGATTTGGGTAACACCGTTATTGTTGTAGAACACGATGAAGACGCCATTCGTGCCGCTGATCATATTATTGATATTGGCCCAGGTGCTGGCGTACATGGCGGACATGTTATTGCTCAAGGTACACGCGATGATATTTTAGCAAGCAAAGACTCGGTTACCGGCCAGTTTTTATCCGGCGTGCGTAAAATTGAAGTGCCTAAAGAGCGCCATGCTACTAACGATAAATGGCTAGAGCTGTTTGGAGCGACGGGTAATAACTTAAAAAATGTTGATTTAAAAATACCATTTGGCTTAATGACCTGTATTACCGGTGTATCTGGCTCGGGTAAATCAACGCTCATTAACGATACCTTATTTAAACTTGCTCACACAGAACTCAACGGCGCAACTACTGCAGAAGCAGCTCCTTATGGGTCAATTGCAGGACTTGAGCACTTTGATAAAGTAATTGATATTGACCAAAGTCCTATTGGCCGCACACCGCGTTCAAACCCTGCCACTTATACTGGTATTTTCACTGGTATTCGTGAGCTATTTGCAGGTACTCAAGAAGCCCGTTCACGTGGTTACAAAGTAGGTCGCTTTAGCTTTAATGTTAAAGGTGGGCGTTGTGAGGCATGCCAAGGTGATGGCGTTATTAAAGTAGAAATGCACTTCTTACCAGACGTATATGTACCGTGTGATGTGTGTAAGGGTAAACGTTATAATCGCGAAACCTTAGAAGTACAATATAAAGGCAAAAACATCAACCAAGTGCTCGACATGACCGTTGAAGATGCCCATGACTACTTTGATAAAATACCGGCTATAGCACGTAAACTTAAAACCCTAATGGATGTTGGACTTTCTTATATTCGTTTAGGCCAAGCCGCTACAACACTTTCTGGTGGTGAAGCACAGCGAATTAAGTTAGCACGTGAGCTCTCTAAGCGTGATACTGGAAAAACATTGTACATTCTTGATGAGCCAACCACGGGACTTCATTTTGCTGATATTGAACAGTTATTAGTGGTGCTTCATCGCCTACGCGATCATGGCAATACCATTGTAGTAATTGAGCATAATTTAGATGTAATAAAAACTGCCGATTGGATCGTTGATTTAGGCCCTGAAGGTGGTGCTGGCGGCGGTGAAATACTGATTGCAGGTACACCAGAAGAAGTGGCGGAATGTCAGCGCTCACATACTGGGCACTACTTAAAACCATTACTTTAATATAAATTATAAAAAAGTACTTATTAAAAGTTACACAAAAATGCCGCTAAATTAGCGGCATTTTTTTACGCTTATTCTAATAAATCAAATTATGTACGAGGAATAAATCCTAGTGCATCGTATACCGATTTAAGTGTTTTTTCTGCACGTACACTGGCCTTTTCTGCACCTGATTTCATGATGCTATCAAGTAGGTTTTGATCTTCTCTGATCTCTTTAAAACGTGCTTGGATTGGCTCAATCATATTCACTACCGCATCTGCAGTGTCTTTTTTCAGGTGGCCGTACATTTTATCTTCGTACTCTGGCACCAAATCTTCAATTGAGCGCTTAGTCGCCACGCTTAATAAAGTAAGTAAGTTAGAAACACCAGGCTTTTCTGTACGATCAAAGTAAATACGTGCTTGCTCATCTGAATCGGTTACTGCTTTTTTAAGCTTTTTCTCGATCTTTTTAGGCTCATCTAATAGCATGATGTAACCATTTGGGTTTTCATCTGACTTAGACATCTTTTTAAGCGGATCTTGAAGGCTCATTACGCGTGCGCCAAATTCTGGAATATATGGCTCAGGTAATTTAAATACGTCGCCGTACAAGTTATTAAAGCGAGTAGCTATATCACGCGTTAGCTCTAGATGCTGCTTTTGATCGTCCCCTACTGGCACTTGGTCAGCTTGATACAATAAAATATCTGCTGCTTGTAATACTGGATACGAAAATAAACCTACGTTTACATTGTTAGCATGCTTAGATGACTTATCTTTAAACTGAGTCATGCGGTTAAGCTCACCCATTTGTGCGTAACAATTTAATACCCACGCTAACTGTGCGTGTTCAGGCACTTGTGATTGCACAAAAAGCGCAGACTTTTCAGGGTCAATACCGCACGCTGCATATAAGGCTATACCGTCTAACACACGAGATCGAAGAAGCTCAGGCTCTTGGCGAACAGTAATTGCGTGCAAATCAACAAGCATAAAGAAACTTTCGTGGTCTTCCTGTAGCTTTAGCCACTGGTTAATAGCGCCAACATAGTTGCCTATTGTCATACCACCGGTTGGCTGAATGCCACTTAAAACTACTGGTTTACTCATGATTTTCCTTTAGTGTTTAATTGATTAAAAATTTTAACGCTGTGTAAGTGTGGGTATTATAGCTAAGAAGTTATCGCATAGGTACTGTGGATTATAATCCCCGAGCTGCTCTCCTTGATGATACCCATAAGTAAGAGCTATCACATCAATATTGGCGGCTTGTGCTGCCAGTATGTCACTCTTTGAATCACCAATCATAATGGCTTTATCTGGCGAAATATTCAATGCATTACAAGCAAATAAGAGTGGCTCAGGTGACGGTTTTTTTGCCATGTCGTCACCGCAAACAATCACCTCAAAATGACTGCGAATAGCCAGTTTATCTAAAAGTAGTTCGGTAAAGCGGCGTGCTTTATTGGTAATAAGTGCTTTGGGCATACCACTGAGAGCAGCAAGGCCCGTTTCAACATGCTGATATAATACGCTGTATTCACCAACCAGCTCACTGTAATGTTGATAAAAAAGCTTAATGGCTCGCTCACTCAGAGTCTCATCAAGGTGTTCACTAATTTGTATATCACCGCAAAGAGCTCGCTTTACTAACACCTCAATGCCATTACCTACCCAGCTTTCAACTAATCGCTGACTGACTATGGGAAACGCTAAATCACTTAGCGTAAGATTTAAGGCCATATATAAGTCATACACGCTGTCAACTAGCGTGCCGTCTAAGTCAAATAGTGCCGCATCATATTTCATTACTTAATACTTTCTAATTGTTGGCGCATTTCATCAATTACGCTTTTATAGTCAGGCTGATTAAAAATAGCAGAGCCTGCAACAAACATGTCAGCACCCGCTTCAGCCGCCGCTGCAATATTATCTACTTTAATACCGCCATCAACTTCTAGGCGAATATCACGCCCAGAATCAATAATGCGTTGCTTTGCCTCTCGCAGTTTCTCAAGTGTTTGTGGAATAAAACTTTGCCCACCAAATCCGGGGTTCACCGACATTAATAAAATAACATCTATTTTATCCATTACATGATCAAGGTAGCTTAAACTCGTTGCAGGATTAAAAGCTAGACCTGCTTGGCAACCTTGATCTTTTATCAATTGTAAAGTGCGGTCAATATGCTCACTGGCTTCTGGATGAAAGGTAATAATTGACGCCCCCGCCTCGGCAAATTGTGGAATTAAACTATCTACCGGTTTCACCATTAAATGAACATCAATAGGAGCTTTAATCCCGTAATCGCGAAGTGCTTTACACACCATTGGGCCTATTGTTAAGTTAGGTACGTAATGGTTATCCATTACATCAAAATGGACAACATCAGCCCCTGCAGCTAAGACTCTGTCAACATCTTCGCCAAGGCGTGCAAAGTCTGCGGATAAAATTGAGGGCGCTATTAAGTATTTTTGTTCACAATTGAGCATTGCTAATCCATTAATGAATAATTTATGGCGTTAATGTAACTTAATTAACGATGTTACCCAAGTAACACCTTTAAAAATAACGCTAAATTAGCAACGCTAGCGACTAACTGTTATTAACTATAACAACGACAAAGCGCGTGAGCTAAAAGGATAAATCACGCTTATAAACAAATTTTGCGGCATGATTAGCTTTGAATATAGCTAAAAATAAAGTGTATTATTTAAGCAAGTTTGTTATGCTTGGTGGAGAACTAAATTACTAGGTTTATATTATGCGTGTTTTTAAAATTGGATTATTAATCACGTCGGTAAGTGTCATTATTGGAGCTGCGTCGCTTTCTTCAAATACTGAGCAAGAATTAAGTTCAGCCAACACTTGTCTTCATAAAGATCAAACTAACGCTATTAATCATAGCGCAAATCGCTGCATTCAAATTCAAGAAGACTCTTCTTGGGCTTCTTGGCTAACCGGCAATAGCCGCAGTGCCCAGTTTCATTACCTAGATTTCCTAGAGTTATTAACAGGTACTGACGACAACCACAAGCCATCTTCAATCAAACCATTATTTTAATTAATGCAGCATTTCTTAAGCGCGTTACAAAGTGTGCTAGCGGCATTTTTTGGTGTGCAATCTGAAGATAAGCGTCAAACAGACTTTAAACACCACTCCCCTATTACATTAATAGCTATTGCCGTGATACTTTTTGTATTATTTGTACTGGCTATTTACGCAACCGTGACTTCGGTGCTAAGTACATAGCCATTAGCTCATCTACTTTATTTCGTGAACCGCCTTTTGGGCTAATCGTGCGTTTAACCTGAATTTTATCCAAAGAAGCTTGGCTGTAAATTTTGCGTGTCCATACCGTATCGTGATTTGAAATAAGGACTGGCGTATTATTCTCAAAAGCTGCTTGCTCAGCTAAGTTCGCTAAATTAGCCTGATCATCCAAATTAAACCCGCCTTTTGCATACGAGGTAAAAGATGCAGTTTTACTTAATGGCACATAAGGCGGATCGCAGTAAATCACTGCATTTTTAGGCACCAGCTTGAATACATCATCATATCCTAGGCAAGTAAATGTAGCTTGTTGCGCTTTGCTAGCAAAAAAGTACATTTCTTTTTCAGGAAAATAAGGCTTTTTATATTTACCAAAAGGTACATTAAAAATACCCTTTAAATTATAGCGGCATAATCCGTTATAACCATGGCGGTTCATATATAAAAATAAGATGGCTCGCTCATACACATCACTGCTTTGATTAAACTGCACACGATAATCATAATACGCATCTGAGTGGTTGTTTAAATCAACAAAAAGCTTTTTAGCATCACTAATGAACTCATCAGGCGAACGTTTGAGCTCTTTATATAAATTGATTAAATCAGCATTAATATCGTTGAGTACATAGTGTTTAAAGTTGCTATTTAAAAACACTGAGCCCGCACCAACAAAAGGTTCAACCAAGGTATCAGCATGCTTACTTGCTTGATTTAGTCGCGCGTTAATATCTTCAACGAGGCTGTATTTTCCGCCAGCCCATTTAAGGAAGGCTCTACTCTTTTGCTGCATTGGCTCTTTACTTCAATTCGGTGTTGCGCGATTTTACACTAAAGTTACTGAGTTTACTGATCAACTCGTGCAATTTCTTGTTTTATTTTACTAATTTTTTTATAGAAAGGTTTATTTTTTCTAACCTCAGCAGGAAGTACTTGCAGTGCTTGTTTTGCCTCATTTAAGCTAACAAAGTTGCCTGTAGTTACTACCCACCACATTTTACCATTTCGTTTAGTTTGGTAGGTATTAGTGATATTTTCTAGCTTATGTTCAACAATAAACTCGTTCCCTACCTGCTGCTGAGTTACAGCTAAGAGCTGAATAACAAAATTATCCTCAGGTTGTTGTAAGTACCAATTACTGGATATTTTTACTATTGGGTTTTGCGGCTTTGTCTGGGCAGGTTTAGTAACCGGCTTTTCTTCAACGGGTTTTGATGCCGGCTTTTCTTCAACGGGTTTTGATGCCGGCTTTTCCTGTTCAACAACATTCGTTGATTCCGTTAAGCTCCCAACAATCGCTGGAACATTGTTATTGGTTTTTTGGGTGAGCTTTTGAAGGACAGCTGCTGGCGGCTCACTACTTAAAGGCACTCGCTTCTGTGGTTTATTTTCAATAGCTTGCTCAGTTGTAATGGCGGTTGATAGCACTTGCTCATCAATTTGGCGATTAGCATTTTCCCACCACTGGGTCATATCGGCTTTGTACACAAGGCCAATAATCAACAGCATAATTATTAATAACAATGTGAGCAGCTGTAATCGCCAAGATACCTTATCTTTAACGACAATATCTGCAACCTGCTCGCTTGGCTGCCAGGCTAATAACAGGCTTGGGTTACCATGAGCTTCAACTAAAAAAGTTTGAAAGACAGGATCTTCGTCATAGGGTAGGTTCGTAAAGTACCACCCCATAAGTTGCTTACTTTCAGCTATATTTAATGGTTCTAAATGAATATTTACTGCATCTTTAAAGGGTAATTTAGACTGTGATGCAATCATAATATAAAGCACATTAGGTGCATTTTTTGATAGTAGCTCAAGCTCTGCGATTAGCTCTTCGGATAGGTGCCTGCCGCCATCAACAACCCACAAGCACGCCCCACATTGTTGTTGTTTCGCTAATTGATAATAGTTTTGCGATAAGCTTAGATTGTGATCAACTAAAGGGGCGTTAAAACTTTGCTCTAATAACTGAGTCATTAACTGCACATCAGTCATCTGGGCACCGACTTGCACAAATGCTTTATTAAAATCGTTATATTTATCAGTAATGAAGGTTTCAAGCAAATAGCTTTTACCCAGACCAGAGGTGCCTAATAAAACAATTAAGTTTTGACCATATTCAAATTGTAATGCGATTCTATCCACCAAAGCCGCACGGCTTGGTAAAATTTGTGACTGCATTTATTGCTCGATCAATGCTCTAACTTGATCATCTGATACATCATCAACTAATGCACATTGACCAAATTCGGTGGGTAAAATAAATCGGATCGTCCCTTTTTTATTCTTTTTATCTTTGCGCATATGCAGTAAAAATTGCTCACTGGTCATATCATTAGGGATATCGATTGGTAAATTATATGCTGCTATTAATGTAGCAATACGCTCTAGGTCTTGCTGTGTTAAATCGTTACGAGTATGAGCAAGCTTGGCAGCAAGCACCATACCTGTCGCTACGGCTTCACCATGTAACCACACGCCGTACCCCATTTGTGCTTCTATTGCATGGGCAAACGTGTGTCCTAAATTTAATAGTGCACGCAAGCCTTGCTCTTTCTCATCTTGAGCAACGATGAGTGCTTTAATTTCACAGCATCTAAAAATAATATGCTGTAAACAGGCTTCATCTAACTGTTGTAATTGAGTGATATTTTGCTCTAAATAAGCAAACAATTCAGTATCGTAAATCAGGCCATATTTAATAACTTCAGCCATGCCTGCAGCAAACTCACGGGTAGGTAAAGTATGTAGCGAACGCGTATCTACAAACACAGCTTGTGGTTGGTAAAAAGACCCTATCATATTTTTACCAAGCGGATGGTTTACTGCTGTTTTACCACCAACGGAGGAATCTACTTGAGATAATAACGTGGTAGGTATTTGAATAAAAGGCACACCGCGCTGATAGCAGGCCGCAACAAAACCAGTTAAATCGCCAACTACGCCACCACCTAATGCAATTAAACAGGTGTCACGACCGCAGTTATTTTCAAGTAAGAATGCTGATATTTTTTCAAACCAGGTGAGTGATTTATATTGCTCGCCATCTGGAATAATAAAATGAAGTGGGTTTTGCTGTGATAATGAGTCAAGCAACTGCTGAAGATAGAGCGGCGCAATAGTGTCATTAGTGATGATGATAGGCCGACAATCACCAATGTGATGGATTAGACGGCCTGTATCTTGAAGTGCAGATTGACCAATATAAATAGGATAACTTCGCTCGTCTAAATTAACAGTTAATTCAAGCATGCTGGGTTAGTCCTTTTAATACTGGCTTTTAAAAATCCAATTTCTCGATTATTTGGTTAGCAACAACTTTCGCGCTCTGCTCATCAGTGCGTACAACAAAATCAGCTACTTCTTTGTATAATGGTTCACGCTCTTCTGCTAAGCGCTCAAGTACATCACGAGGTGCTTCTTCTGTTTGCAGTAATGGGCGACGCTTGTCGCGTTGCGTACGTGCAACTTGCTTTTCAATCGGTGTCTCTAGGTATACTACAATACCGCGAGCCGAAAGCTTGTTTCGAACTTCTTTACTCATTACTGAGCCACCACCAGTAGCAAGAACAATACCTTGCATCTCGGTTAAATCGCCAATAACAGATTCTTCACGAAGTCTAAAGCCTTCTTCACCTTCAAGATCGAATACCCAGGCAATATCTGCGCCCGTACGACGTTCGATTTCTTGATCAGAATCAACAAATTCAAGGTGTAATTGGTCAGCGATGTGACGACCAATCGTGCTTTTGCCAGCCCCCATGGGGCCAACTAGAAATATATTACGTTTCTCAGCCATATCTTTTAGTACAAACGAACTCTAAAATTTGAAATAAAACCCCGCCTAACGACCTGGCCCCAAAATTAAGAAAGGGATTATCTCAGTAATCGGTCGGGTATTTCAAGTCAATTAGGATAAAAAGCCATATAACGAGCAATTAAACTAAATAATTACCCATTGGTTAACAAAAAAGCACCTTATTATAGGCAAATTTATCTTCTAGGGTTAAAATTTATGCAATTAAAGGCTACTACGTGTTACTTGGTAAACGCTTTTGCATAGTAATTTCACAAAAAACTCAGTTACAAGCAACATTAACGCAGTCTTAAAATGCATCCGCAGTACAGTACACAATAAAAATTATATACTGCCTAATTGTACATTTACAGGGAGTGTTCACACCAAGATAACTAAATAACATGCCAAAACCATCTAGCTTGTTGTTCAGCCTAGATAGTTTGAATAACCTGAGCCCTGAAGAGTTAATCTATCTCTGCAGAATTCAGGTTAGGTAATTAGTCTATTTGAATTTTAGGTGTGACAAAAATCAGCAGTTCGCGCTTTTCATTAAACTCGCTTGTGCTTTTAAATAGTCTTCCTACGTAAGGAAGGTCGCCCAATAAAGGTACTTTTTTGGTCGAATTAATAATTTGCTGTTGAAAAATACCACCCAACACTACCGTTTGTCCATTCTCAACGAGAACTTGAGTCTCAATTTGTTGCGTATCAATGGCAACAGCTGGGCCAGTTCCTGTTTGAACGGTATCACCACGGGTGTCTTGAGTAATTATTAAGTTTAAAATAACTTTGTTGTCTGGTGTGATATGAGGTGTCACCTCTAAACTCAACACTGCTTTTTTAAAGCTTACGGTTGTTGCGCCACTCGAAGCAGATTCAACATAGGGGATCTCAGTACCTTGCTCAATGCGTGCTTTTTGCTGGTTAGCAGCAGTGATACGCGGACTCGCTATAATTTCACCCTTATTCTCTTCTTCGAGCGCGGTTAATTCTAAATCAATTAATGTTCCATTAGCTAGTTTGGCTATATGCATACCAATACTTGCCGATGGATTCGCTACGGGTAAATTAACATTGAGTCGATCTGTAAGACTCGGAATATTTCCATTAGAAATTGTTTCAGCACCTTCTAATGTACCAGAAACACCATCAGAACCTTGCTGATCACTGAACCCCCAACGAACGCCTAAGTCTTCGGTTACATTATCACGAACGGTTACCATGCGCGCCTCTATAACCACTTGTTTGACGGGGATGTCTAAGGTTTCGACCATGCGGCGAACACTTTCAATGCTTTTTGCGGTATCTTTCATTAGTAGCGTATTAGTTCGCTGATCAACAGACACGCTGCCTCTCGCTGTAATAATACTATTGGTATCTGTTTTTAGTAAGTCGGCAAAATCTTCTGCTTTGGCGTAATTTAAACGGATGTATTCGCTATATAGTGGCTCTAAATCCTCTACTTGTTGCTTTGCTTTTAACTCTTTTGCTTCACGGGCAGCAAGCTCTTCAGATGGCGCTACCATTAAAATAGAGCCATCCATACGTTTGTCTAAACCTTTTATTCTTAGTACTACGTCTAACGCCTGATCCCAAGGAACACCATCTAAGCGAAGGGTAATGTTGCCAGTCACTGAGTCACTAGTTACCAAGTTAAAGTCATTGTAGCCCGCAATAATCTGTAATACAGCACGCACAGAGATATCCTGAAAGTTAAGCGTCATAGGACGGCCTAAGTACTCTTTACCTCCATCTAAGAATCCATTTTGAGTCTCGTCTTTCTCAACCGTTAAGGTAAAAATATTTTCTATTTGCTGATACGTGTAAGCAAAAGCTTTATTAGGTTCAATTACAATGCGTGTCAGATTATCTTCCTTAAACGTTTCTATACTGCTCACCACAGTACCAAAATCGAGTACGTCTAATTCATACAATAAGTCATCTAAAATATCGGTATGGTGAAACTCTGCAATGATTTTCCCGCCACTTTCATGAACCTCGATAGCGGCCTGTGTATCTTGCAGATAAACAAGTACTTTTGCTTCACCTTTTTCACCGCGGCGAAAATCAATTGCTTGAATGCCATTGATATAATTAGAGGCACGAGCAGGTGCATCTTCACTGGTTGTTACGATTTGTTTTGCTAGAGGGTTATCAGATATTCTTATTGAAAATAGGTTGTTATTAACTTCAGCCTCATAAATTTTTAATCGCTCCAAGTTAATGGTTACTTTTAAACCTGCACTAGTCATCATGCTACTAATGTTACTTATCCCTGCTTGGTTAATAACAATATTTGCCAACCCTTCATCTAGTTCAACTGCATTAAATAATAACTCTATCCGTGCCGGATTATTAAAAACTTGTACATCAGGTTGTTGCTGTAATTCTTCATCAAATACCAGCTGTAATTCGGTTTCACCTTTAAGTAATGGGTTATATCGAACGTCGTAGAGTAAAGGAGCTGCACTGACCGTTTTCATCATTAGTAATAAAAATACAAATAGCAACGTCGTTAAAATACGGTGATGCGAACACTCATCTTTATGCATATAGGGAGTACCATTTTTCTTATTAATTTGCGCCATTAGTTGCCGCCTCTAACATTTCTAATTTGGTCAAACGTTCTTTCCAACAACCTGACCCATCAGGGATTAATTCTACTAATTCAATATAGTCACTATTAACACTGCTTACTTTTCCATCATAGGTGCCTAAATAGCTTCCTATAGATACTCGGTGTAAGGTGTTATCAGCAGCTGTAATGAGCGCCCATGTATTACTGTTCGACCCTATCGTTCCCTTCATTGCTAAATTATCTAATGGGTACTTCTCCAGAGGCTGACGGACACGCTCTGGATCTGGGTGAAGACAGTTTTTAACTTGTGTTAGCTTATTTTGTATAATTTCTGGTTCTGGTGCTACAAAAGGGCTACGTATATCTTTGGCGTTATATTCAAAGTGCTCAAACTTAACTAACTCAGGTATTTTTTCAACACGTGCAGTAGTGTTTGCCTTAACCTGGTCAATAAACTCTTTTTGCTCAGATGTATCTTCATTACAACCACTGAGCAACAATATTACAACAGTTAAAAAGGGAAGTTGCTTCATCATCTTACCCCCTCTTCATAACGATAAGTTTTTGCTACTACACTGAATGTTAGCTGCTTTTCGCCAGATGATAAAATAGAAAAGTCGTGCAAACTTACTATTCTCGGCAATTGAGCCACTTTTCCTACAAATTCACCGAACTCATGATAAGTGCCTACTACTTCAATTTTAATGGGTAGCTCGGTATAGAACTCTTTTTCAACTTCTGGTAGCCAACCAATTTTTAAAAATGTTAGGCCGCTGGTTGTACCCACATAGGAAAGGTCATCTAATAATCCTGGCGTCTCATTTGAGGTAGGTAGGCGTTTTAATAGCTGAGAAAACTCATCTTCCATCTCAACCATTTGTTCACGATAAATATCGAGCTTGCTGGCAACTGCATATTTAGTTCGGTAGGTTGTGCGTAATTCTATTTCTTTGGCCACTGCGTTATGGTAGCTTTCAATTTCATCCGACACTAATAAGCTATAGCTAAAAAACAATACGAGACAGGCAACAAATGCGCCGCATATTGTTTTTACAATAACAGGCCACTCACCTATGTTATCGAGCTCTATTTCATTCCAATCTATTTCTGTAAGCGACTTAAAATCAAGGTTCATTAGGTACCTCGCCTATTTTACCAAATGGTTTTACGTAGAACTCCATATTAAAATCGCTGAGTAAACGAGAGGATTGATCGCCTGCAACAATGCCTTGCATAGTCGGGCGCTCTAAAAGATAAGAACTTTGCACCTGTCGAAGCATAGTAGACAAACGATTATTAGACTCACTTTTACCTAACACATGAATTTGGCTACCTTTACGCTCAAGCTTAGTTAAATAAACTCCAGCAGGCACTATTTTTGCCACTTCATCCATTATTTGCGTGCCTAAATTACGGCTGCTTTGTAGCTCTTCAATTAAACGCATCCGTTGTTGTAGATTTTCTTTTTTCATGTCTAAGTCGCGTATATCGCGAATTTTCTGATCGAGCATTGTAATTTCTGAGCTGAGATAGTTATTTTTAAGCATTTGCCCTTCTTTTAGAGCGCTATAAAATGTACTCAGCGCATACATAGTTACGAAACAAACAATAACCACTGCCATCAGCAATGTTATAAATTTCTTTTTAGACTGCTCACGCTGAAGTTCACGCCAAGGTAGTAAATTTATATGTGGCATGATGAAAAACTCCTCAACGCCAAACCAGTTGCAATCGCAAACTGAGTGCGGTGGCGCTGTATTATATTACGATCTACTCTAGGTGATATTTCCATTTTATCAAATGGTTCAACAACAACCGTGTGTATTCCTAATTCTTCGATTAATAACCTATCAACACCTTTAATCATCGCTGACCCGCCCGTCAGTACGATGTAGTCCAACTGCTCTTTGCCTGTTGTTGTTAAAAACATTTGCACAGCACGACGAACTTGCTGCAATAATGATGTTTGAAAAGGCGCTAACACTTCAAATGTATAATTAGGTGGTAAATCACCCGTTGTTTTACCAATTTCAGCCTCATCAAAGCCTTTGTTGTAGTAAGCAACAATACTATTTGTATATTGGTCACCACCAAATACCTGGTCGCGGGTGTAAATAGTTTCACCAAATTGCACTACACTGACCAAGGTAAGCACCGCACCTATATCAACTACTGCAACGGTTTTATCAAACGCGTCTGATGGTAGCTGTTGGTAGTAAACATCCATAGCCCGGCTTAATGCATAGCTTTCAACATCCACAACTTTTGCAGTTAAGTTGGCAGCACTAAGTGCGCCTACTCTCGCTTCCACACTTTCCGTTCTCGCTGCAGAAAGTAGAACATTAATTTTGCTCGGGTCGGCACTGTTAGTAGAGAGTTTTTCAAAATCTAAACTGACTTCATCTAATGGATAGGGGATCAAGCTATCGGCTTCAATTTCAATCTGTGATTCTAATTCAGCGTCGCTTAAGGAAACATCCATGAAAATGACTTTGGTAATCACTGTTTGCCCTGAAACAGCAACAGCTGCAAATTTTAGTGACTTTGGAAGCTTTCGTTTTAACTTGGTTATCACATTGCCAATTGCTTCAATGTCTTGAATGTTGCGCTCGCTCATAGCGCCTTTAGGCATAGGTTCAATTGCAAGAGCTTCTAATCGAAGCCCGGTTTCTGTTTCACTTAAAAGCACGGCCTTGATAGAGTGCGATCCTATATCAATACCCACCATCATAGGTGATGGTTTTTTTATCAATTGACTTAGCATGTTTGCAACTTTGCCTTTGTTTTAATAATAAACAAGTTATAATTTATATCTTAAAAAATATTATTCAATTTTTAATCAATATATACTAGCAGTCTCAACCTGTAATTGGGAGTCCGTTTAGGGAAATATCAGTGATTTTATTAAAAAGAACTTTACAATTTTTGATCATTTGTGCATTACTTGCACTAATTACATTGCTCAGCCTTTATTACTACGTTAAATCCGATATCCCAAGCGTGCAAGTTTTAAAAAACGTTCAATTACAAACGCCTATGCAAGTATTTACCAAAGATGGGCTTTTAATCAACCAATTTGGTGAAAAAAGACGTATCCCTGTAACTATAGATCAAATTCCTGAACCTTTATTACAGGCTTTTTTAGCAACAGAAGATAACCGTTTTTATGACCATATCGGTATCGACCCAATTGGTATTGTTCGCTCAGCACTAGTACTTATTTCTACCGGTGAAAAAAAGCAGGGTGCCAGTACAATCACCATGCAGTTGGCTCGTAACTTCTTTTTAACGCGAGAAAAAGCCTATATTCGTAAAGTAAAAGAAATATTTATTGCCATCCATATCGAAAATTTACTTTCAAAAGATGAAATCTTTGAACTTTATCTAAATAAAATAGAGCTAGGAAACCGCGCCTTTGGTATTGGTGCAGCCGCTCAGGTTTATTATGGTAAAGAGCTAAAAGAGCTTACTCTTGCGCAAATGGCAATGATTGCCGGTTTACCCAAGGCGCCTTCAGCACTTAACCCTATTCGTAACCCAAAGCGAGCCAAAGCCAGAAGAAATGTAGTGTTAGGACGAATGCTAGATGAAAAGTATATTTCTAGAGCGCAGTATAATGAAGCCACGAACCAACCAATTACCGCTTATTTTCATGGGGCTGAAATTGACTTATATGCACCATATATTTCAGAAATGGTACGTGCTGAAATGGTGTCGCGCTACGGTATAGATAAAGCCTATAACTCAGGATTTAAAGTGTATACTTCTGTTGAGTCAAATATTCAACAGGCGGCACAAACGGCTTTGGTTAACAATTTACATGCCTATGATATGCGCCATGGATTTAGAGGCCCTGAAGCCATTTTATGGGATCCACAAACAGAGCCCACACCTTCTGATTCTAAGTTATTAAACATTTTGAAAGAGGCCAATGAACTAGGCCCTCTAAAAGCCGCTGCAGTTTTAAATGTATCCGACAGAAGCGCGGAAGTAATACTTAAAAGCGGCGAACGCACAACATTGACTTGGGATAATCTGAAGTGGGCGCGTAAGTTTATCACCCGTTATCGCCAAAGCTTTGCTCCTGAAACAGCAAGCGATATATTAACGCCTGGCATGCAAATATGGCTGCGTAAAAATGATGACAACAGCTATATTTTGAGTCAAATCCCTGAAGCTGCAAGCGCCATTGTGTCTTTAGACCCACAAGACGGGCGTATAAAAGCCATTGTAGGCGGTTACAGCTTTGAACAAAGCCAATATAACCGTGCAGTGCAAGCTAAACGCCAAGTTGGCTCTAATATTAAGCCATTTATATACTCTGCTGCACTTGAAAAAGGCTACACCTTAGCGTCAATTTTAAATGATGCTCCTATAAATCAATGGGATAAAAGCCAAGGTGTCGCATGGCGACCTAAAAATAGCCCTGCCATTTATAATGGCCCTATTCGCATTCGCCGTGCTTTAGCACAATCAAAAAATGTGATTTCGGTACGTTTATTACGTGGTGTTGGCTTGCAACGTACAGCCGATCATTTACTTAAATTTGGCTTTGCAGATGAAGATATAAATCGCAGTGAATCGCTGGCTTTAGGTAGCGCATCTATTACTCCACTAGAGTTAGCTCGTGGTATGAGTACTTTTGCCAATGGCGGCCACTTAATCGAACCTTACTTTATCTCTGAAATTCAAGATGCCATGGGCAACACCTTATTTAAAACTAACCCGACTGTAATTTGTGATGATGAAGCAACAACGCCTAGCTCGCTAATGCTAAGTGAGCAAGTAGCACCAAACTGCGCGCCGCAGATCATATCTAAACAAAATGCATTTTTAATTGCCAGTGCTATGAACAGCGCAATTTGGGGGGGTGGTAGCTGGTCTCATAAAACAGGTTGGAGTGGTACAGGATGGCGTGCACAAGCGCTAAAACGTCGCGATCTGTCAGGTAAAACAGGCACTACCAATGATTCTGTAGATACTTGGTTTAGCGGCTTTAATCGCGATGTGATGACCTCTGTTTGGGTTGGTTTTGACAACCCTGGAAATACTCTGGGGCGCTCAACCTATAACAATAACTTAGGAAGTGGCCAAATATCAGGCGCAGAGTCAGGTGCTAAAACAGCTCAGCCTGCATGGGTTGATTTTATGAGAGTTGCACTGGATGGTAAACCTGCGGCACCTATCGAACCACCTGAAGGCTTAGTTTCTATTCGTATTGACTTAGAAACGGGGCTGTTAAGTCATAAAAACGATTATACCAGCCGTTTTGAGTACTTTGAGAAAGGGACCGCACCTACAAAATATGTGTTAGCACAGCCAAATGATGTATTTGAAGAAAGCACTAAAACCGAAGAAGAGCTCTTTTAAACAATGCTAATATATAAAAGGCCGCTGAATAGCGGCCTTTTTGATGGTCTAGGTAATATTTTGTACCAACCAATATAAGTCAGAGTGCACGCCAGCTGCGGTCACTTCTTTACCCGCACCGGGGCCTTGTATCACTAATGCGTTTTGATTATACCACTGAGTATTAATCACAAAAATATTATCGCCAGGTGTTAAATTAGCAACCGCTTCGCTTTTTGGTACATAGGCAATTCCTACCTTAGCGTTTAGCTTGCTGTTTTTAAACTCCAGCAATCCGGTATAACACAGTGCAGCACTTTGTTGCAAAGCCGCTTCGAAGTGCTGCTTGATAAACGCATCTAAACTAGCCTTGTTATCAACAAAGTCATCCCAACTGCCCGCACTTAGCTCATCGGGCATCAATGCGGATAAAGAAATGTCATCAAGTTCCAATTCAATACCTAATTCACGCGCCAAAATAAGCAACTTGCGTTGCATATCTCGGCCAGATAAATCTTCTCGCGGATCAGGTTCGGTGAACCCCAAAGCTTGTGCTTCAAGCACTAAATCTGAAAATGCCTTGCTGCCATCATACATACTGCATAACCATGACAGCGTGCCAGAAAACACGCCTTCTATACGCGTTATTTTATCGCCACTGTTTTGCAAATCGGCCAGTGCAAAGTTAATCGGTAATCCGGCTCCCACACTGGCATTATAACGCCAATGTAAGCCGCGCTGTGCCAAATCTTCACGTAATGCTTGATACCAGCTCAGCGGAGCTGTGCCTGCGTATTTATTAGCACTAATTAAGTGACAATTTAATTCCACAAATTTGCTATAAAGCTGGCTAAAATATTCACTGGCGGTAATATCAATCACTACCTTATGTTCATACTCAAGCGTATCAATGTATGACAGCAAATCAGCTTGCTGATAGGGGCTTGCATGGTTTTCCCATTGCTGTTGCCAGCTCTCACAGTCTAACCCATTGGCATTAACCAGCATCTGCTCTGAGCGTAGTAATGCTACTAACTTAATGTTAAAACCTGATGATAAACGGGCTATTTGTGCAGGTAGTTGGCGCATAAATTCAGCACCAACATTACCAAGCCCTGCAATAATTAAAGCTATTTCTTGCGCTTTATTGATCAATTTATCATGCAGTAAGCTCAGCACATCACTCTCAAGTACCTGATCGGTTAATAATAACGTATAACCGTCACCAAAATGAGTAAACCTAGGGTGAATTGATTGCGCTTGAAGTACAGCTGCACTTTGCTCACCGAGTATCGCTATATCTGGCTCTGATGCAATAATTGCAACCCCATTTAAGTTAGAATCACTAATGTTGGCGCGGCCAGCAAAATAATTAACCACCTGATATGTCGCCGACGCAGGGACTACCAAGTAAATTTCGCCCGCATGTTCAAAGTGATGCAAACTATGCTGAATAAGCTGACTAACATGCGCTACCTCGCCTTCACTCAAATCATCAACAGTAAGTAAATCCACATTGTTAATCGTGGTTAAAAAGCGCTTTTGTTTACTCATTCCTAATTTAACTATTTCGGTATGGCTGCCTTGAAGATCGTAACTACTGCGAACAATTAACTCTATATCGGTCCCTTTTAATGGCGATAATGTTTTAGCATGTAGTACGGGGTTACCTAATCTAGCCAATAAATTAGCTTGTTCGCGGCACACCCGCGCATACTTAATCGCATTAGCTACCTTACGCGGATCAGTACTAAAAACACCTTGAGTGTCAGTCCAAATAGACACTTTTTTAGCATTGCAATATCGTGCTAATAAAGTAGCACTGTAATCACTGCCGTTACGTCCTAAGGTCACGGTTTCATGTTGTAAATTAGCCGCAATAAACCCTGTAACGACATTAATTTTGCTTGTATCTATGGCTTTTAAGCACTGCTGCTGATTATTAGCATGCTGTAGCTGCCCTGCGTCTAACGTAAATAATTGCCTAGCGTCCAGAGCGCAAGCACTAACGTTAAGTTGCCCTAAGTAAGCGCTTAATAGCCTTGCAGACCATAATTCGCCATGAGCTAATAGCCACGCTTCAGTTAATATGTTTTGCTTAGCCTGCTGAGTAATAATGCTTAGCTCAGTGGCAAGTATATTGAGTGCTTCATGCTTAGCACCCGCTATAAGCAATTGTTCAATTAGCGAAGATTGATGATTACTTATTAATAAAATAATGTCAGCAATCGCTTGGGTATCTTGCTGTTCAAAGCTTTGCCACAATTTAACCAAGGTATCGGTGGTTTTACCGGCAGCAGATACCACCACACAATCCCCGGCTTGAGCATGAGTTAAAATAATATTTGCGACACTTTTAAAGCGATCCGCTGAGCTTAAACTCGAACCACCAAATTTATGAACCTGATTTACCATGTTAATACCAACTCGACTTCATGTTTTATATTTTCAAAATTGGTAGGCACTACCATAACGCCGGATGCGCCGCGTTTAGTTTCGCTGAGCCAAATGACTCACTGGCACCATTTTTTGCAGCTAAAGCATTATCTGCTTGCCCGGGGCGAACCAAATTAAATACCCTGTCTAAATCAGCAAGTAAGTCTTTTGCATCTTCAATACCCACCGAAATACGAATAAGCGTATCACCCACCCCAGCTTCTGCACGGGCAGTCGCCTCCATGCCTGCATGGGTCATGGTTGCGGGGTGACAAATCAAACTTTCAACTCCGCCTAATGATTCCGCCAAACTAAATTCATTTAAGCGCGTTAAAAACGCTGCAGCATCGTTTATATCGCCTTTGATATCAAAACTAACCATTGCACCAAAGCCAAACTGCTGCGCCTTAGCAAGCGCATGTTGTGGATGTGATTCAAGACCTGGATAGTAAACCTGAGCAACAAACGGGGAGTTTTCTAGATACTGTGCAATAGCGAGTGCATTTTCTTGGTGTTGCCTCAAACGCACGTTTAACGTGCGCAAACCTCTGAGAGTTAAATAGCTATCAAATGGCGCTCCAGTAATGCCAATATTATTTGCCCACCATGCCAGTTCTTCACCAAGCTCAGCGGTTGCTGCAATAACCGCCCCCCCAACAACATCTGAATGACCATTGATATATTTAGTAGTTGAGTGAACCACAATATCAGCACCAAATTTAATCGGATTTTGCAAAGCCGGCGATAAAAATGTGTTATCGGCAGCAACCAGAGCACCGCACTGCTTAGCAATATCGGTAACTGCTTTAATATCAGTTAATCGTAAAATTGGATTACTCGGTGTTTCAATCCAGATCAGCTTAGGTTTAATAGCAAGAATTTGCGATAAGCTTTCGCTTTTAGTGAAATCGACCACTTCTAGCTTTAACAAGCCGCGTTTTTCTAGTGAGGTAAATAAACGATAGCTGCCACCATAGCAATCGTGAGGAATCATTAACGTATCGTTACTATTTAATAATTGAGTTGTTAAGTGAACTGCCGCCATACCCGTTGCAGTAATAATGCCTTTAGCCCCGCCTTCAAGTTCAGTGAGCGCCTCAGCCAAAATGTCACGGTTAGGATTACCACTGCGGCCATAATCATATTGGCGTTTGGTATCAAAGTCAGAAAATGAGTAAGTTGTTGATAAATAAAGCGGTGGAACAACCGCACCATGCTGTTTGTCGGCTTCTATTCCACTACGAACAGCAATTGTTGCCTTATTTTTTTCACTCATTTTCGTCACCTTTACTATTTTGGAAGTTTAGACGTCTAAAAGGTAGCGCATGCAGTTTAAGATGTCAAAGCATTTAAATGTCTAGATAGCTAAATAACTAGTATTTGACTATCTTTTTTAAACCGATAGAATTTCACGCATATTTACACGCTTTGATGCTGTGTGAGCAATTTATAATCTGAGGCAACGATACATCTTATGGCTAAATGGAATGGTGAATATATTCACCCATACGCAGAACACGGGAAAAAATCCGAACAAGTAAAAAAGATCACCGTTTCGATCCCGCTAAATGTATTAAAAGTATTAACTGACGAACGTACTCGTCGTCAAATAAACAACTTGCGCCATGCAACAAATAGTGAGCTTTTATGCGAAGCATTTTTGCATGCATTTACAGGGCAACCGCTGCCTAATGATGATGATCTACGTAAAGACAACGCAGAAAAAGTACCTGAAGAGGTGAAGAAAATAATGCAAGAAATGGGACTAGAAGTGCCTATTTTAAATGAAGATTAAATTTCTTTATCTGTGTTATAAAAAAACCTCAGCAAATGCTGAGGTTTTTTTTGCGTTAATTCACACTTAAAATTACGCCATGTAGTTCTCTGGCATATCAATTTGTGCCACACCCGAATCAACTGCAGCTTGAGCAACGGCTTTGGCGATACGAGGCAATAAGCGCGGATCCATAGGTTTTGGTATAATATATTTAGCACCAAACTCTAGTTTATCGATACCTGCAGCAGTCAGTACTTCAGCCGGAACTGGCTCTTTAGCAATACTGCGAATTGCCTCTACAGCAGCTATTTTCATTTCATCGTTTATTTCACTTGCGCGTACATCTAGTGCGCCACGGAAAATAAATGGAAAACAAAGTACGTTGTTAACTTGGTTCGGATAATCAGAACGGCCAGTCGCCATAATAAGATCGTTGCGTGCAGCATGTGCTAATTGCGGATCAATTTCAGGATCGGGGTTTGAACATGCAAATACAACTGGGCGGTCAGCCATTAACTTCAAATCATCGGCGGCTAATAAATTAGGGCCTGATACACCAACAAACACATCGGCATCTTCAATTACGTCCTGTAAAGTACGTTTATCCGTATTGTTTGCAAATAATTGCTTATATTCATTTAAGTCATCACGACGTGTATGAATAACGCCTTTACGGTCTAACATATAAATATGTTCACGCAGTGCGCCACACTTAATTAAAAGCTCCATACAGGCAACAGCTGCAGCGCCGGCACCTAAACACACGATAATCGCATCTTCAATTGCTTTACCTTGTACTTCTAGCGCATTTAGCATACCCGCAGCCGTTACAATTGCCGTACCATGTTGGTCATCATGAAATACAGGAATGCTGCAACGTTCTATAAGTGCTTTTTCTATCTCAAAACATTCTGGCGCTTTAATATCTTCTAGGTTGATACCACCAAACGTGTCTGCAATATTCGCAACCGTGTTGATAAAGTCTTCGGTTGTGCGGTGCTTAACTTCTATATCAATTGAATCTAGACCTGCAAAACGTTTAAATAATAATGCCTTGCCTTCCATTACTGGTTTTGAGGCCAGTGGGCCTAAATTACCTAAGCCTAAAATTGCGGTGCCGTTAGTAATAACCGCAACCATATTTCCTTTACCAGTATACTTATAGGCATTTGCTGGATCAGCGGCAATTTCACGAACAGGTTCTGCAACACCTGGGCTATATGCGAGCGCGAGGTCTTTAACCGTCTCAGCGGGCTTGGTCAGCTCAATACTGATTTTACCTGGAACGGGATGGGCATGGTAATGTAGTGCTTGTTCACGAAAATCTGACATAACGCGATTATATCCTGCAATTTAAGTTAAAGTGAGAGGTAGTTTTATTCTACGATACCTTTATTATTTTTAAATTCCAAGCAATATCAGGTCTATCCTGTTATATGCTAGAACTCTTAATTTTAAGTGATTTATCAGCAACTTCCCTAGATTATCCTGACATTTTTAAAATATAAATTCGTCATAAAAATGAATATTACAGGTCGTTTTTACCCTTATTCAATATTTATGAAATACTCTTTTCAGTCTTAAATTAAAATAGTGAAATACCGAACTTTGTTTAACTTTAAATACAAATAACTTCACGTTAACTACATTTAAGTACCATATTTAAAGTGTAACAAATAAAAATATAGATAATATTGGCAATTTTGTCTGCAAATGTTTATGCATATTCGGAATAAGAACAGGAAATAGTTATGCAAAAATAATAAATACAAAACTGTTATAAAATGGAGGGATAAGTGAATTTTAGGCACAAAAAAAGCACCCTAAGGTGCTTTTTTTACATAGAAACAAAAAATTATTTTTTGCTGCTAAGTGCACCGAAGCGCTTGTTGAAGCGATCAACACGGCCGCCAGTGTCTAAAATCTTTTGCTTACCAGTGTAAAACGGGTGACACGCAGAACATACGTCTAAGTGAATGTCTTTACACAAAGTAGAACGAGTTTCGAATTTGTTTCCGCATGAACAAGTTGCAGAAATTACTTCGTACTTAGGGTGAATACCTTCTTTCATAGGAACCTCTAGTTAAGGCCGCATCGCTCTCCAAACCCGAAGTCTGGCACCATACGTCGTTAAAACAAATTTATTGGTCGCGAATTTTATCCAACAACCCGCACGCACACAAGCTTTAATTATTCTTTTTACTAAAAAGTCTGCAAACACCTATTGATTACTGATTTGTCGGTAGGCTTTTAATACTATTTTTAGTACATTAGGCTATTAGGTTTCTTAGTTGAGTTGTTATGTGTTTTGTTGAAGTTGCAATAAAAGTCCCCTTACCTCGCACCTTTGATTATAAAGTGGATGAGCAATTAACACCGCTGACTAAATTGCAGCCTGGCATGCGCGTACTCGTCCCTTTTGGCAATCAACGAAAAGTAGCGGTTATCCTTAGTTTAAAAACCGATACAGAAGTTCCTGAAGGCAAAATCAAATCTATTATTGAAGTAATTGATAATTCGCCGGTGTTATCTGCACAACATTTGGAGCTGCTGAAGTTTACTGCGCGTTATTATTGTTATCCACTAGGTGAAACTATTCATATTGCACTCCCCAATGCGCTGCGCCAAGGTGAATGCCCTGATAAAACCAGTATAAATATGCTGACGTTAACTGATAAAGGGGCGCTTTTACCATCTTTAAAAGCTAAAACACAGCTTAACTTGCTTAAGCAATTATCTGCATCGGGTAAATCATCATTAACGGAACTAAAAGCCCTCGGGTTTAATAAAAAGACTATTGATAGCCTATTAGCAAAAGAACTGATAGTGCAAACCATTGAACATGACAATCAATGGCAACATGCCTTTCCTACTGTGGGCACTAAGCCTCGCTTAAATAAAGAACAAGCAATTGCTTGCACTACTATAAATCAAAGTGCTGGTTTTAATAGTTTTTTACTTGAAGGTGTCACGGGTAGCGGTAAAACAGAAGTTTACCTACAGTGTCTTGAAGAGGTGTTAAAACGTGGAGAGCAAGCGTTAGTGCTTGTTCCAGAAATAGGTTTAACACCACAAACAGTGAATCGTTTTAGACGTCGCTTCCCTGACACGCCAATTATGCTATGGCATTCAGCGCTCACCGATAACGAGCGTCTGCAAACATGGCGGTTTTGTGAAAAAGGCAGTTGTGCTATCGTTATAGGTACTCGTTCGAGTATTTTTCTACCCTTTTTAAAACTCGGGATGATTGTGGTTGATGAGGAGCATGATGCTTCATTTAAACAACAAGATACTCTACGCTATCATGCACGCGATTTAGCAGCGTATCGCGCATATCAGCAAAATATCCCGCTTATTTTAGGCAGTGCGACTCCCGCATTAGAAACACTGCACAAAGCAATTAATAACAAATACCAGTTACTCACATTAAGTGAGCGTGCACAAACGGCCACCGATAATCAATTTAAGCTTCTCGACATGAAAGGTCAGCCTGATCAAGCGGGTATTGCCCATGCGAGCTTAGCGATAATGCGCCAGCACCTGAATAAAGGTAAGCAGGTAATGGTATTTTTAAACCGCCGTGGTTTTTCGCCCACTTTAATATGTCATGAGTGTGGTTGGTTAAGTGAATGTAATCGCTGCAGCACGAGTGCAACCTTTCATAAAGCCATCGGTCAGATGATTTGCCACCATTGTGGTGACCAATATCAAGTACCGCATCAATGCCCTGACTGTGGAAGCACGCAGATATTTCCTAACGGCAAAGGCACCGAACAAATAGAAGAATTTTTGAGTACTGAATTTAAAGACATCCCAATTAGCCGAATAGACCGTGACTCTACGAGGCGCAAAGGCAGCCTTGAAAAAGCATTGGATGAAATAAACCAAGGTGGCGCACGCATTTTAGTCGGTACGCAAATGCTGGCCAAAGGCCACCACTTTGCGGATGTAAGCTTAGTACTCATTTTAGATGTAGATAGTGGTTTATATTCGTGTGACTTTAGGGCAACAGAACACCTTGCTCAATTAGTGACTCAGGTTGCAGGCAGAGCTGGACGTTCTGGTGAGCCCGGTGAAGTATTATTACAAACACACTTCCCTGAGCACCCATTATTACAAGATTTAGTTAATAACGGCTATCAAGATTTTGCCCGCTTTGCGCTCACTGAACGAAGTGACGCGCAGTTACCACCAATCACCAGTATGGCAATAGTTCGTGCACAGGGACATAACATTAAGCAAGTCGTCGACTTTCTAACGGATTTGGTTCCTGTCAATGGGGTATCTGGTATACAATTGCTTGGACCTATCCCTGCGCCTTTAGAAAAGATTGCGGGGATGTATCGTTTTCAATTACATATTCAAGCGCAAGATCGACGCATTTTACATCCGTATCTTGCACAAATGGTTGATTATCTCAGCACCAGTAAACTAGCTCAAAAAGTTCGCTGGAGTTTAGACGTAGACCCTACAGACATGATTTAGGTAAGGCCACACATAACACCATGGCACAGCACGATTATATTAATAAAAAACCAAAAAATAGAAAAAACACCAAACAAGAACCGGCTAAAAAACCTTTTCCGCTGTTATTAACCCTGATTGCACTAGTACTTGTGGGTGGCTTTGCATATGGACTCTGGTTTGTTAAAAATAATGCCGATCCTGATCTTGTTGAAAAACAAGCAAACCCAACAGCCGAAAAACAAGTAGAAATAGCTAAACCGCGACCACCTAAATTTATTAAAGAAATTAAAGAGCATGAAATTCAAGTTGAAGTGAAAGAACTTGAACAAAAAGGCCCTTATGTTATGCAGTGTGGTTCATTTAAAACGCATCAACAAGCTGAAACCTTAAAGGCTAAAATAGCCTTTGCTGGGCTAATTTCAGAGATCAAAAAAACCACAGGTACTAATGGTATTTGGTATAAGGTGCGTTTAGGGCCTTATGAAACCAAGCGCCAAGCAGAAAGTGATAAGAACAAACTAAAACGAATTAATATCGTTGGCTGCGGAATTTGGGGCTGGACTTGAATTTAAACCATTCACCCATATAACCTCTTCATAATCGTTTTTTACGCGCTGCCCCCTTGCAGCGCGATGGTGAGGAATAACATGACTACAATCGTAAGTGTACGCCGTGATGACAAAGTTGTTATTGGTGGTGACGGCCAAGTCTCCCTTGGTAATACTGTAATGAAGGGCAATGCCCGAAAAGTTCGACGTCTTTATAATGGCAAAGTAATCGCTGGTTTCGCTGGCGGTACTGCTGATGCCTTCACCCTTTTCGAACGTTTTGAAAGCAAATTAGAAATGCACCAAGGCAATCTAACTAAAGCGGCTGTAGAAATGGCTAAAGATTGGCGTAGCGATCGTGCCTTACGCAAACTTGAAGCCCTGCTAGCTGTTGCTGATGAAACTGCCTCATTGATCATCACTGGTAATGGTGACGTCGTACAACCTGAAAACGACCTGATCGCAATTGGCAGCGGCGGAAACTTTGCACAATCTGCTGCAACCGCCTTATTAGAAAATACCGACTTAAGTGCCCATGAAATTGTAGAGAAAAGTCTTACAATTGCTGGCAACATCTGTGTATTTACGAATAACTTCCAAACTATCGAAGAATTGTAATAGGAACCCGCTATGTCTGATATGACCCCAAGAGAAATTGTTCATGAGCTAGACCAACATATTATTGGTCAAGCAAAAGCAAAAAAAGCGGTTGCTATTGCCCTTCGTAATCGCTGGCGCCGTATGCAGTTAAACGAAGATTTACGTGCAGAAGTAACGCCAAAGAATATTTTAATGATTGGCCCTACTGGTGTAGGTAAAACGGAAATTGCGCGTCGATTAGCAAAACTGGCTAATGCCCCCTTTATTAAAGTGGAAGCCACTAAATTCACAGAAGTAGGTTATGTAGGTAAAGAAGTTGAAACTATCATCCGTGATTTAGTCGACGTTTCAATCAAAATGACCCGTGAACAACAAACCAAAAAGTTTAAACACCGTGCAGAAGAAGCCGCTGAAGAGCGTATTTTAGATGTATTACTACCTCCAGTGAAAGATCAGTATGGGGAAGTTCAGCGCGATGAAAGCTCATCGACACGTCAATCGTTTCGTAAAAAATTACGCGAAGGCCAGCTAGATGACAAAGAAATCGATATTGATTTAGCCCAAGCTCAACCGAATGTTGAAATTATGGCTCCTCCTGGTATGGAAGAAATGACCAACCAGCTACAGGGCATGTTTCAAAATATGGGTGGTGATAAACGCACTAAACGTAAGCTTAAAATTAAAGAAGCATTTAAACTACTTACCGAAGAAGAAGCCGGAAAATTAGTTAACCCTGAAGAATTAAAAGAGCAGGCAATTTTTGCTGTAGAGCAAAACGGCATTGTGTTTATTGACGAAATCGACAAAATCTGTAAGCGCGGTGAAGCCTCAGGCCCAGATGTAAGCCGTGAAGGTGTACAACGTGATTTACTACCGCTTATTGAAGGTTCTACAGTAAACACTAAGCATGGCATGGTCAAAACTGACCATATGCTATTTATTGCCTCAGGTGCATTCCAGATGTCTAAACCATCAGACATGATCCCGGAGTTACAAGGCCGTTTACCTATTCGTGTTGAACTTGAAGCACTCACAGCCGATGACTTTAAGCGCATTTTAACTGAGCCACACGCATCACTTACGGAGCAACAACGCGAGCTACTCAAAACAGAGCATGTCGCTGTTGAATTTAGCGACGATGCAATTGAGCGAATTGCTAAAGCCGCTTGGCAGGTTAATGAGAAAACCGAAAACATCGGTGCTCGCCGTCTGCATACTGTTATGGAAAGATTAATGGAAGAAATTTCATATGATGCTTCTGAAAAAGCGGGTTCAAGTTTAGTTATTGACGCTGCCTATGTTGAAAAGCACCTAGGTGCGCTGGTTGAAGATGAAGACTTAAGCCGCTTTATTCTTTAACAGCCGTTTAATGTATACTAAAAGCCTCCAGCATGGAGGCTTTTTTGTAAGTGAGATGACGATGAAACAAGTAACTAAAGTGCACTATCATAGTGTAAGTAAAAATTTAGATGTGTTTTTTGATGATCATTCAGACGCAACCTTCAGTACTGAATTTTTACGGGTTCACTCTCCCTCAGCCGAGGTGCAAGGCCATGGCTCTGAGCCTATGAAGTTAGTACTTAATAAACAAACAGTGGGCATTAAAAGCATTACACCCGTAGGGCATTACGCGTTGCGTTTAGAGTTTGACGACGGGCACAACAGCGGGTTGTTTAGCTGGCAATATTTGGCTAAGTTACAAGCCGAACATACTAAGTTGTGGGACACTTATTTAGAACGTGTTAAACAACATGAAAATAACAAAGATAGCGTACCAATAAAATTTGTACCTTAACGTCAGTTATGATGCTTCTGCTTCGTTAATAACAAACAAGCGGCAATTAAGCCGCTTGTTTCTATGGATAATTAAACTTTATATTTTGAGATTGCTTGATGAAGCACCCTTGATTGCTCAGATACCTCTTCACTTGTTTGCGCATTCGTTTGTGAATGAGCAGCAGCCCCTTCAGCAATATCTCGAATACGGACTACGTTTTTATTAACCTCTGATGCTACCTGGCTCTGTTCATCAATAGCAGTAGCAATATGTGTACTCATTTCCATAATCGTTTGCACATCAACAGTGATAGCTCCTAGCAATTCACCCGCTTTTGTTGCTTGTGTTGCACTCTCACCACCTTGAGTACGACACTGATGCATGATACTTACTACCTCTTGGGTACGCTGTTGTAAGGTGTTAATAATACCCTCAATTTCGCTAGTTGACTCTTGCGTGCGTTGTGCAAGTGAGCGCACCTCATCTGCAACAACCGCAAAACCACGACCTTGCTCACCCGCTCTTGCTGCTTCAATAGCCGCATTTAGAGCCAGTAAATTAGTTTGTTCTGCAATGGCACGAATTACATCAAGTACAGAGCCAATGGTTTCACCATCTTTTTCTAGCTGTGACACCACGCTAGAGGCCTTACCAAGCGAATCAGACAAAGCATTAATATGTTTAATGGTTGACTCTACTTCAACCTGACCTTGTTGAGCACTTACATTGGTTGATTCAGCTTTTTTAGCTGCAGCTTCTGTATTATGTGAAATATCTTGAATCGTTGCTTGCATTTCTGTGGCTGCCGTTGCCACCATGTCCGCTTCATGCAATTGCTCTTGCATGCCAGAACTAGTTGCTGAGGTTGTTTCAGATAAGTTACCCGTTGCTATATTAAGCGTTGTTAGAGCAGTATTTACTTCATAGATAAGATCTTTAAAGTCGCTAATCAAGCTATTAAAATCTATGGTCATCCTAGTGACTTCATCTTCTCCTTTGTGCTCTATGAATAAGCTTAAATCATTGTTTTTTCTTATCTTGTCAATAGTTTGATAAACCCTCTCAATAGGCTGAATAATTGAGCGACTCGTTAAGTACACAAGAACCATCACAATCACACTGGCAATTATAAATATGGCTATTGCCAATAATTGCGCCTGCTGGGCCGTCTCAGCAACTTGTTTTTTAGTGGCCGAAGTAATGGCAGTCACCACATCATCACTTTTCTTAATACTGACTCTCATTTTTCCAAGAGCACCCGAATCTAAATCAACCCCTAAAGCGATTTGTGCTTCAACTAGTGCGGTAAATTTGCCTTGGTAATTGGTCATTAATGAAGTTAATTGATTGCGTATATTACTAGGTATTTCTGAGGTATTTACTTGTTGTTTTAACTCATCACCTAATTTATTAAATCGGTCTAAATATTTGGTATCTAAACGCAACATAAAATCTTTCTCAGCGCGGCGTAGCTGCAACATGGTGGTCAGTAATTTATAATCATTTTGCTGATTCAATAATGTTTCAATGTTGTGTACTGACTTACGCAGTTCGCCATAAAGCGCATCTTTAGGATGTAAACCTATCTTCCGTTGCAAATTAACAACAATTTGAAAGTCATCATAATACTGCTTTGCAAGCACCTCAAATTGGTTAACCTGATCAATGGCAATATCTAAATCTTTTGATAAAGCAGATAGTTTCCCTAGTTTGAGCTGCAGCTGTTTATATTCATTAGTGAATAAATCTAAGCTTTTTTCATCTTTATAAAATAAAAAGTCTTTTTCATATTTACGCATCGAAAGCTCATGCACATCAAGCTCTTCGGCGTATTGAATTGTTTCATTTAATTTAAGCATCACACGTGCTTCATAAATTATGATGCATAGCATGACAATCATTGTTAAACCTACAACTAAGGCGTTTAGTTGCAAACGGCGTTTTATCGTCAGATTTTGTAGAAAATTCATTGTAAATACCTATATTAAATTTGCCAGCGCAGTATAAAGTGATGCTTTCTTTCATTTAACTCATTAAGTTTGAACAAATAAAAAGGGTCGCCGGTAAAGTCTAACCATTAACAAACTCCTTTTAAACAAATGGACAATATAAAACCATTGGCCTAACCACAGTATTACTCAATTTTACAACTCTTGCCACTGAAGGTGAAAATGGTTCAGCCGCATCATGGATGCAATACACCTGTTTATAATCTTGTTGTGGGGAAATGACAAGTTTATGAAAGAATTATTATTCTTATAGTTGATTTAGTTCTAATTATGGCTAAATTTACTGCGATTAAGTCGTTGTTATTGCATATAAGGAGGGTATACTGAGTCACTAACTTATGTATCTTTTGAGGATAAAATAATGGATTACAGCACTTCTGATTTATGCGACCACTTTGCTGATGTGGTTGATGTGCTTGAACCTATGTTCATCAACTTTGGTGGTCGACACAGTTTTGGTGGCCGCATTAAAACGGTAAAATGTTTTGAAAACAATGAACTGATCCGCCAATTACTTTCTCAAGATGGTACTGATCAGATTTTACTTATTGATGGTGGCGGCTCAACTCGCAGAGCATTAATCGACATTGAGCTGGCTGAGCTGGCACTAGAAAACAATTGGCAAGGCATTATCGTATATGGTGCATTACGTCACGTTGATGAGCTTGAAGAACTTGATTTAGGTATTCAAGCTATTGCGTCAATTCCTGTTGCAGCAGACAGTGAAGGCGCGGGCGAAAGCGGTATAGGGGTTAATTTCGCTGGCGTATCATTTTTTGATGATGACTTTGTATATGCTGACAGTACCGGTATTGTGCTTTCAGCTGAAGAATTAGAGCTAGAAATAATAGAACTGTAGCGTGACCTTTCACCTTAAACTATACGACGAAAGCACGGTAAAGGAAATTTGCTCTGACCGTGCTGGAGAGCTAAAAGCATGGCAGTCGATGGCATTACTTGATGCCCGCGACAATATTCAACAAGCACTTGCTGATGCCGTACAATTTGGTATGCGCTTTGTTTTACTCGGGATTTGTGAAGACATTGGCCCGAGAGCCAATCTAGGAAATGGTGGCGCACAGCATGCTTGGCCTGCGTTTTTACAACGCTTTTTAAACCAACCTCATAATGACGCTATTGCCATGCAAAAAGTATTACTGCTTGGCGAAGTCACCCTCGATGATTTAATGCAACAAGCACTACCGCTTGATAATCATAATCCAAACGACTTAGCTCAATTGCGTAAGCTGTGCGCTGAAATAGATGAGCGAGTTGAAGCAATTTTAGACATGGTTTTTAAAGCGGGTCTTGAACCTATTGTTATTGGCGGCGGGCATAATAACTGTTTAGGTATTATTCGCTCACTTGCCAAACATAGCCATAACGCAATTAACGCGATTAATTTAGATCCTCATGCCGACTTTCGTGAGTGTGAAGGTAGGCACAGTGGTAATGGGTTTCGCTACGCTTATCAAGAGCAGCTGCTCAATAATTACCATGTTATTGGCTTACATGAGCTAAAAAACAATCAACCTATTTTTGATGCTATGCAGAGCGCTAACTTTAGCTACACAAGCTATCAAACAATTAATGTGAAGCGCGAAATAAACTTAACAGAAGCAACCACCCATGCACTCCAAAGGTTTGATAACGCACCGCTAGGGGTAGAAGTTGATTTAGATAGCTTAACCAATATGCCTGCAAGTGCCTTTAATTACTGTGGTTTTGATGTCAGCGATGGTGAGCATTATGTTTACTTAGCTGCAAATGATCCGCGCAGTGCTTATTTACACTTATGCGAAGCAGCACCTTCACAACACCCTCATTCTATAACTGCAGGTAAATTACAGTGTGGCCAAGTGATCAGTGCTTTAGTTAATACCTATTTACAAACAAAACTAAGCCTTTAAAACACACTTAAAGTTCTTGTGCTTCTAACCATTGCTTAAACCAACTCATTAATCCTAAACTGCTCAATGGGTGTCCAAAATAGTATCCCTGTGAAGCATAGGCTTTTAGACTTTTTACAAACTTTAGTTGATCGAGTGTTTCAACACCTTCAAAAATAACTTTCGTCTGTTGCTGGTTATGCATTTCAACCATACCACCTACTAAACTACGTATGTTATTTTGATTACTAAAGTCAGCAGTTAATGCAGGCGATATTTTAATGTATGCCACCGCTAAACTAGGTAACTTAGAAAGTAATACAGGATTATCACCTAAACCATCAACGCACACTTTTAAACCTAAGCTGTTAAGTCTTGCTATCATGGCTCTACCTTTATCATCTAGGCTAGTAAAAATGTGTAGCGGACATTCTAAAATTAAATCACCAGGCCTAAGTTGGTGCTCACCGATAACCCCATAAACAAAATCAACAAACTCTTCGTTGAGCATTTCTGGGCCAAATAAGTTAACACTTAAAGGCACCCTCATTCCTTCCATACGCAGTGCCATGGCAAGCTCTCCAGCTCGTTCAATAACAAAGGTCGCAAGTGAGTAACCAAGCCCTGCAATTCTAATATCGTTGATAAACTGGCTCGCCGATAAAGTCCCTTGGGTTGGATGCTGCCAGCGTAATAGCAATTCTAAAAATTCAATTTGGCCATCTTCATTTCGAATAACCGGTTGAAAAAACAATTCGAACTCATCAGCAAAGCTGATATTCGCCAGCTCAGTTAATCGCGCTTGCTGCTCTAAATGATCAGTCGTCATTTGCTGATGATAAGCCACAATTTGTTTAGCTGGCCGACTATCAAGCGCCAAGTAAGCATGACTAATTAGCTCATCAAAGCTGCTGCTTTGTTTATTACAATGTACATAACTGGCTCTTACTTTTACTTCAATCGTACAATTAGCTACATTGAACGGCTTTAAGGTAGCGCCAATAATTTGCTTTATAAGCTGTTGATGTAAATGATTATGATTTTGTAAATCACAAATAAATGCAAAGTTTAACCCACCCAAGTGCGCTAATTTAGCATGCTCAGCAAGAAAAAAAACTTCATCGCTATCTAATAGATCTTTTATTCGATTGGCCGACTGAGATAATAATAAGTCGCCAAAATCTCGGCCAATATGTTGATTAACTTGAGCAAAACCTTCTAGCCTCAGTACGATGATTGCTGCTGTAAATGGATCCTTATCATTGAGTTCATTATATTTTTGACGTAACTGCTGTTTATCAGGGAAGCTGGCTAAGGGTGAGTTTTCAACATACGCTTCAGGCTCGGTTTCTGGCTTTAAAGTTGGAGCAGTCTGCGGCGTATTAGCCATTAAAAAACCACTGCTACTGAGTAGTAAAATTGGAATAAGTAACCACGCTAAATGCAATGTAAAAAAGAGGTAACCTGTAAATAATAAAACAAGCCCGCCTGAGGCACAGGCACTGATAAGTAACGGGACTTTTTGCTTTAGCAAATTCGCCTGATATAAATGAAAAGCAAATCCCAGAGCCAATAACAAAACAAACCAAGGGATGGCAGTGCTAACCATAGCTAAACCAATCAGCCCAGTGTATAAAAAGCTGAGCCTTATTACGTTACTTTTAACGGTTAACAACGCTGCAACCATTGCCATTAAAAGTGCACCACTTAAAAAAATAGCTAAATTGCTATAGCTCAATAACGTTCCATCCATAGCTGAGGTACTCACTGACATTAAATAAAACATAGGCTTAAGAGTTAAGTCTCATAATTAGCTAAGTTTACCCAATATCCATAGATTTAACAGTTTATTTACCCCAAACTGATAACTTAATTGTGCTGGATGCTCAATTTGCCAATGTGCTATGTCGGCGCGAGCGCCTACTTTTAATACGCCTCTATCAGCAAAACCAAGAGCCTGAGCTCCGTGTGCCGTGACTCCCATTAATGCCTGTTCTGGAGTAAAATTAAATAATGTACAAGCCATATTCATCATTAATTGCAAAGAACATAACGGTGATGTGCCTGGGTTAAAGTCACTGGCAATTGCGATGGGAACCTTGTATTTATTTAACAGTTCAATTGGAGGGTATTTCGTTTCTTTTAAAAAATAAAAAGCACCGGGCAGTAATACCGCCACAGTACCTGCATTTGCCATAGCTTTAACTCCGGCTTCATCAAGATATTCCAAATGATCGGCCGACAAACCATTGTATTGCGCCACCAGCGCAGCACCTTGTTGATTGGATAATTGCTCAGCATGGCACTTAATTGCTAACCCCAGTTTTTTAGCCGCATCAAATACTCGCTGCGTTTGAGCATGACTAAAACCAATATCCTCACAAAATACGTCTACTGCATCGACTAAATCATGTTCAACAAGTGTGTTAAGCATTTCATTACACACTAAATTTATATAATCATCACTGCGATTTTTAAACTCTAAAGGTAGTGCATGCGCGCCTAAAAAGGTATTAATGACTTCAATAGGATGATGTTGATTTAAAAGCCTAGCGACTTCTAATATTTTTTTTTCATTTTCTATATCAAGCCCATACCCTGACTTAATTTCTACCGTAGTGACACCTTCAGCTAGCAGTGCATTTAAACGATCTTTTGCTGCTACAAATAATTGTTCGTGGTCAGCCTCTCGGGTTGCTTTCACGGTACTTGCAATTCCGCCCCCTTGCGCGGCAATTTGCTGATAGCTTACCCCCTGTAAACGCTGCTCAAACTCCTGTGCACGAGAACCGGCAAACACCAAGTGAGTATGGCAGTCAATTAAGCCCGGGGTTAACCACTGCCCTTTGATACTTACTACCGGAGTGGCTAATACATCAAAATCAGGTAACTCAGTTTGCTCACCCAACCATATTATTTTGCCATTTTTAATTGCTAAAGCCGCATTTTCTATCGCTCCATAAGGTGCATCAATGTTGTTATCCATGGTGGCAATATTGGCATCGGTGAGTAATAAATCGATATCATTTAACTGTTCTGTGGATTCTGTGGCTTGCATAAGTCTCTCCGCGATAGTGTTCAACAAGTTTAAAAACACATCTTGTATATACAAGATGATTATGCCATCTTACTAGGTATTGTTTATTTTTAATATACTAAAAATATTTATGCCAACACCTAAGTTTACGCAAATAAAACAGTTTATTGTGGACAAAATACGCAGTGGGCTTTGGCTTGAAAACCAACGTGTCCCCTCAGAAAACGAACTAGCCAAACAGTTTACAGTAAGCAGAATGACCGCACGTCGGGCACTTAGTGAACTCACTGATGCCGGTATTTTAACCCGTAGCCAAGGCCTAGGTACGTTTGTAGCAAGCTTCAAGTCTCAGTCGTCATTACTTGAAATAAAAAACATCGCCAATGAAGTAAAAGAGCGAAACGGAAACTACAGCTGCACAGTGCAAGTATTAGAATCGATTAATGCCGTCGCGCCAATTGCAATTGCTTTAGGTGTAGAGGTAGATAGCGTGGTGTATCGCAGTGTCATTATTCATAATGAAAACGACAGTCCCTTGCAAGTAGAGGAGCGCTTTGTAAATCCACCCCTTGCAAAAGATTATTTACAACAAGATTTTACCGCCCTTACCCCGCACGAATACTTATCAACAGTTGCTCCTTTAACGCAAGCGAGGCATACGGTAGAGGCTATTACGCCAAACAGTGAAATGTGCCAATGGCTTAATTTATATAATGAAGAGCCCTGTTTACAAGTAATACGCCGTACTTGGTCGGTAAACGGAATTGTTAGTTTTGCACGACTTATATCGCCAGGCAGTAAGTACCGCTTGGGCGGACAATTAACATTTAAAAACAATAACAAAGCCCATAACGCTTAAATTTAACAGGAGTGAATAATGGATCATCGACTGGACACACAACGCACAATTCGCGCACAGCATGGTAATCAAATATCTACTAAAAGCTGGCAAACCGAAGCAGCTAAACGCATGCTAATGAATAATTTAGACCCTGATGTTGCCGAGCACCCGCAAGCTTTGGTGGTGTATGGTGGGATTGGCCGTGCTGCCCGTGACTGGCCAAGCTACGACAAAATAATTGCGACGCTTGAGCGCCTTGAAGATGACGAAACCCTATTGGTGCAATCAGGTAAACCGGTGGGGGTATTTAAAACTCATAGCAACGCACCGCGGGTATTAATTGCAAATTCTAACCTTGTTCCGCACTGGGCTAACTGGGAACATTTTAACGAGTTAGATAAAAAAGGCTTGATGATGTACGGCCAAATGACCGCTGGCTCTTGGATTTATATTGGTTCTCAAGGAATTGTTCAAGGCACTTACGAAACCTTTGTAGCTATGGCAAAACAACATTTCTCAGGCGATGCCAAAGGTAAGTGGGTGTTAACAGGTGGCCTGGGAGGAATGGGCGGAGCACAACCATTAGCTGCAACCATGGCTGGCTTTAGTGCCTTAGTGGTGGAATGTGATGAAAGCCGTATCGATTTTCGAATAAAAACAGGGTACGTCGACGTAAAAGCCACAGATCTTGAGCATGCATTAAAATTAATAACCGATGCCTGTGTAAAAGGTGAAGCGCTTTCTGTGGGTTTACTTGGTAACGCGGCTGATGTTTTTAGTACCTTAGTAAAAAGTGGTATTACTCCCGATATAGTCACCGATCAAACCTCTGCTCATGATCCGCTTAACGGCTACCTGCCACAAGGTTGGAGTATGGAGCATGCAGCAAAAATGCGAATCGATAATCCACAAGCAGTGGTAAAAGCGGCCAAACAGTCAATGGCTGTTCAAGTAACAGCGATGCTGGCACTGCAAGATGCGGGCGCAGCAACTACCGACTACGGCAACAATATTCGTCAAATGGCGCTCGAAGAAGGCGTAGCAAATGCTTTTGATTTCCCTGGATTTGTGCCTGCTTATATTCGTCCATTATTTTGTGAAGGCATTGGCCCATTTAGATGGGTAGCACTATCGGGCGATCCCGAAGATATTTACAAAACAGACGCAAAAGTAAAAGAGCTCATTCCTGATGATAAGCATTTGCATAATTGGCTTGATATGGCGCGTGAGCGAATTCAATTTCAAGGCTTGCCTGCACGTATTTGTTGGGTTGGCTTAAAAGACCGCGCGCGTTTAGCGGTTGCCTTTAATGAAATGGTTAAAAATGGTGAACTTAAAGCACCAGTAGTTATTGGCCGCGATCATCTTGACTCAGGCTCAGTAGCTAGTCCTAATCGTGAAACAGAGAGCATGCAAGATGGCTCCGATGCTGTCTCTGATTGGCCACTTTTAAATGCCCTGCTCAATACCGCTGGCGGTGCTACTTGGGTATCGCTTCATCATGGTGGCGGCGTTGGAATGGGCTTTAGCCAGCATTCAGGTGTAGTTATTGTTGCCGATGGTACCGATGAAGCAGAGCAACGCCTTGCTAGAGTGCTGTGGAACGATCCCGCTACCGGTGTAATGCGCCATGCCGATGCTGGTTATGACATTGCAAAAAACTGTGCACAACAACAAAACCTAGACCTACCTATGCTTAACAAGGATAAGTCATGATTTCATACACACTCACACCGGGTCAGCTTGAATTAAATACCTTAAGAAAAATTAATCAATCGGCCGTAGATTTAACTTTGGCAACTGAGTCCGTCACACAAATAGCAGCCAGCGCGCAAACCGTTCAAGACGTAATAAACGAGCAGCGTACTGTATATGGTATTAATACCGGCTTTGGTTTATTAGCCAATACTAAAATAGCGAATGATGAGCTAGAACTATTACAACGCAGTATTGTGCTTTCACACGCTGCGGGCATTGGCGAATTAATGGATGACAGCACGGTCAGATTAATGATCACCCTAAAAGTAAATTCTTTATCACGGGGTTATTCTGGTATTCGTTTAGCAGTCATTGAGTTTTTTATACAGCTACTCAAAAATGAAGTGTACCCATGCGTGCCTAAAAAGGGCTCAGTGGGCGCTTCGGGCGATTTAGCCCCCCTTGCTCATATGTGCCTGCCTTTATTGGGTGAAGGGAAAATGCGCTACCAAGGAGAGCTAATAAGCGCAGAACAGGGGTTAAAAATTGCAGGGCTTGAGCCACTGACATTAGCCGCCAAAGAGGGCTTAGCCTTATTAAATGGCACGCAAGCCTCTACTGCATTTGCACTGCAGGGCTTATTTAGAGCCGAAGACTTGTACGCACAAAGCTGTGTAATTGGCTCTATCAGTATTGAGGCCGCCATGGGCAGTCGCGCACCATTTGATGCACGTATTCATGAGGTTCGTGGTCAACAAGGGCAAATTGATACCGCGCACGTATTTAGAGAACTATTAAGTACCCACTCACAAATTAGTGACTCACATATTAATTGTGAAAAAGTACAAGACCCTTATTGCCTGCGTTGCCAACCGCAAGTACTTGGTGCGTGCTTAACCCAAATACGCCAAGCCGCCGAAGTATTAATATGTGAATCAAACGGGGTAACCGATAACCCACTCGTTTTTGCCGATGTGGGGGATATTATTTCAGGTGGAAACTTTCATGCTGAGCCCGTTGCTATGGCCGCTGATAATCTTGCGATTGCCATTGCCGAAATTGGCGCCTTAGCTGAGCGACGTATTGCCCTACTGATTGACTCTAATTTATCAAAATTGCCGCCATTTTTAGTTGAAAACGGTGGGGTAAATTCAGGATTTATGATAGCTCAAGTGACCGCAGCTGCGCTCGCCTCTGAGAACAAGTCACTAGCACACCCAGCCTCGGTAGATAGCTTACCGACCTCAGCTAACCAAGAAGACCATGTCTCTATGGCAACCTTTGCCGCTAGGCGCTTAGTTGATATGGCTAATAATACGCAAGGCGTGTTAGCCGTTGAGTGGCTAAGTGCTTCTCAAGGGTTAGAATTTAGAGCGCCACTACATGCGTGTAAGCAGGTAGAAAATGCGAAGGCACTGCTACGCCAACATGTTAGCTATTACGATAAAGACCGCTACTTTGCTCCCGATATCGAAGCGGCTAACACACTACTAAGTGAAGGTAAGTTGTCCGACTTTATAAAAAATTCGCCCTTACCTTCTTATTAAATAGCCTGAACTCTGGTTAAGAGATTTACTAACGTATTGAATCAATATGATATTTATGTTTATTTTCTCTAGCCAGAGATTTCCAGTGAAAACAAGGCGAAATTACGTGTCGAAAGCTCGCCTATTGCAAGTAAATTCAACGCAGTTAGCACTGAAAATAGCTGCTTGAGATAGATTTATTATTCAGAGTTCAGGTTAAATACCATACTGATAACTAAAACCCAGCGCTTCTATCGCTGAGCCAATAACTTTGCGCTCAGCGACTTCATCACTACTAAAACTTGGCATTTGTGTGCCATACAGCTCACATTTTTGTGCATAATAATCTGCTTTGTTCGGATGCGCAGGGTTAACTACATTATAAATGCTTTGCCCTTGTGACCAATTGTTAAGTACCGCATAAATGGCATTGATCACATCTTGTTGATGCACCATGTTCACCACTTGCTGACTAGAGGTGTTGAGCTCTTTACCTGCCACAAAACGACCCGGCTCTCTGTTTGGCCCCAACAATCCGGCTAACCTTAAAACTTTACCTTGCTGCTCAAGTACTTGCTCTTCAGCATCATAGAGCTTTATTTGTCGCTCGTTAGTGCCAGATATATCGCTACTTTCACTATAAACTCCAGGCTCTTGATCATACACTCCAGTCGATGAGCACAATAAAAAACCTTTGCAATTAAGTTCAGTTGCCAGCTTTAACCCCTGCTCCAGCACTTGAGAATAATCACTTTCGCTGTCACGACTGCGCGGCGGTATAGCACACACCCAGTACGCGTTTTGTAAATCCACTTGGTGCTGCAGCTCGCCGTTTTGTAAAACAAACTGACGCTCAAAATCAAATTGATGAGTGTCACTACGATGAGTTCCTTGCACTTGCCAACCTTGTTTTTGTGCATCAATACATAAGGCTTGGCCAAGCCAACCAGCGCCAAGGACTACTAAGTTATCTTTGTTGGTTTGCACTTTATTTTCCCTTTTATTAAAACTCAATCAACGCGTTTTATAGCAACAAAAAATATGATGAACTTTATACTACTAAAAATAATATTAGCAAACGCTGATTGCATAAGATATTAACACACGCTTCATTTGCGATTAGTAGCTTATTTAATGATACCGCTACCATGTATATGCACCTGCCGATAAACCGTATGGCTTAAGTGACTTACGAAGAGTAATAAATAAAAAGATTGTGCAATTTAAGAGTTAAAAAGCGATGACCGCAAGCAAAGTATTTAAGGGTAAAATTTAGGCGTTTCACCCTTGTTTTTAATTTATTCAACACCATATCTTCAGAGTCTGTTTATCTGCAGTTTTAATCAAGTTTCGTTACATAACGCTATTTTTATGAGCGAGATCTCATTTTTCTGTTTTAAATGAAGATCTTTTTATAGAGGTAGTTTGATGTTTAGCAGAGTCTGGTATAGTAGCGCAGGTAATAAACAGTGCTTTTTAAGCAGCTTAATACAAAATTGCTAATTAATGTGTCCTAAAGGTTAATTTAAAGAATACATTAATTATCAATTGTAAAAAATGGGTTAGCCGATGCACGGCTAGCAAAAAAACACATTGTAACGGTTTTATCATGATATCTAATTTATTTACCAAGATTTTTGGTAGTCGCAATGACCGCACTATTAAAAACCTAAGAAAGACGGTCGCACTGATCAATGCACTTGAAACGCAACTAGAAGCGCTTTCAGATGAAGATTTAAAAGCTAAAACAGCTGAGTTTAGAGAACGTTACGATAACGGACAAAGCTTAGGCGATATTCTACCAGAAGCATTTGCTGTGGTACGTGAAGCGTCAAAGCGTGTAAACGGTATGCGTCACTTCGACGTGCAATTATTAGGTGGTATGGTTTTACAACAAGGCCGTATTGCAGAAATGCGTACTGGTGAAGGTAAAACCCTAACAGCAACGCTTCCTGCTTATTTAAATGGCTTAACAGGCAAAGGCGTTCATGTCATTACCGTGAATGACTACTTAGCCAAGCGTGATGCTGAAACCAACCGTCCACTATTTGAGTTTTTAGGCTTAACCGTTGGTTGTAATGTTCCGGGCATGATGCCACAACAGAAAAAACAAGCTTATGAAGCTGACATCACTTACGGTACCAATAACGAATTTGGTTTTGACTACCTACGTGACAACATGGCATTTAGCATTGATGAGCGCGTTCAACGCCCATTATTTTATGCCGTAGTGGATGAAGTGGATTCAATCCTAATTGATGAAGCGCGAACGCCGCTTATTATTTCAGGCCCAGCTGAAGACAGCTCAGAGCTTTACACTGAAATAAATACCATTGTTCCTTTACTTGAACTACAAGAAAAAGAAGATGAGGAAGGGATTGAAGGCGATGGCGATTTCACTATCGATGAAAAATCTAAGCAAGTTCACCTAACTGAGCGTGGGCAAATAAAAGTTGAAGAGCTACTTACAGAGCGCGGCTTAATTGAAGAAGGTGATTCACTGTACTCAGCAGCGAGCATCACGCTACTTAGTCACGTTTATGCAGCTCTTCGTGCACACAAGCTTTACCAAAAAGATGTTGACTACGTTATTAAAGAAAACGAAGTTATCATTATTGATGAGCACACAGGTCGCTCTATGGAAGGACGTCGTTGGTCAGAAGGTTTACACCAAGCCGTAGAAGCAAAAGAAGGTGTGAAAATTCAAAACGAGAACCAAACGTTAGCTTCTATTACGTTCCAAAATTACTTCCGCTTGTACGAAACGCTAGCAGGTATGACAGGCACAGCCGATACAGAAGCATTTGAGTTTCAGTCTATCTACGGTTTAGACACAGTTGTTATGCCAACCAATAAGCCAATGATCCGTGATGATCGCGCAGATTTGGTGTACCTAACGCAAGAAGAAAAGTACGAAGCCATTTTAGCAGACATTAAAGACTGTCAAGAACGTGGTCAGCCAGTACTTGTAGGTACTATCTCAATTGAAAGCTCTGAGTACTTGTCGCAGTTTTTACGTAAAGAAAAAATTAAGCACAATGTACTGAACGCTAAATTCCACGCACAAGAAGCAGACATTGTTTCTGATGCGGGCTTACCAGGGACTGTTACTATTGCCACTAACATGGCTGGTCGTGGTACCGATATTGTACTGGGTGGTAACTGGAATAGTGAAGTTGAAAAACTTGAAAACCCAACTGACGAACAAATTGCCGAAATTAAAGCCGCATGGAAGATTCGCCATGATGCAGTAATTGATGCCGGCGGTTTACACATTATTGGTACAGAGCGTCATGAATCACGTCGTATTGATAACCAATTACGTGGTCGTTCTGGCCGTCAAGGTGATGCCGGTTCAAGCCGTTTTTACCTATCGATGGATGATGCGTTAATGCGTATTTTTGCCGGTGAGCGCATGACTAACATGATGCGTAAACTAGGTATGCAACGCGGCGAAGCGATTGAACACCCATGGGTTAACCGCGCAATCGAAAACGCACAGCGTAAAGTAGAAGCACGTAACTTTGATGTGCGTAAACAGCTACTTGAGTACGATGATGTAGCAAACGACCAACGTCGTGTTGTTTACTCTCAACGTAACGAATTGCTTGAAGAAGGTGATATTTCAGAAACGATTACCGCTATCCGTGGTGATGTGCTCGCTGGTGTAATTGATCAATACATTGCCCCACAAAGCTTGGCTGAAATGTGGGATATCCCAGGGCTTGAAGAGCGCTTAAAGCAAGATTTCCTAATTGAGTTACCAATTACTCAGTGGTTAGCTGATGACAATAAACTGTATGAAGAAAAACTTCGTGAGCGTATTGAAGAAGCGGTTGAACAAGCCTACAAGCAAAAAGAACAAATGGTCGGCGATTCTGTACTACGTCAGTTTGAAAAAGCCATTATGCTTCAAAGTCTTGACCAACATTGGAAAGACCATCTTGCGGCAATGGATCACTTACGCCAAGGTATTCACTTACGTGGTTACGCACAAAAGAATCCTAAGCAAGAATACAAACGTGAGTCGTTTGAGTTATTCTCTGAAATGCTAGAAAACTTAAAAGTCGATGTGGTCGGTATTTTAAGTAAAGTGCAAGTTCGCGCTGAAGAAGATGTTGAAAAAGTAGAAGAGCAACACCGTAAAAGTGAAAATGCCCCTCGC